>NZ_JBEOSJ010000004.1:364819-475252 GCF_040302905.1 Streptomyces sp. NPDC096193 | reverse complement strand
ACCCCCCCCTTTTACCTTTTCGGGCAACCCTTTTCCGGGGGGGGGCCCCGGGCCACTGCCCTATGGGGCCGGGGCCCGGCTAGGCCCGCCCCCGGGCCACGGGGCTCACCGGGCCGTCAGCGGTCAGCCGTCAGCCCTCAGCCCTCAGCCCTCAGCCGTCAGTCGTCGGTGTCGCCGTCCGGCACCCACGAGCCGTGGATGGTCGCGGGCACCCGCCGGGGCAGACGGACGGTGGCCACCGGCGGGCCGGCGACGTCCGAGGCGTCGAGCACCAGCAGCCTGGAGGCGTCGCGGTTCAAGTCGCTGACGGCGGTGAGGAGATAGCCGCCGTCCTCGTCGGCGTCGGACGCACCGGCCGCGGGCACGAAGACCGCTTCACTGGGCAGTTGACCGGTCCCCACGTGATGGATCTGCCGGGCCCCCGTCTTCCGGTCGTACTTCACCACGCCGTGGTTGCCGATGCCCTGGTCGTCCGGGTACGAGACGGCGTAGTGGAAGCGGTGCTCACGGCCCGTGAGTTCGCCGTTGATGGTCGGGAACTCCACGACCAGATCGTCGATCTGCTCCTCCGTGACCCGCTTCGCCGACGGATCGACCGTCCAGCGACGCAGATGGGAGCCCGCGGCGGACTCCGCACCGGGCTCGTCGATCCTGCCGGCCCAGAAGTTCCACGACCGGCGCCAGCCCGATCGGTCGACGCACGGCCCCTCCACCACGATCCGTCCCCGCTCGTCCTCATAGGCGTTCGCGAGGTGCAGCGCACAGCCGGGCGCTATGTCGTACCACGTCGTTCCGGCCGCTCCGCCGGCCCCGCGCGGCATGACCCCGATCCGCGGCTGCTGTGTGTCGCTCCAGCCGTACGGGATGCCCGAGTGCTCGTTCGGATCGAAGGTCACGGACATCTCCAGGAACACGACATGGTTCGTGGTGATGGCGAAGTCGTGCTTCAACGCGGCGCTCGCGCCCGGAACTTCGGCGCTGAAGAGGATGTCGCCGTTCGCCGATGCGACGTGGTAGGTCAGGAACGGCGGGAAGGGGGACGAACCGAAGAAGTGCAGTTCGCCGGTGAGCGGGTCCTCCTTGGGGTGGGCGGTCATGGCCGTCGTCAGCTTTCCGCCGAAGTCGTAAGCCCCGACCGTGTCCAGGCCCCGTGTCAGTTCGAAGGGAAGGTTCGACTCGCACAGGGCCAGCAGCCGGCCGGCGTGCTCGATCACATGGGTGCCCGCGGTGCTCGCGGTGAGATCCGGACCCCGGTCGGTCATGTAGGGGGCGCCGTCCAGGGCGGGCGTGTGGACCCACCGATTGCGGTACCACTCGGCCTTGCCGTCGCGCAGCCGCAGGCCGTGGACCATGCCGCTGCCCTTGAACCAATGGGTGGGCGTCACACCGGGCTTGGGGTTGTGACTGTTGCGGATGAGCCGGCCGCTGAGCTCGGGCGGCAGGGTGCCCTCGACCACGAGCTGCGACGAGGTGAGCTCGTCGACGACAGGGGTGTAGTGGCCGGTGAGGTACGTCGTCATGGTGATGTCTCCTTCTGGCGCGGTGTGTCGGCGATGTGACTCGTGAGGTGTCGGTGGGGTGGTTCACCGGCGGGCGGCGGGCCGCTCGGCGGTCTGCTTGAGGTGCTGGAGCCAGGCGGTGAGCGAGGCTTCGAGTGCTGCGCGCATCTCCTTGGGCCGGGCGTCGATCGGTTCGCCGCTCCAGGACTCGACCGTGTGGACGTGCACTCCGCCCGCGGTCTCCTCGAAGGTCCACAGATGGATTCCGTCGATGCCGTGGGCGGGACCGCCCCATGCGATGCGCTCACCCGGGACGAGATGGCGGACCGTCGAGACGATGTCGAGGCCGTGGGTGTGCCAGCGGAACTCCGCGCCCTTGGCGAGCGGCCCGGCGAGGGTGGCGCGCGTGACGTCCGGGTTCCAGTCGGGCCAGGCGTGGATGTCGGTGTGCAGACGCCACACCTCGGCGATCGGGGCCTCGATGGTGATGTCGCGGCGTACGACGACGGGTGCCTCGGTGTCGACGGTGAAGTTCTCGGTCATGACGGTGTCTCCTTCGGGAGTCGGTGTGGAGGGGAGAGCCGAGGTGCCGCGGCGCGAGGTGAGCAGCACGAGGGCGAGAGCGGCGCCGATGACGGCCGCCGATACGAGGAAGGCGGTGCGGTAGCCCTCGTTGAGGGCCGCGACCGGGCCGTGGGTGTGCTGCGCCGAGGCGGTACGGGAGGCCGCGAGGGTGCTGAGGACGGCGAGTCCGACGGCGCCGCCGAGCTGCCGGGTGGTGTTGACCAGTCCGCCGGCCACCCCCGAGTCGGCGGGCCGTACCCCCGCCACGCCCGCACCTGTGAGCTGGACGAAGGCGATGCCCAGACCGGTGCCGACGCTGACCGAGGGGCCGAGGACATCTCCGGCGAAGGTGCCGTCCGCCGACACCTGCCCGAGCCACAGCAGGCCGGCCGCCAGCAGGACCAGGCCGGTGGCGGTCGTGATCCGCTGTCCCGTCCGGCGCTCCAGGCGCGGGGCGAGGAAGGAACCGAGCATGTTCGCTGCGGCCAGCGGTATCTGGGTCAGTCCGGCCCGCAGGGGTGAGTCGCCGAGAACCTGCTGTTGGTAGAGGGGGAGGAAGAAGAACAGTCCGACCCACACGGCGCCGAGGAGGGCCATGGCCGCCTGTGCGGCCCCGAGTCCGGGGACGGTGAAGATGCGCGGCGGAAGAAGCGGATCCGGGTGCCGGCGTTCCACGGCGACGAACACCGCCAGCAGGATGCCGCCCGCGATCAGCGGGACCACGACCCCGCTGTCCGCCCAGCCCGTGCGCCCGGCCGACGCCAGCGCGTACACGACGGCGACCAGCCCCGCGGTGACGGTGAGCGCACCGATGAGGTCCGGCCGCCCCCGGGGGCGGCCGCTGGACGTACCCGGCACCAGGATCCCGACGCCTGCCGTGACCGTGACCGCGATGGGCACGGTCACGAAGAAGACGGAGCGCCAGCCCAGGGCTTCGGTGAGAACACCACCGAGCACCACCCCGGCGGCTCCGCCCGCGCCGGACACCGCGCCCCAGACCGCGAGAGCCCTGCCGCGCTGATCGCCCCCGGGGAACACGACGAGGAGCAGGGACAGGGCGGCCGGCGCCATCGCGGCCGCGCCGACTCCCTGAGCCGCCCGGGCGGTGATGAGGAACCACGGCGTGCTCGCCAGACCGGCCGCGAGGGAAGCCACGCCGAAGACGGTCAGACCTCCGAGGAGAACCGTCCGGCGCTTCAGCAGATCGGCCGCCCGGCCGCCCAGCAGGAGGAGGGCGCCGAAAGCCAGGCCGTAGGCGTTGACGACCCATGACATCCCCGACTCGGACAGCTGGACACCGTCACGGACGGCGGGCAGAGCCACGTTGACGATGGATGTGCTGAGCACCACGGTGAACTGGGCAGCGGCCAGCACCGCCAGCGCACCCCGGCGCTGCCGCGTGGTGAGAGCGGTGCTCTCTTCCGTGCTCTCTGCCGTGACCGGCATGACGGGCTCCTCGGGTCGATGACATGTGTGGTCAACCACTCACTCACTGGCCATGCTAAGTGCTGAGTACTGTCTGTGCAGTGCTGAGTCGGGTTGGGGGCGGGGGAGGGGGCCCGGGAGGTCAGGCCCCCTTTCGGATCACGGGTGCCTGATGCCGGCCGCGAGCGTCCGCGTCCAGGGCGCGTCGATCTCCTGGGCACCGATGGACACCACGAGATGGCACAGCATGCCCCGGGCGAAGAACTCCTGGACCTGGCTGTCGTCACCGCCCGACGCCCCGCGCACGTACTCCACGAGTCGCGCGTAACCCGCACGGACGGCCTCGCGCACGGCAGGCTCGGAAGCCGACGCGGCCTGCGCGTGGAGCTGGAGCAACAGCAGCTCCTGGTCGGCGATCAGTTGTGCGTACGCCTCGGCCATCGAGGACAGCACCACGTCGGACGAACTGCCCGGCGCGGCGGCCGCGCCCCCTTCCAGGCTCTGCCGGATACGGACGAAGCAATGCTCGACCACCGCGACGAACAGTGACTCCTTGTTGGGGAAGAGCCGGTACACGTACGCCTGGGAGATGCCGGCCCGCTTCGCGACCTCGGTCGTCGTCGTGCCGAAGTACCCGCGGGACGCGAAGGCTCCGATGGCGGTGCGCAGCACCGTCTCCCGGCGTTCTTCGGCGGTGGACAATTGACGAGTGCGTTCCGACTTCATGTGAGTACTCAATCACTTACACTCTTCTCTGGCAACAGAAGGCAGGCCGGCGGCACCGGATCGGGCCCGCACTCCCCGCCTCGAACCGCGCGACGGTTGTGCAGAGTGCCTGGGACGATCCGCGGGGCCGCAGACGCCACCGCCACCGCCACCGCCACCGCCACCGACACCGACACCGACACGGCGATCGGCGGGCTCGTGGTCGACATGCAGCCGCCTCTGTGCTATCTCGCCGCCCCGCGTCCGACTGAAGCTGCCCCCACCGGGTATGCGCAGTGAGACGAAATTCCGGCAGTGGGCCAGCGAATCCGCCGGTTGTCACGCACACTTGAGGGGAAGGTGCCCGCCGTGACCGCGGTCCGGGCCGGCACCCGACGCTGGGCAACATCGTCCGGGGAGACGACTGGGCCCTGAGATGTCTTCTGCGAGCGTAGGGAGGCGCCAGTCATGGACGGAGCCGGACTTTCGGAGCCCGAGCGGGTGATCCTGGCTGAGATCGAGCGCGAGCTGCGCACCGACGAAGCCCTGGACCGCAGACTGCGGACCATGCGCCCGACGGCGCCCGTTGGAGGAGCCTTCGGCTCGTTCCGCGGATTCCGGCAGGCGACACTGGCATCGTTGCTGTCCGCCGTGGCCGTGATGCTGTTCGTCATGGCCGCCGTCAGTTCAACTCCCGCTCTCTTGTGGGCCTTTGCCGGCGTCTGGGTGATCACCGCGGTCTGCCTGCTCCAACTGGCCTGCCGCCGGGGCGCGCGACGTCTTGCTACCCGGCACGGAGTGCCTGCCGAGACGTCGGCCCACGAAAGCTGACGACCTGAACACCACACGGTTCTGACGCCGTGGGACGGGGCCGTGTGTCATCACGGCCCCGTCCGCTGTTGCCGGTCGCCGCGCGAGAGGTGTCGCAGCGAACTCCCCGAAGCGGCAAGGCCGAAGGATGCGTCGCGGCCCTACCCCCGGACGCCGGGGGGAGAGCTGTCGGGGCTTCAGCCTCCGAGCCCGCCGCTGCCGAAGGAGCCGCCGGATTCATCGGTGTCGCGCGGACGACCGCCGGACGCGGGCCTCGATCCCTGGTTCCCGTAGCCGCCGAACTCATGAGGTGACAGCCGTTCACCGTCCGCCCCGAAATCCTCGGGCTCCCGTCGCGCCTCGACGTGAGTCCGCTGCGCGGGCTGCTGGGGCTGCTCCTCCGGACGCGGCGGCCTGTCCCGGCCACGGCGCGCGCCCACCCGCCAGACCACTCCGACGAGCAGGACGAGGAGAGCCGCGGCGATCAGGACGAAGACCATGACTGCTGGAGCACCGTCACCGGCGGCGAGCCTGTGCCCGTCGTCGGCCGGCTGGATGAAAGATCTCATGAACCACGGGTACCCCGCCCCGGCCGCATCGCGCATCCGTGATGTCAATGCGGTGAATCGTGCGACGCAACCACTCAGAAGAGGTCTGGCCAGGATGGACACCCGCCTGCGGGTTTCGCGGCACTCCGCCGGACCGGTCTTTCGATGATCTCCCGGATGGATCGACCCGATTCGGGTACCCATCGGCTGACGACTGCCCGCCTCGATCCCTGGACACCCGGCGTGATGGACAAGAAGACGACGACTACGCAGACGGCACCAGGTGCGACGACCAGCCACGAGGTGTTCGGGGCACCCTGCTGGATCACCCTCATGGCACGCGACCTGCCGGCCTCCCAGGCCTTCTACGGCGCAGTGCTCGGGTGGGACTTCCGGCGGGCCCGTCTGGGCGACGACTTCAGCCTCGCGCTCTACGAGGGAACCCCTGTCGCGGGCATCGGAGCGCTGGCGCCCGCCCTGCGCGTGCCCGTGGCCTGGACGCCGTACTTCGCCGTTGCCGACGTGGACGAGACCGCCGCCCGTATCCGCGAGCGCAGTGCCACCGTCGCCGTCGGGCCGCTGCGTTTCCCGGTGGGCCGCGGGGCTCTCGCGGCCGACCGGGACGGCGCCGTCTTCGGGATCTGGGAGGGCCAGCTCGTCTCCGACTGGCAGGCCTGGCGGCAGAACGCACCGGCCTGGCTGCGGCTGCGGACCCGCGATGCGTTCGACGCCGCGATCTTCTACGGAGAGGTGCTCGAATGGGCCTGTGACCGGCCGGGCTGCTGCGATGTCGACTACCGGCAGGACGAGGTCGTGCTGAGCCAGCACGGGCACGTCCTCGCCCGGCTCAGTTCGGGAGCGGTCGACACCGCCCCCGACCCGCTGATCCAGCCCCGCTGGCACGTCCATTTCCCGGTACGGGACGTCGCCGAGACGACGGCCGCAGCCGTCCGCCACGGCGGGTCCGTACTACGGGAGGGGCCGGCGCTCTACGGCACGGAGACGACGCTGCTGGACCCGGACGGAGCCCTGTTCACGGTCACGAGCCGGCCGCGCTGAGCGCGTCCGAGTGCGGGCGAGACCTCCGCCTCACCCGCACCAGCGGCTTCACAACGGTTTGCGCAGACTCGACTCGCCCTTGCGCCACGACGTGAGCAGCCGGTCGCCCAGCCTGGCGTCGGCCCATTCCGTCGCATCGATGCCGAAGGCCACGTCCGCCTCCAGCCACGGTTCCTCCTCCAGGAGCCCCGCGATCACCTCACGCCGCACCACCTGCTCGTGCACCGCGTCCGCCTCCACGTGCTCCGCGTAGAAGTGGACGGCGGCCGGCCCCGCCTCCAGCCGTCGCATGGCCGCGGCCATGCGACGTGAGCCGGGCGACGACGTCACTTCGACGGCCGCGAAGTGCCCCACCAGGGCCCCGCGCAGTGCCCGGTGCAGCCCGAACAGGGACATCAGATTGGCGAGCGTCAACATCTCCGAGGCCGCCGCGTCGACATAGTGCCCGTACGTCGTGTCCAGGCCGAGATCCGCCATCAGATCGGCGAACAACTGGGCGTGCACACGCTCCGCGCGGCCCGCACCGAACTCGTCGTACTCCACAGCGACCATGGCCGCCTTGGCCCTGCCCCACAGCCGGGGGATGACCCAGGCGTGCGGGTCGGCCTCTTTGAGGTGGTAGAGCGACCGATGGGCGGCGTACTCGCGCAGCTGCCACACCTCGCCCTCGTCCTTGAGAAAGTGCGAGGTACCGGAGCCGTCGACCGGTTCGACCAGGATCTCCTCCAGCGCTTCCGCCACGCTCTCCCGCCGCGGTACGTCGGCACGGAGTGCGGTCAGGAAGCGCTGCTCCATGGCGCCGCGCAGCCGCAGCAGCTCGGGATCCCACTCCCAGTCCGGGTCGACACCCGCGAATCCCCGGTAGTGGAGCTCGTAGCAGAGGTAGAGGGCGAGCTGAAGGTCGTCGCCGTACGGTTCCGCCCGCGTCACCGCGTCGGCCGGGGGGAGCGGCGTACCGGGGCGGGAGCGCAGGGTGGTCGCGACGGCGGACGACAGTTCGCCCCGGTGCTCGGGCAGGGCGGGCCCGGCCGAACACCCACTGTCGTTCCTGCCGGCGGGCCGTTCACCTCCCTGCGGCTGTCCGGACGTCTGTTCGGGGGCCTGTCCGGAGGTCTGCACGGTCGTCACTTCCCGGCCTCCTCGGCGCGTTCGGCACGGATGACCACGAGCTCTTCCTTCTCCTCACCGGGCCTGATCAGCCCCTGCGTCTCCAGCCATTTCCTTCGCGAACTCAGCACCGGTCCGAAAGGCACGTAGCGGCGGTCCTCCACCGTCGCGCGCAGACCGGCCCGGCTCAGGCGATCCAGGGTCGGCGGGACACCGCACAGACCGGAATGCACCAGCAGCAGCACACCGCCGGGGCGCAGCACGCCCGCCGCGCCGTCGCAGATCCGGTCCACCAGCGCCCGGCCGCTGTGGCCGGCGTCCCAGGCGAGCGAGGGGCCGCGCCGCGGGAGCCCCGGCTCGGGCGCAGGGACGTACGGCGGATTGCTGAGGACGACATCGAACCGCCGGTGCGCGACGGGCTCCAGCAGGTCGCCGCGCAGCACCTCGACCCGCAACCCGGAGAGGGCCGCGTTGAGGCGGGTTGTGACGACGGCCCGCCGGGCGCGGTCGACGGCGGTCACCTTCGCTCCGCGCCGGGCGGCGGCCAGGGCCAGGGCACCCGTTCCGGTCCCGACGTCCAGCACGTCCGCCCCCGGCGGCAGTGGGTGGCGCCCCAGGGCGTCGGCGAGGAGGAAGGTGTCCTCCTGGGGTGCGTACACGCGTGGTGGTACCCATACGCGGCACCCGAGACCGGTTCCGTCCACAAGGCCGAGCATCCACATCACCTCTGCAATTCGGGACCCCTGACTCGGCGCCGACGCGGTACCGGACGGTCATGGGCGGGTTCTTCGCGCGGTGGCTGATGTGTCCCAACCTCCGGATCTCTCACGGTGCCCGTGTGCCCAGTGAGACGGACTCCTCACCGCCGAAGGGGACATTTCGCATGGCCGGACT
Source organism: Streptomyces sp. NPDC096193 (assembly GCF_040302905.1). Classification (NCBI taxonomy): domain Bacteria; kingdom Bacillati; phylum Actinomycetota; class Actinomycetes; order Kitasatosporales; family Streptomycetaceae; genus Streptomyces; species Streptomyces sp. NPDC096193. Next base: position 466,641 of record NZ_JBEOSJ010000004.1, on the reverse strand, counting down.
GATCGTCGCAGGTCAGGAATGTTTTCCCGAGGATTGTTATGTGCGGTTCCTCGGGGTATTCGCAGGGGCACACGCTCTGTGTCCCAGGAGGAAGGCAGGCACCTCATGGACCACCTCGTCGACATCTCCGGACGCACTCCCATCGCCCCCTCCGCCGATCCCGCGGCTGCCGCCGGGCAGGCGCTGGCGACCATCGGCGCGCATCTGATGCCCGCGGCCGCCACGATGGCCTGCCTGGGTGTCGATGAGGACCAATGGCGCCGTTTCACCTCCCACTGGGAGTTCCTGACGGCGGATCCTTACGCGTCCGAGCGGGGTACACGCAGGCTGCGCCGGTACGGGCACTTCGTCTTCTCCGCCCCGCGAAGGTGCTTCCACCTGTTGCCTCCGGACACTTTTGTGCAGCCGGAGGACAGTAATCCGCTCTACGTCGACGTCGACCGCCGATTCGATCCCCTGACCAGCTACTTCGTCGCCGACCCCGTGGTGGGTGCCGTGCTGCGGATGCTGGGCCGGCTGGCGACAGGTCTGGACGACAGCGAGCTGTGGGACGTGAAGGTGCATCCCTTCCGGGTCATCGCCTCCGGCGACGCGGAGGGGCTGCCCACCCCCGAGGGACTGCACCGCGACGGCGTCACCCTCGTCTCGTCGCTCATGGTGGGACGGCGCAATGCCACGGGAGGGGAGAGCGAGGTCTGTGACATGGACGGGAAACGGCTGCTCGCCACGACCCTCGACGAGCCGGGGACACTGCTGCTCGGTGACGACCGGCGCACTCTGCACGGGGTATCGGCCGTGCGTCCGCGGGACTCCCACGCCCAGGCGCGGCGGGACGTCCTGGTGGTGACGTTCGCGCCGCGCGGCGACGCGACGACGGACTGACCCGGGTCGGGGCCGGCCGACGGCGACCGCCCGCTGACGTGCGTCAGCGGGCGGTCGCGGCGACCAGGTCGTCCACGACCGCCGCGAGCCCGCCCCGCTCGCTCGCCGCCCTCTGACGCTCCGCGCCGGAGCCACGCGTCGCGAGCCGCCCCAGGAACGCCGTCACCGTGCCGAGGTCACCGTGCTCCTCCAGGGCCGGACGGACGAACCGCACCAGGCGTTCGGCCTGCACCGCCGAGGGGAGGATCCCGCCGCCCAGCGCGTCGACGCCGCTGCCGGCCCAGCCGTCCCGCGCGGCCCGCCAGTACGCGGCCCGCAGCACCTCGCTGCTCACACGCGGCCCCGGATCGCCCTGCCCGACCCGTGCCGCAGCAGTCACCACCAGCGCCCTGACGAGGAGGGTCAGCGCCACGGTGTCCTCGATGTCCGGCAGGACGTCCATGGCCCGGACCTCCAGCGTCGGCAGGCGCGGATTCGGCCGGATGTCCCAGAACGGAGTCGCGGCGTCCAGCATCGCCTCGGTCTCCTCCATGGCGGTGGCCAGGCGTTCGTGGTGCTCGAGCGACTCGGCGAAGGGCGGAGGGCCGAGGCACGGGAACCGGCCACGGATCACCGAACGCCAGCTGGCATAGCCCGTGTCGTGGCCCTGGTGGAAGGGGGAATTGGAACTCATCGCCACCAGAAGCGGCAGCCACGGCCGGAGGTGGTTGCCGACGAGCACGCTCGCTTCCCGGTCCGGCAGATGCACATGGACGTGCACGGCGCAGACGGCGAAGTCGTCGAGCATGGCCCGGTACTGGTCCACCCCCGCCCGATAGCGCCAGTGGTCACCGACCTCCGCGGGATCGCTGTGCCCGAGGACCGGTGTGCCCGAGGCACAGAGCCGCAGACCCTCCTTCTCGGCAGCGGTGCAGAGCGCGGCACGCATGCCGGTCAACTCGTTCCGCAGGTCCGAGGACAGCGCGCACGGCTCGGTCCTGCCCTCGACTTGATACCGCGTGAACTCACCGCAAACACTCTCGCCCACCGCTGTTCGGGCGCGTGCCACGACCCGGGGGCCGGCGGCCTCGACGGCTCGGGTGAGGGGGTCGACAAGGAGATACTCCTCCTCCACTCCCACCGTCGGGCCCTGGGTGCCGAAGGACATCACGACGTGCCCCGTCCGCTCGATTCGCCTGGTTGTGCCGGTCTCTGCCGGATTCCTCGACAGAGCAGATCTACACCTCGGACAGCACGGTCTCGGACTTCACGATTCCAGGGACCGCACGGTCACCGGCATGCCGGGCGCCTGATGGCCGCCGCTGGCCAGCATGCGCACCTCGCCGCGGTCGCTTATCTCGGCGCGCACGATGCCGGTGTCGTCCTCGTACACGGGGGAGCCGCTCGCTCCCGCTCTCTCGGTACGCCGGACGATCACCACATCGTCCTCGACGGTGGACGCGCGAAACACCAGTTCATAGCTGTCCGGGTAGCTCATGGATACTCCTGACACGGGGGCGCAGAGCTGGGACCTGCGTCTTTCCATCGTGACCCAGGTCCGGTCAGGGCGCCTCAGGAAGCGGGCGGTGCGGGCCCTTCACCACGGCCGAGGGCCGCGAGCGCGGCACGGCCGCGTGGGGAGAGCCGGTATCCGACATCCAGGCTCTCGGTGAGCCCCAGCTCCTTCAGCTTGCGGACGTCCGCCTTGAAGGGAAGCCGTTCGCGGCCGACGCGGGGTGCGAGTTCGGCGGAGTTCGTCGCCGGATGGTCCGCGATCAGGGTCAGCACCCGGAGCGTCCACGCACCGTGCCGGGAGGCCGCGTCCAGCCGGTCCAGCCGCCGGCGCAGCTCGTCCAGCGCCACGTCGTCGAATTCGTCGTCACGACGCAGCTCCTCGCGCGGGTCGGCGCCGGCGTGACGCACCTCCATACGGTACGGCGTCCCCTCGCGCCCTTTCAGAAACGACAGAAGGGAGTCGAGCGACGGCGAGCCGGCCCGTACGGCGTCCTGCTCGGACAGCGTGTCCAGCGCGACCGGCTCCACGGACAGCACCTCGACGAGGCCGACGGCAGTACGCATCCGGGTGCCTGCCCGCACGCGTGGCGCCCGCCAGGTACGGAACACCAGATCGACCCGGCCCTCCACGATTCCGTCCAGCACGGTGCGCGGAATGAGCACGACTCACCTCCTCGCTCTTTTCTGCCGCCTCCGCCGTCCATCCTCTGATCCCTCTGCCCGCGGTGCATGCTGGTGGGCATGGCCGACCTTCTCGCGATATCGGGCGACGGCGTCCCGGTCACGGCACTCGTCGAGGGCGAAGGACCCACCCTGCTGGTGGTCCACCCGGGCGGCGGCCCCGTCACCTCCTGGAACGGCGTGACGGCCCACCTCGCCGGCCGCTTCCGGGTGGTCCGCGTAAACCGGCGGATCTATGTCTCACCGCGGTCCGCTCTCCCCCCGACCCACTCCCTGCGGACGGAGACGGCGGACGTGCTCGCCATCGCCGGTCTCCTCGACGGCCCGGTGATCCTGGTAGGCCACTCCTCCGGCGCGGTGGTCGCCCTGGAGACCGCCCTGCGCTCGCCCGCCGCGTTCGCCGGGGTGATCGCCTACGAACCCCCGATGCCCACCCGCTCCCCGGCGGCGGGAGAGGCGGGCCGCCGCGCCCGCACCGCGCTCGACGCGTCCGACCCCACCGAGGCGATGCGCATCCATCTGCGCGACATCGCCGGGATGCCCGCCGCGTCGGTCGACGCGATGCTCGCCGACGCGCCGACCAGGAACGCGCTCGCCGCGTACGCCGCGGCACAGATCACCGACAACGAGGCGATCGACGCACTCGGCGTGGGCATCGACCGCTATCGGCAACTGTCCCTGCCGACCACGCTGATCGAGGGCGACCGCAGCCCGGCACATCTGCACGAGCGCGTGTCCGACCTGGCGACGACGCTCCCGAACGCCCAGGTGATCACCCTCCCCGGCCTGGGCCACACGGCGCACCGGGACGCACCGGGGGTGCTGGCGGGGGTGATCGGGGAAGTGGCGGAGGCAGTGTGGAGGTGATCGGGCCGGGGCGAGCCACACCCGGTGGGGGGACTGGCTGGTCGTGCCGCGCGTCGGCGCGCCGCGGCCGTCCGGACCAAGCCGAACCTGCGGAGAATCGCCGCCGCATGGGCAGAGCTGTCGGGTCACGACCACCCGGATGTACCGGCGCCCACGATGAACTGGGCGAACACTCTTGCGACTTGCGACTTGCGGCTATCGGCACGCGGCGCGGACGACGTACCAGTCCGCCCTGCCGGAACGACGAGGGGCGTCGGTTCGTACGGACGCCCTCCCTCGCACACCCGTCAGCCCTTCTCCAGCCCCTCGTTCACCACCCTGATCAGATCCGTCGCCGCACTGAAGTCCATCGTCAGCCGGTTCTTCGTCATCGCGAACGCGATCCCCGTCGCCGTGTCCCCGTACGCGTAGCTTCCTCCCGCACCGCCCATCGAGAAGGCGCTGCGGGTCGCCTCCTCCGCCCCGGGCAGGCCCAGGGCGTAACCCAGGCCCCACGAGGACTCGTTGCCGAAGACCTGGTCCACCCCGCTCGCCGCCGGTGCCGTCACCTCACGCAGGCGTTCCGGGGAGATCAGCGCGACGCCGGGGATGTCGCCGAGCAGTGCGGCGTACATACGGGCCATCGCGCGGGCCGATGTCTTGCCGCCCGCGGGGATGTCGGCGGCGAGGATGTCGGTGCGGTTGCCGAGTTCGGCCGTCGGGAACAGGGACAGCGGTCCCGCCTTGAGCATCGGCAGGTCCTCCGGCATGCCTGTCATCATGTCGGCCGCGCCCGCCTGATCCTCCAGCCGGGCCAGTCGGCCGTGCTGACTCGTCGGCATGCCGAAGTACAGCTCGTCGGCCACGCCCAGCGGGCCGGTGACCTCGTCGCGCAGGACCTGGGAGATGGGTTTGCCCGTTGCCCGGCGGACCACCTCGCCGAGGATGTAGCCGAAGGTGTAGGCGTGGTACCCGACGGCCGTGCCCGGCTCCCACCACAGTTCGGCGTCGGCGACCTTCGCGCAGATCCTGTCCCAGTCGCAGATGTCCTCGGCGGTGGTGTCGAGCGGAAGGCCGGGGACTCCGGCCGAGTGCGTCAGGACCTGCCGGACGGTCACGTTCTCCTTGCCGTGCGCCGCGAATTCCGGCCACAGTTCGGCCACCGGAGTGTCGTAGGCGAAGGTGCCGCGCTCGACGAGCACGTGCACCACGGTCGAGGTGGCCGCCTTGCCGATCGAGAAGTTGTAGAAGACGGTCTCCGGGGTCACCGCCCGCCCGGTGGCGGGATCGGCGATGCCTGCCACCGCGTCCACGAGCAACTCACCGTGCCGGAGGACGGCGACCTGCACACCGCGCTCGGTCCCTGATTCCACGAGCTGGTCGATCCTCTGCTGCACCTGCGTCTGAATGTCGCTCACCACGGCTCCTCACGGCCTGATCCGGTCATGAGTAGGACAGCTTGCCGAGGCCGAACTCATCGCTGCGGGCCGCGCCGGCTCGCACCGTACGAAGTCGCAGCGGGGGAGTACCGCCCACATGTGTGTTCGCCGCCAGCGTTAGGGTGCAGCATGGGCACCTACAACCTCCCGGAGATCACCCGCACCGAGTGCACCAGGTGCGGGACCGAGGTGCGGGGCGTCAACGGCCGGTACGCGTGCCCGAACTGCGAGTGGGTCAATCACTGGAGCGACGGGCACAACCAGCTGCCGAGCGCCGAGGCGGACCCCGACTGCCCGCGTCCCCGGTAGGGGCCCACCCCGCCTGCCCCGGGGTTCTCCGTTGGTCCGACGCCTCTACCGGGCGGCGGACCCGTGGTCCTGCTCGCCCGCCAGCTCGCCCTGGACGAACGGGTCGGCCTCGGGGTCGTAGGCGCCGGCGTGATCCGCCAGGGCATCCACGATGCGTTCCCACTCCTCGATCTCCGCCTGCATGCGTACGGCTTCGGAGGCATCGGCGGAGGTGTCCTTCTTCGCCGCGTGCCGAGCGGCTTCGAGTGCTGCCTTCGCCTCGTGATGCGTCATGCCGGCGGCACGCTTCCGGGCAGCTGTCCAGCCCGTCTTCTCCGCGGGAGAGGGCATCTCGGACGCCTGCTCCGAGACGGCGCGGGACTGGTCCTGCTGCGTGCTCATCCGGCTTCCTCACGGTCGTGGGGCATGTGGTGCCCGGGTCTGGGTTCAGGCCTGACGGACGGATATCCGCGCCACGCCCCTTCATGCGCGGCGCCGGTCCTCTGCCGGCCGTCGGTGGCCGTCAACTTGCCGCGCGTGCCGCCTCCGCGCCGATCATGCTGTGCAGTTGATCGGCCGCAGCCCGCCCGAACGCGGGATCGTTGAGATGCGTGTCGACGGTACGCAACTCCACGGCCGAGCCGCCGAGACCCGCCGACAGCTCCGCGACGAGCGCGGCGTCCGCCTGCGGATCGTGATATGGCCCTGTGGCGACGCCGAGCGTCGACAGCCCGTGCAGGGGAGCGAGAACCGTCGTCGGCCCCGTCGCCGTCCGCAGTTTCGCGGCCATGAGACGCCCGAGCTCCGCGCACTCCGTCGCGGTGGTGCGGATGACGGTGATGGACGCGTTGTGCACATGGACGTGACGGTCGCGGAACCGGCGGGGGAGGCTGTCCAGCGGCCCGAACTTCACCATGTCCAGGGCGCCCAGGCTGACCACCTGGGGCACGCCGGCCCGCCCGGCGGCCTCCAGCCGGTCGGGCCCGGCTGTGAGGATGCCGCCGACCAGTTCGTCGGCGAGTTCGCAGGTGGTGAGGTCCAGCACACCCGCGAACAGTCCCTGGCCCGCCAGCGACTCCAGTGACCGGCCACCCGCTCCGCTGGCGTGGAACACCAGTACCTCGTAGCCGAGTCGGGTGAGCCGCTCGCGTGCCGCGTCGACTCCGGGGGTCGTCACGCCCGCCATGGACGCCGCGATCAGCGGCCTGCCCCGGTCGCGCAGATCCGCCGCCCTGATGGCTCGCGGTGATCGGGCGAAACCCTCGGCCATGCCGGCGACGGCGTCGGCGGCGTTGGCGAGCAGGGGCGCCGAGATCCGGTTGACGCCCGCGATGTCGACGACGCTGTACATCATGGTGATGTCGCAGGCACCCACGTACGGGGCCACATTGCCCGAAGCCATGGACGAGACCATCACCTTGGGCACACCGAGCGGCAGTGCCCGCATCACCTGGGTGGCCATGGAGGTGCCGCCGCTGCCGCCGAGAGCCAGTACACCGTGCAGCCGGCCTCGTTCGTACAGATCCACGACGACGTTCGTGGCCCCGCGCGCCATGGTCGCCACGGCCCGTCCGCGGTCCAGGCCCCGGACGTTGACGAGTTCGGTGCCCGCGGCCCGCGCCACGTCGGCGCCGGAGATGTCCGGCTGCACCCGGGGTGTCCCGAACGCACTCGTGTCGACGAGAACCGTCTCGGCCCCCCGCCGGTGCAGATGGTCTCGCAGCAGGCCGTACTCCGAACCTTTGGTGTCCAGCGTCCCCACCAGCGCAACGATCGCCATGACAGGCCATCCTCATGCCCGCCCGGTCGCCCGACAAGAGCGCACGGGCACCGCGCACGGAACACCCGGGGGCGCGATGCGGGCCCGGGACCGACCGACCGCGGGCCCGAGCAACCCCGGGCCCGACCGACCGCGGGCCCGAGCAACCCGGCGCCCGCCGAGCAACCCGGGGCTCGATCAACCTGCGCGCAACTCACCACGATTCGTGGCCGTCGCCCCTGCCTCCGGACTGTGACGCCTTCCCGCCCGCGGCCCGCAGTTTGAGAGCCACCAGCGGGAACACGAGAACGGACACCATGGCCGCACCCACCAGGGCCGCCGCCTCGCCCGCGTCCAGGACCTTCTCCTCGACGCCGATCGTCGTGATCGCGACGACGAGCGGCAGACACGTCGAGGCGAAGAGGGTGAGGGCACGGCGGTCGGCGCCGTGCAGGTCGCGCGGCGCGAGTGCGTACGCCGGCAGTCCGCGGACGACGAGGAAGAGCAGCAGGAAGGCCGGCAGCAGTGCCAGGGCCCGTCCGCCGTCGAGGAGGGACGCGAGGTCGAACTCGATACCGGTGACGATGAAGAACAGCGGGACCAGGAAGCCGAATCCCATCGCCTCGATCCGCCCGAGAATCTCCTCGCTGCTTTTGGGGGCCGCGCCGTTCAGGATCAGCCGGGTCAGCAGGCCCGCGGCGAACGCGCCGAGCAGGGTGTCCAGCCCGAACACCACCGACAGGCCGAGCATCGAGACGAGGAGCAGCATCACGAATCGCACGGCGAACTGCGCGCTGCTGTGCAGGGTCTTCTCGATGACGGTGGAGAACCAGGGGCGGCGCGGCCGCAGTGCCCAGAAGACCGCGGCGGCCGTTACGGCGGCGAACGCGACCAGCAGGGCCGCCGATTCGCCGGGCCGGCCGCCGCTGAGGAGCAGGGCCATGGCGATGATCGGCCCGAACTCGCCCACCGCGCCGAAGGCCAGCATCACAGTGCCGAACCTGCCGTGCAGATCGCCGCTGTCGCGCAGGATGGGCAGCACCGTGCCGAGCGCGGTGCTGGTGAGCGCCGTCCCGATGACGACGGTCTTGTCGATCTGCGCACCCGTCAGCGCCAGTGCGACACCGAGGCCGAGCACGAGCGAGATCAGCCAGGCCCGGATCGAGCGCCGCAGGGTGTCTCCGCGGATCGCGGCGAAGTCGATCTCGTATCCGGCGAGGAAGATCAGCATCGCGAGACCCAGATTCGACAGGGTGTCGATCACGGTGCCCGTGTGCGCCCAGCCGAGCACGTCCGGCCCCAGCAGGATGCCGAGGAGAATCTCGAAGATCACGAGCGGGATGCGGATCCAGCGGCCGCATCCGTAGGCCAGCAGAGGCGCGAGCACCGCTGCGGTCATGATCAGGACGAGGGTTCCCGGTTGCACCATGGGTTTTATTTATCAGGAATGTCAGGGTTTGACGGTCATGAGCCTCGCAAGGCTCCCTTCACCCGAGAAGTCGGTCCACCGGATCCTCCGGCCCGACACGGACTCACGGGACGACACGGAGCCCGCAGGACGACGCGGACCCGCCGCCCTCTCAGTTCCCCGGCTTCCTCGTCCGCTCGACCAGTTCGGCGGTAATGAAGCCGACCACCGCACAGAGCACGATGAGGGGCATCTGGTTGTGCGCGTCGCGGCCGAGGAGGAGTACGGCGAGCACGGAGCTGGTGACCGGGAGCCGGGTGACGACGGCCGTCGCGGTGGCCACGCCGAGCGCCAGCCCCGCTGTCGTACCGAGCCCGGGCAGGCCCGAGGCGGCGATGCCCGCCGCGGCTCCGATCAGCACGGCGGGGAAGATGGGGCCGCCGCGCAGACTGCCGAGGCTGATGCCCCAGGCCAGGCCCTTGAAGACGATGAGCAGGATCAGCGCGGAGACGGCGAAGGTGTGCGGTTGCCCCGCCACCACGGCGAGTGTCGCCTGGCCCGACAGCGCCGCTTCGGCCGGTGAACGCCCGGTGGTCAGCGCGTACGCCGAGATGCAGACGCCCACGGCGACGGCGCACAGCACCGTGCGGAGGGCGGTGCGCTTCTGCGTCCAGGCCGCGGTGAGGTGCCCGAGCCGGTGCATCGTCGAGACGACGGCCGCGATCAGCATCGCCAGGGGGATGCCCCACAGAAAGTCCGCCGCGTCCGGGGTGACGTCCGGCGGTACCGCGGGCAGGGACAGCGCCCCGATCGACAGCCCCGTCCACTGGCCGAAGCCGGTGAAGACCAACGCGCCGGTGCCGCTGGCCACCAGACACGGCAGCAGCAGGACGAAAAGCTGTGCACCGCCCATTCCGGCCGCCTCCAGCACCAGCACGGCGGCCACCACGGGTCCACCGAGGATGGTGGAGATCGCGGCGGTCGAACCGGCAGTGCCGAGGACCAGGGCGGTTTTCGGCTCCGTGGCTCTCTTGGACCGGCGCAGAGCGAGCAGAGCGAGGCCGCTGCCCAGCGCCATCAGCGGAGCCTCCGGACCCAGGACGACTCCGAGCGGCAGCGTGGCGACGGCGGCGAGGACCACCCCCGGCAGTTCCCTCGGCCCGAGCATCGGTCCGCCCAGTCCGTGGGCGGGCACATGGCCGCCCGTGCCCGGGAACCGGGTGACGATCGGCATCAGCAACAGCCCTGCCAGCAGCAGCGCCGGCAGGGGCCACCACCACGGCGGCTCGTCGTAGCCCACCGCCTCCGGCAGGGCTTCCCAGACCTGGTGCTGCAGTTCGTGCTGGAGGCTGACGAGACAGAAGCAGGCGAAGGCGATCGGTACGCCGGCGATCACGGACAGCAGCAGGAGTTTGAGGTAACCGCGACTGAGGATCATCTCGTGCAGCGCGGGGGAGGGCGGTGTCTCGGCCGGTGGCGTGGTCATGCGGCTCCTCCGGACACGCGGGCTGAACGGGGCGGACTCGCCCGCGCTTGGATGCTTACCGGGGGACGGGCCCGTGGTGGTGCGGCACGCGCCGTCCCTGCACGGAAAGGACCCGGGCCTCACCCGAACGGACGCATCCGAATGGCGGCGACCCGGGCGGGGACGGAGGCTCGAAGCCCCGTCCGCTACCGGCGTACGGGACGACGAAGGGTTAAGCCATGACCCAGCAAACCCACCCGGCCGGCGCGAGGCCGTCGACGACCGGGACGAACAGCGGCTGGGTGGCAGGGGGAGTCGCCTTCGCCGGTGTGCTGATGGTGTGCAACGGTGTGCTCGCCATCCTCCAGGGCATCGCGGCCATTGCCACGGACGAGGTGTACGACAACGTCGGCAGCTATGTGTACCGGATCAACCTCACCGGCTGGGGCTGGATCCACCTCATCATCGGCGTGGCGGTCCTGCTCGCCGGCGCGGGGGTGCTGCGCGGCGCCTCATGGGCCCGCTACGTGGGCATCCTGCTGGCAGCCGTCAGCCTCGTGTTCCAGTTCCTCTTCCTCCCGTACTCGCCCGTCTGGTCGGTGATCGTGATCGCGATCGATCTCTTCGTGATCTGGGCGCTGGCGTCGTACCACCCGCAGCACCACACGCACACGACCTGAGCGACAGTGCCCCTTGCGGTCACCAGCCGCAGGTGGGATCCGACCCCGGGCGGAACGCATTCGGGCGGACCCGTCTCGTCGTCTCCGGACGACCGGACGGGTCCGCCCGTCGTGCGATCCGCTCAGCCGGCCGGCGTCTCGGCCTCGATCCGCCGCAGCCGCTCGCTGTCACACGTCCTCGGGCAGGTGCCGCACGCTTCCGCGGGACGGATCGTGTAGTAGAGGCAGCAGCCGAGGCGAGTGCGCGTGGGGTGCGAGCGGCCGTGGCGGTCCGTCAGCCGGCGGAAGTCGGCACCTCCGAGGTACGGCGCCACGGGCCCCGGCAGCAGTTCCCCGGCCTCCCGCACACCGCGTTCCTCATCGCCGGCCGACCTGCCGAGGTACCAGATCCCGGACACCAGGTCGTCCCCGACCATGCCCCACAGGGCTCGCGGTCCGCGCCGTATCCGCGGGGCGATCGCCGTCAGCAGGGGGCCCACGTGGTCGGCCACGGCCCGGCGCAACTCGTCCCGCAGCGCACCGGCGTGCGGAAGGACACGTACGCCGGGCAGTCCGGCGGCGGGATCGTCGGGCAGACACGAGAAGCCGCCCGGGACCACGGCATAGGCATCGGCCCTACGGCTGACGCGGACGTCTGCGGGGCGGACACGAGGAACGCGCCGCGCCAGGTACCAGGGGCCGCTCATCAGCAGGCAGACGGACCAGAGATAGCCATGCAGTGCGCGGGAGGCGATGACATCGGGGCGGGCGGTGTGCCCGTACCGCTCCCGGACGCGCGTCGCCTCGGCGTCGAGGAAGGCGTCCAGGAGTTCGGGACGGTGGGCCAGTTCGGCGCCGTCGATCCAGCCCTGTCCGGCCGGTGAGAACGGTTTCGCGACGCTGACGTCCAGAGCCTGGCACAGGGCGGCGAGCCGTCGGTAGTCCGATGCGAGCAGGGTGGAGCAGCTCGGGGCAGCTCCGGCCGGTGCCCATGCCGGGGCCAGGATCACAGGTACTCCTCAGCGCTGAACATGAGTGAGGGGGTAAGGAGAGGCTCACCTTAACCACAACTTCCTGAGGCTCCCTCATCCGGGCCCGCGACACGGCGAATTGGCACTATTAGGGATGCCTAACCTAAGCTCCGGGTGGTGATCCAGACGTACCTCCTCGCCCTCAAGCCGACCGACTCGGTCTCCGAGGGCTTCCTCCCCGCCGCACGCCGGCTCGGACTGCGTGTCACTCTGCTGACGGACCAGCCGGAGGCGCACCGGGCGCGCCATCCCGACATCGAGGTACTGGTCTGCGACGTCCGTGACCACCACGCCGTCATCAGCGCGATCGCGGAACGCACCCGGTCGGGGGCCCGCGCCCCCGCGGCGGTGTTCAGCAACAGCGATCACCTCCAGACCCAGACCGCCCTGGCCGCGGACTACTTCGGTCTGCCGGGCAAGAGCTGGCACACCACGCTCCGCACCAAGGACAAGGCGCTCATGCGGCGCCACCTGGCAGCCGCGGGCGCCGACACCGTACGTTCGGCCGAACTCGCCCCGGGGCAGGAACCCACCGGTCCGTTGGGCGACGTGCCCTTCCCCTGTGTGGTGAAACCACGTGAGGGCGTGGCGAGCGAGGACGTGTTCTGTGTCGGGAACGCCGAGGAACTTTCCCGGCGCTGCGACGAGATCCGTGCGCGCAGGCCCGGCGCGGCACTGGTCGTCGAGGAGTATCTGAAGGGCGAACTGCACACCCTGGAAACCCTGGGTGACGGTGAGCGGCTCCACGTCCTCGGCGGATTCCGCACCGAGTTGTCCCCGCTCCCGTACTTCATCGAGGAGCGCATGTCCTTCGTCGCCTCACGGCCGCCGTCCGTGGAGGACCAGGTGCTCCGCCAACTGGGCGCACTGGGCGTGGGTTTCGGCGCCTGCCACACCGAGTTCGTGGTCGACGACGGCCGGGTGCGACTGATCGAGGTCAACTACCGGGCCATCGGAGACCAGTGCGATCTCCTGCTGGCCGAACTGCTCGGCATCCCGCTCTTCGAGCACATCCTGCGGACGCACCTGGGCGAGGCGCTGCCCGGGGACCTCGGGGCGCGCACCGACGGGGCCGCGCGGCTCGACTACCCCTGCGCCGATCGCGCCGGCACGCTCGCGGCCGCTCCCGGCCCGGCCGATCTGACCCTCGGAGACGTGAAGCTGACGTACCGTCCCGTCCGCGAGGTCGGGGAGCGGCTCGAACTCCATCACACCAACCGCGACTTCCTCGGGATCGTCAGAGCCGTCGGCCGGCGACAGGAATCCGTGGACCGGGTGGTGGCCGACTTCCTCGCCCGGCAGAGCTGGGAGATCACGCCGTGACCGTCAAGGGCGCACCGGGCGCCGCCTCCGCCGGTACACCGGGTGAGGGCGCCCTGGTGACGAGCGTCCTCAGCACGCTGCTGCGCGAGGACGTCGTCGGACTGCGCTCGCGTGGTACGGCACATGAGCGGGCGGACGGTACCTGGCTGCGGCTGGGGACCGGAGACCGCGACGCTCTCCTGATGCCCGTGTCCGCCGCCCGGCCCGGCTTCCAGTGCACGCTCGAAGCCCGTCTGCCTCTGCTGCGACGCGAGTCCGACGGAGTGGACCTGGCCGACATCGACAGCATCATGACCGTTCTCGCGGGCCTCGCCGACCCGGTCGACCGCGACGGCTTCGACGCCTTCGCGACCGAATGGCGACAGGCTCTGGCGGTGCTCCGACTGCACAACGCCACCCGCGACGAGGTGAACGCACAGCTCACCGACACCTACGGCCCCGACCCGGCGCGCTGGACGGGCCCGGCCGCGGGACTCGCCTTCGACACGCTGGCCGCGCGCACCGACCACCCCGTGTATCCGACAGGACGGAGCCGATCCTGCCTCACCGAGGGCGAACTGCGGTCCTACGCACCCGAGTTCCACCAGCGGTTTACGCTGCGCTGGCTGGCCGTACCGCGGGATCGCCTCACCGTGCACGGTGAGGCCGACCGGCTCGCGTGGCCCGCACCGTCGTCGCTCGGACTGCCGCCCGGACTCGACGACACGCATCGAGCCATCCCGGTCCACCCGCTGACGGCCGGCGGCCCCCTGCGGCAGGCACTGGCCGACACCGGGCACGACACCCATCTCGCCCGGACGCCGTACCTGGAGGTCCTGCCGACCCTGTCGATGCGCACCGTGGCACTCACCGCAGACCCCGGCATCCATCTCAAGCTGCCCCTGGCCACCGCCACACTCGGCCGGCTCAACCGTCGCACCATCAAATCCGGCACCCTCACCGACGGAGCGGCTGTGGGGCGTCTCCTGGAAACCGTGATCGGACGCACTCCTCGTTTCCGGGACACCGTCCTCATCGCGGACGAGTCGGTGTTCGTCCACGCCGGCCATGAGCTGCTCGCCGTACTCGTACGCCGCTACCCGGCCGGGCTCGGCGAGACGACCGTCGTGCCGATGGCCGCACTGCTCAGCCCGTCCCCGGGTGGCGGGCTCATCATCGACCGGCTCGCCGACCGCTTCTACAGCGGCGATCCGGTCGCACTCCTCGACGCCGCCCTCACCCTTCTCCTCGACTGGCAGACCACGCTGTTCGGACACGGCATCGCCCTCGAATCCCACCAGCAGAACATCTCGCTGCTGCTCGACCGGGACAGCGGACGCACCCGGCTGAGGCTGCTGTTCAAGGACAACGACGGCCCCCGCGTCAACGCGGCCCGGATGCGGGAGTCGCTGGGCCAAGGCGCCCCGGCGCAGGAGGAGTTCGACGACACCAGAATCCTCACGGACAGCGACGGGCCGGCCCTGGACCTCTTCACCACCATCACCGTCCATCTGTGCGCGGGCGCCTACGCGTTCGGTCTCGCCCGGTACGGGCGCGCCCCCCTCGACGACCTGCTCAGTCTCGTCCGCGACCGCCTGGCCGAAGCGTGCGAGCGCCTCGGCACCGGTCCCGGGCAGCCGGGAGCCGTTCTGCGTGCCCATGTGCTCGATTCCACGGACCTGCCCGTCAAGGCGATGGTCACGGCAGGCACACTTCTGTCCAAGGACAGATCGGGGGCGTCGGACATCAACAAGCACTACAGCACGGGCCCCAACTATCTGCTGCGGGGAGCGTGACCTGCGATGACCAGCACCTCCCCGGACCGTCCCGCCCATTCGCCCGAGCCGCCGAGCGGACTTCCCACGGCCGACGAGGCCGTGGCGCACACCCTCCTCAACTGTCTGCTGCGCGAGGTGTCGGGACCCGAGCACCAGACGGCCGTCATCGACGGCCGCCTGCTGCTGCGGCTGCCAAGACGCGGGGTACTGCTTCGCGTGGCGCTGCGCCGGACGTCACTCATCGGCGCCCACCGCTTCACCGGGCCGGTCGCCGAGGAGACCGGTGCCGGCTGGTCCCCGGTCGGCTGGCGGCAGCTGGCCGAGTACGTACAGTCCGAACTGTCCCTGCGCACCGGCGCGTCCAACGACGAGTTCCTGGACCAGATGGCCGCAGGACACCGCGGAGTCGCCGCCGCGCTCTCCGCCCGCGTCCCCCGCTCGCGGGCGCCGCACGGGGACCCGCTCGCCGCCTACCTCGCCTCCGAGCAGTCGCTCGTCCTCGGTCATCGCTTCCACCCCACACCGAAGGCGCACAGCGGCGACCCGGGGGCCTGGGCCTCCTTCGCCCCGGAGGCGGGCGGGTCCTTTCCGCTCCGTCTGCTGGCCGTACGGAGCGAACTGATCGCGCAGGAGTGCGCCGAACCCGGCGCCACCGATCCGCTGGACCGGCTGGGAACCGTCCCCGAGGGGTACCGGCTGCTCCCCGCCCACCCGTGGCAGTACGACCAGCTCGCCGCACACCCCGCTCTGCGAGCGGCCCTCGGACGGGCAGACATCCTCGATCTCGGCACCGGGGAGCGGCGGTTCACTCCGACGGCCTCGGTCCGCACCCTCTACGACGGCGACACGTTCCTGAAGTTCAGCCTCAACATCCGCATCACCAACTGCGTGCGGAAGAACGCCCATTACGAACTCTCCGGTGCGGTGGCGCTCACCCGGCTCCTCGGTCCCGTCTTCGGCGATCTCGCCACGCGCTTCCCCGGCTCGGGCATGCTCCGGGAACCCGCATACCGCAGCGTCGCCCTGCCCGGCCCGGACGGCTCCGCCGACCGTGCGCTGCTGGAGGGCTTCGGCGTCATCGTCAGGGAAGGACTCGGCCGTCATCTGCGGCCCGGTGTCACGCCCCTGCTCGCCGCCGCGGTCGCCGACGAGTATCCGTCCGGGCCCGGTCATGTCTCCGGCCTGTCCGCAGCCACGGACCCCACGGCCGCTCTCGCCTGGTGGCGCGACTACCTGCGGCTGCTCGTCCCACCCGTTCTCGCCGCCTACTTCGACCACGGGGTCGTCCTCGAACCCCATCTGCAGAACGTGGTGGTCGGGGTGGACACCGACGGCAGGCCCGCCCAGATACTCTTCCGCGACCTGGAGGGGACCAAGCTGGTTGCCGAGCACCACGCCCGCCCGCTCGCCGCCCTGCCCGCCGAGGTCGCCGGGCCCCTCACCTATGACGCCCGGCGCGGCTGGGACCGTGTCGTCTACTGCCTGATCGTCAATCACATCGCGGAGATGCTCGCCGCCCTCGCCGACCTGCATCCGCAGACCGAGGCCGCCCTGTGGTCGCTCGTCCGGCGCACGCTCACGGAGTACGCCGACGAGCACGGGTGCCCGCCCCGGCTGAGCGCCCTGCTGGCAGGCGTACCGCTGCCCGCCAAGGCGAACCTGCTCGCCCGCTGGGAGCGTGCGGCGGACCGCGACGCCGGCTATGTCCGGCTGCCCTCGCCCCTCGCCGAGGACGTGCTGTCCGAGGCGACCCGGGCCGACGCCCACCGGAGTTCCCGATGACCCTGCTGACCGACGCCGTTCGCGACCTCGCGCTGTCGCTTCCCGCCGACCGTCTGCCGGCGTATGTGTACGACCTCGACGCACTGCGGGAGCACGCGGCCTTCGTGCGGTCGGTCCTGCCGGAACGCGTCGAGCTGTACTACGCGGCCAAGGCCAACCCGGAAGCGGAGATCCTGACCGCTCTCGCTCCGTACACGGACGGCTTCGAGGTCTCCTCTGGCGGTGAACTCGCCCATGTCGCACGCGCTGTCCCGGGGCACGCGCTCGCCTTCGGAGGTCCCGGCAAGACCCCCGCGGAGATCGAATCCGCCCTGCTGCTCGGCGTGGAACGGTTTCATGTCGAGAGCGCCTACGAACTCCGCATGCTCGCGGACCTCGCCGAACGCCTGGTCCCCCGGGCCCGCATCGGTGTCCTGCTCCGCTTCAACCTGCCGGTTCCCGCGGAGTACCTGGAGACGAGCGCCCTGGCGATGGGCGGCAGACCCGCGCCGTTCGGGATCGACCCGTCGCAGGCCGACGGCCTGGTCCGCCAGTTGACGGACGGCAGCCTCGCGCAACTCGAACTGCGCGGAGTGCACGCCCATTTGGCCAGCGGCCTGACGGCGCGGCAGCAACTCGCCGTCACCGAGACCGTCGTCGGCTGGGCGACGGAACTCGTCACGCGCCACGGCATCGCGCTGCGGGAGGTCAACGTGGGCGGTGGGATGACCGTCGACTACGCCGTACCGGACGTCCGGTTCGACTGGGCCGCCTACGGCACCGGTCTCGCCCGCGTCGCGGACGATCACCCCGGCCTGCTGCTGCGCGTCGAACCCGGCCGCGCCCTCACCGCTTACTGCGGCTGGTACGCCACCGACGTGCTGGATGTGAAACACAGCCACGGGGAGAACTTCGCGGTCGTGCGCGGCGGGACCCACCATCTGCGCACCCCCGCCACCAAGGGGCACGACCAGCCCTGCGCCGTCCTTCCCCTCGACACCTGGCCGCACTCTTGGCCACGGGCCGCGGTGGGGCGCGGTCCGGTCACCTTCGTGGGTCAGCTCTGCACGCCGAAGGACGTCCTCGCGCGCGAGGTGCCCACGGCAGGACTGCGGTCCGGGGACAGGGTGGTGTTCGCGCTGGCCGGGGCGTACGCGTGGAACATCTCGCACCACGACTTCCTGATGCATCCCCGTCCGGGCTTCCACTTCCTGGGCACGGCCGTGGTTCCCCCGCGTGCGCCGGGAGCCGCCGAGTCGTCGGCCGGCGTGCGCGGGTAGATTCCGGCGTGAGCGGGTCGCGTAGGCACGGGACACGCTCGGCCGCCCGCCGAGGCGGTCCGGCACGAGTGAGGAGATGGTGACGGTGGTCGCCGAGGGATCGGATCCGCAGCGGGTGACACTGGGGACCTGGCCGACGCCGCTGGAGGCCGCGCCGCGGCTGGCCCGCGCGCTGGGTCTGGGCGACGGTGACCTCCTGGTCAAGCGCGACGACCTCATCGGGCTCGGAGGCGGCGGCAACAAGGTCCGCAAGCTCGAATGGACCTGCGGCGCGGCGCGGGCCGCCGGTGCCACCGTCCTGGTGACCACCGGAGCACCGCAGAGCAACCACGCACGGCTGACCGCGGCCGCCGGTGCGCGGCTGGGACTGGATGTCGTCCTGGTGCTGGCCAGGACGGCCGCCTCGTCGGCCTCGGGAAACCTGGCGCTCGACGGCCTCTTCGGCGCCCGTGTCGTCTGGGCCGGTGACGCCGACGCGCAGCAACTCGCCGCCACGGCCGGCGAGGTGGCCGAGCGACTGAAGAAGGACGGGGCGGTCCCCTCGCTCATCCCGTTCGGCGGTTCCAGCGTGCTCGGAGCGCGCGGCTACACCCTCTGCGGACAGGAACTCCTGGCCCAGGCACCCGGGCTGGCCCATGTCGTCGTCGCCGCCGGCTCCGGCGGAACCATGGCGGGCCTCGTCGGCGCGCTGGGAGCCGAGCGAGTTCTGGGTGTCCATGTCGGCGCGGTCGCGGACCCGGCCGCCACCGTTGCCGGGCTGGTCTCCGGTCTCCTGGAGACCCCCTGCGATCCGGCCGCACTCCGCATCCGGACCGATCAGGTCGGCGCCGGGTACAGCACGCTGACGGAGCCGGTCATGGCCGCGCTGACGCTGGCGGGCCGCACGGAGGGGCTGGTGCTTGACCCGATCTACACCGGCCGGGCGATGGCCGGGCTGGTGGCGGCGGTCGAGGGCCGTGACATCGTCGCCGGGCAGCGCACGGTCTTCCTGCACACCGGTGGGATGCCGGGCCTCTTCGGCCACGCGGCGACGATCGCCCGGGCGGAAGCGGCACTGGCCTGAGGGCCGCGTTCGTCGTTCCGGCCCGATCCGCGGGAAAGCCCTTAGGGTCGGCACATGCTGTACGAGCACCGCGGCAGACAGCCCGTCGTCCCTGAGTCCGCCTACGTCGCACCCTCCGCCGTCCTGTGCGGAGCGGTCGTCCTGGGCGAGCGCGCACGCGTGTTGCACGGCGCCGTCCTCACCGCCGAGGACGGCGAGGTACGCGTCGGCGCGGACGTGGTGGTGATGGAGAACGCCCTGGTCCGCGGACGGGCCGAGCACCCGGCCGTCATCGGTGACGCGGTCCTGATCGGCCCGCACGCCCACATCAACGGTGCGGTCGTCGAGGACGAGGTATTCGTGGCCACGGGTGTCTCGATGTTCCCCGGCTCCGTGGCCGGGACGGGCTCCGAACTGAGGATCAACAGCATTCTCCAGGTCAACTCGCGGCTCCGTCCCGCGACGGTCCTCCCCATCGGCTGGATCGCGGTCGGGGATCCGGCCGAACTGTTCTCACCGGACCGGCACGACGAACTGTGGGAGGTCCAGCGAGGGCTCGACTTCCCGGGCACCGTCTACGGGCTGCCGCGCGACGCCTCCATGCGCGAGGTGATGGCGCGTCAGTCACGTTTCTACGGCGCCCACACGGACGATCGCCGCATCGACGGCTGACGGCTGACGGCTGACGGCTGACGGCTGACGGCGTCCCCGGCCACGTGCCCGGCCTTGGCACCGATGCGCCGAAAACACAAGGAACTCAAGCTGTACGGCGGTCGGCATGTCGTCGAAAGTCTCCTCCACCACGTCGACTTCACCAGCCAGTCCGCACCCGCGGACCGATGCGGAGGACATCACGCATGCTCGCGATCAGCAGACACCTGAGGTTTGCACGAGCCGCCGCGACTGCCACGGCACTCACCGCACTGGGAGTGCTCGCGCTCCCCGGCGCCGGACACGCGGCACCCGATCGGGCGCCGGCCCAGGGGCCGTTCACGCCCTCGTACTCGATGCGGTACACGACCTCGTACCAGGAGCCGGACCGGCTCGACGAGCCGGTCCGGACCACCGGTTGCCGCAGGACACCGGTGGTGCCGCCGGGTGTCACGACCGCGCAGGAGATGGAGTCCGGGGGTGTGACCCGGACCTACACCGTCCACCTGCCGAAGCGCTACGACCCCCGGCGCAGCCCCCCGGTGGTCCTCTCCTTCCACGGCCACAAGCGCACGTCGCAGTGGCAGGAGGAGCTTTCCGGCTTCTCGGCCCTCGACACGATCGCGGTCTACCCGCAGGGCCTGATCGGCACCGACGGGGAGTCCGCCTGGCAGGGCGCACCGTACTCGGCCCCGGTGGACGACGTCCGCTTCACCAGCGACCTTCTCGACCGGCTGCAAAGGCAGTTCTGCGTGGACAACCAGCGCATCTACGCTGCCGGAAAGTCGAACGGGGGAGGCTTCGTCGGCGTCCTGGCCTGCCGCATGCCGGGTCGGATAGCGGCCTTCGCCCCGGTGGCCGGCGCGTACTACCCGCAGAGCGGACCGTGCGAGCCGTCCCGCCCCGCCTCGGTGATCGTCTTCCACGGCACGGCCGACGCGACCATTCCGTACGAGGGGAACCCGGCCAAGGGTCTTCCCGCGCTGCCCGACTGGCTCGCGGACCGGGCCGGGCTCAACGGATGCCGACCCGAAGCGAAGTCCTCCCGCCCCCACCCGCAGGTGGAGGTCCAGCGCTGGACCGGGTGCGACACGTCGTCGCGCCTCGTGCACTACCGCGTCGAAGGTGCCGGGCATGTGTGGCCCAGCACCGGTCCCAACAATGACTCGGCCACGCCCACGGTGATCGACGCGACCCCCGTGATCTGGAAGTTCTTCCGGGGCAGCTCGCTGAGGCGCTGACCGGTTCGGATCACCGAGACGCGCGGCCGGGGCGGTACGGGATGCCGCCCCGGCCGCGCGGCCGCGAACGGACCGGTACGGCAGTCGACGAGGCGCGGGCCCGGACCGTCGCAGCTCACGACGTCCGGCCTCAGGGCGCCCATGAGCGCCCGGCCTCAGGACATCCGCCCGTCCGCGTCGACGGACTGCTGCCGACCGCTCTCCGGCCGCGCCGCACCACCGGTGCCGCCGTCGTCACCGGCGAGGTGCGGTGGTGACGAGAGGATCTCCAGCAAGGGGGCGATGTCCCGGTGCTCCTCCGCGGGATGCCGAAACCGGCCGCCTCGCAGCTCGTACTTGTTCCGCCGGCCCTCACGCCTGCGAGAGAGGTAGCCGGCCTCCTCGAGATCGGCGATCACGGCCTGCACGGTCCGCTCGGTCAGCTGCAGTGCCACGGCGAGATCGCGGATCCGGGCCCACGGATCGCGGGAGATGGCCGAAAGCACGCGCGCATGGCTGGTGAGAAAGGTCCATGTGCTGCGGGGCCCCGGTGCTTCTTCCATGGCTTCATCGTACGACGCGCCATGCATGTTTCCCAGTACGTGAAATGAGATTCCGGTATCTCTTGACGTGTGTTGGCGAACGGCCCAACATGAATGACGAGAGCATTCCGTTCAAGGGAGTGGACCGATGGCATCCCCTTCCAGCGGTTACGGGGACCGGGCACCGGACCGGCAGGGCAGCGGTCCGGCCTGCGACGGCCGCCTCGCGGTCACGGTGGCCATGGGTGAGAGTGGGCGTTCCCGCGTTGTCGTCGTGGGCGAGATCGACCTCGAGGAAGCTCCTGCTCTCCGGGTGGCGCTCGACTCCGCCCTCGACGCGGCCACCGGCCTGGACCTCGACCTGACCCGCGTCTCGTTCTGTGACTGCTCGTGTCTTCGCGTCCTGATGGAGGTCCACTACGCGGCGCTCGCCTCGGGCCGGACCGTGGCCGTGACCGAGGCAAGCGGCTGCGTGTGGCGGCTGCTCGACCTGACCGGCACCGGCGAACTGCTCGCCGCGGCAGGCAGCGGCCCCCTGACCGGCGCGGGAGACCAGGAGGGCGGCGTCTGACCGGGGTCGCGTCAGCCGGCGACCGCGTGAGCGCGTCGTCGAAGCGGCCGCCGACACGGTCGATTGGTCTGCGGGCGGCGGTGTCTCCATCCGAGCGGTGCGAGGCCGCCCGGGTCGGCGCTGTACCGCCACTTCGGGGACGAGGAGGGCCTGTTGTCGGGCGGTGGTGGACCGCGGGTGGGCCCGAATCCTTGCAGGGGCCGTCGTGCCACCACCGGGCCCGTCCCTGCGCAATCGGCACGGGAGCCCTAAGCCGCCGCGCCCCCGCCGTCCTTCTCCCCGGTGTGCTTCAGCGCCATCCGCGCGTCCACCACGCCCGCCGTGAGCGACGCCCAGTACGGGTGTGTGCTGACCGTCACCGAGAGGTCGAGGATCCGCCGCCGGAAGTCCTCCACCTGC
Source organism: Streptomyces sp. NPDC096193 (assembly GCF_040302905.1). Classification (NCBI taxonomy): domain Bacteria; kingdom Bacillati; phylum Actinomycetota; class Actinomycetes; order Kitasatosporales; family Streptomycetaceae; genus Streptomyces; species Streptomyces sp. NPDC096193. The sequence continues at coordinate 444,143 of NZ_JBEOSJ010000004.1, read as the reverse complement.
GCGAGCTCCTCGGCGGTGTATCCAGGGCTGGCCGGGAACGACACCACGCGTTCGTTGAGCATCTGCTTCTCGCTCGTCCAGCCCGGTTCCGGCGTCACCGACCACGGAAGCCTTCGGCACAGCGCCCTGTACTCCGCCTGTGCCTGGTGCAGCTCCAGCTGCGCGTCACGGAGGTCGTCGGGGAAGTCGTACTTTTCGGCCACAGCAGAATGGTACGCCTGTTCGATTTTGAATGGCGAGTGCCGTGCCGTGATGTCGCCCGGGAGTGTCACCGGGCGGTTCACCTGGCCTCATGTCGCCAACGCTGTGGTCCAGTCGCGGGGCCGGTCGCAGGCGCGTGTCGAACGTGTCCCCGCCCGTCAGCCCGTCCCCGCGGCGGCCACGACGCGCGCCTCCTCCCCGGCCACCACCTCCCCCATCACGCTGACCGGTAGAGACGAATTGGACGCCGCCCCCTCCACCACGCGCCAGTCGTCGTCCGCGAACAGGTCGGCAATGACCGGCGGGGGCAAGGCCGCATGGCCGGCGGCCAGGCGTCGTGCCTTCTTGTCCGTCAGGCAGGCGATCAGTGCCGCGGCCGGGGCGTCCGCGCGCCCCGCGATCGCGATGAGTGCCTTGCGGGCCGGCGGGCTGTGCCGCGCGAGGTCCGCGAGCAGTTTCGGTGACGCGTCCGGGTTGGTGGCCACCCCGGCGACGACCTGGACGCCATGGGCAGCGACCATCGCCCGCAGCTGGGTGTCGGTGAGGCCGGGATGCGGCGCCACGGCCTTGACCACCTTGGCGTCGGGATCAGTGGCGAGTGCGTCCCGGATCGCGGGCGGCAGGTCGCGACGTTCGGCCGACAGCATCCGTACGGCCGCAGCCGGCGACGCGCTCACCTCCTCCACCTCTGCCGCCGAGGCGGTGGCGATCCGCGGCAGCAGTACCGGGCCGACCCCGACGAGATCCGCCAATTGCTTGAGCACGTCGAGGGGTATCTGCGGATGGTGCAGGAGCCGGCGCCGGACGTCGTAGCCCGTGTCCGCTGCCAGGGCGCGGATGAAGGGCTCGCCGAGCGACGGATTCCCGGCGAGTTCACCCCGCACCCCGGGATCGGGGTCGGCGGCCAGCCGCGCGCACACCTCCGGCGACAGGTCGGTGCGGGCGGCCAGTTCGCGGCGCATCAGCACGGAGGGATGGTCGGCGAATCCCGTGAGTGCTTCGATCGGTGTGGCCGGGTTCTGGAGCGCGGCCAGCTGTGTGTCGTACACCGTGGACTCGTGGGAGCCGTCGCACGAAGCGCCCGCCCGGAGGTCGCAGTCGGGTCGCGGGCAGTACGGGTCGTGCACGAACGGGATCTCTTCGCGGTCGCAGACCAGACACCGTTCGGCGGGAACCGTGCAGGCGCCCGCGGCCATTTCTGCCAGCACGGCCGGTGGTGTCGCCTCGTTGGCCGCCACTGCCCGGCGAATCTCGGCGTGCGGATGTCCGGCCAGCCGGGTGGCCGTCTCCGCCGTCGTGAACAGCGCCAGCTCCTCGATGACATCCAGATCCGGGTCCGCGGCCAGTCTTGCCGTCACATCCGGCGGCAGATCCGGGCAGGAGGCGAGCGCCCAGCGTCGCCGGGCGTCGGCGTCCTCCGCGAAGCGACGTGCCCACTCGGGCCGGCCGACACCTGCGTCGAGCAGGGCGAGCGCGGCCCGCGGCCGAGTCGCCGGGTCGATGTCGGCGGCGGTCAGACCGCCGCCGTGGACGAGCATCGCTGCGTCGTCGTCGCAGCGTGCGGCGAGCGCGAGCGTCTGAGCGTGGCTGAGGTCCGTGCGGCGGGCGAGGGCTTCGGCGAGATCGTCGGCCGCATCCGCGCACCCATGCCCGTCCGCGATCGTGATCAACCGGTCGGTCAGATCCGACGGCAGGGACGGGTTGGTGGCGATCCCGAGCAGCAGGTGGTTCACGGTCACATCCTGCCCGTGCGGCCGGGGAGAAGCCCCTGGATTACCGCTCCCGCCCACGGCTCCGGTCGGCCGTGGCACCTTCAGGGCCCCGGAGGAGACTAGTTGGATCCTTGGTCAACGTAAATCTGTCATGGCCAATGTAGACATGAAGGCTTTGCCCGGGTAAGGTTCCCCAGCGGCCGACGCCGGGGAGCGGCGGTCGGCAGGGGGGCGGAAGCATACTGGTGACCTCTGAGCTCCGGTGCCGGGCGGCGCCGGAGCTCTTTGTGGGTGTCGCGCGCGCTGAGCTAGCCTTTGACGAATTTCCATGCAGCAGAATCCGCGCAGGTTGCGTGGGTTCTCCGGCGGATTGTGAAGAACTGGAACGAGGTTGGCATGGTTGAGAAGTCCGTATCGCGTCCCGCGGGGGGCGGGGCCGCGCGCGGCACGGGCAAGGTCGGAGAACCCGAACTGCGCCAGTTGCTGGTCGGGTTGACCGCGGTCCGTGACGGAGACTTCGGCACCCGCCTTCCCGACGAGGCCGACGGACTGCTCGGGGACATCGCCACCGTCTTCAACGGCATGGTGGACCAGCTCTCGCTCTTCACGTCCGAAGTGACCCGCGTGGCCCGGGAGGTGGGCACCGAGGGAACGCTCGGCGGTCAGGCCGAGGTGCCCGGCGTCTCCGGCACCTGGGCGGACCTCACCGACTCGGTGAACGCCATGGCCGGCAATCTCACCACACAGGTCCGGGACATCGCCCAGGTCGCCACGGCGGTCGCCAAGGGTGACCTCTCGCAGAAGATCGACGTCGACGCCCGCGGGGAGATCCTGGAGCTGAAGGACACCGTCAACACGATGGTCGACCAGCTCTCGGCGTTCGCCGACGAGGTCACGCGTATGGCTCGCGACGTGGGCAGCGAGGGCCGCCTCGGCGGTCAGGCCGAGGTGCCCGGTGTCGGCGGGGTGTGGCGGGACCTGACGGATTCGGTCAACTTCATGGCCGGCAACCTGACCAACCAGGTCCGCAACATCGCCCAGGTCACGACCGCGGTCGCCGAGGGCGATCTCTCGCAGAAGATCACCGTCGATGCGCGCGGCGAGATCCTGGAGCTGAAGAACACCATCAACACGATGGTCGACCAGCTCTCCGCGTTCGCGGGTGAGGTCACGCGTATGGCGCGCGAGGTGGGTACGGACGGCCGCCTCGGTGGCCAGGCCGAGGTGCCGGGCGTCGGCGGGGTGTGGCGGGACCTGACGGATTCGGTCAACTTCATGGCCGGAAACCTCACGGCCCAGGTCCGCTCGATCGCCCAGGTGGCCACCGCAGTGGCCGAGGGCGATCTCTCGCAGAAGATCAACGTCACGGCCCGCGGCGAGATCCTGGAGCTGAAGAACACCATCAACACGATGGTCGACCAGCTCTCGGCCTTCGCCGACGAGGTGACCCGCGTGGCCCGCGAAGTGGGTACGGAGGGCAACCTCGGCGGGCAGGCGACCGTCCGCGGTGTCTCCGGCACCTGGAAGGACCTCACCGACAACGTCAACGTCATGGCGTCCAACCTCACGGGCCAGGTCCGCTCCATCGCCCAGGTCGCCGCGGCCGTCGCCCGCGGTGACCTGTCGCAGAAGATCACCATCGAGGCCAAGGGCGAGGTCGCCGCGCTCGCCGGCGTCATCAACACCATGGTCGACACCCTGTCCGCGTTCGCGGACGAGGTGACCCGGGTGGCCCGCGAGGTGGGCACCGAGGGGCGGCTCGGCGGGCAGGCGCGCGTGCCCAACGTGGCCGGCACCTGGAAGGACCTCACCGACAACGTCAACTCGATGGCGAACAACCTCACCAACCAGGTCCGCAACATCGCCCTGGTCACCACCGCCGTCGCCAACGGCGATCTGTCGAAGAAGATCGACGTCGACGCCCGAGGCGAGATCCTCGCGCTGAAGACCACCATCAACACCATGGTCGACCAGCTGTCCTCGTTCGCGGCCGAGGTCACCCGGGTGGCCCGCGAGGTCGGCAGCGAGGGCCGCCTCGGCGGTCAGGCCGAGGTCGAAGGCGTCTCGGGCATGTGGAAGCGCCTGACCGAGAACGTGAACGAGCTGGCCGGGAACCTCACCCGCCAGGTCCGGGCCATCGCCGAAGTCACCAGCGCGGTCGCCGAGGGCGACCTGACCCGGTCCATCACCGTCGACGCCTCCGGTGAGGTCGCCGAACTCAAGGACAACATCAACTCGATGGTGGGGTCCCTGCGCGAGACGACACGGGCCAACCAGGAACAGGACTGGCTCAAGACCAACCTCGCGAGAATCTCCGGTCTGATGCAGGGCCACCGCGACCTCGCCGTGGTCGCCGAGAACATCATGGACGAGCTCACCCCGCTGGTGAACGCCCAGTACGGCGCGTTCTATCTCGCCGTCGACGGCCGGCAGGGCACCGAACTGACCCTGGTCAGCGCCTACGGCCGCCCCGCGGGATCCTTCGAGGTCACCCGGTTCGCGCTGGGGGAGTCCCTGGTCGGCCAGGCGGCCCGAAGCCGCCGGGTGATCGCCGCGGACGGTGTGCCCGGTGACTATGTGACCCTCTCCTCAGGCCTGGGCAGTACCGCGCCGGGCAGTCTGATCGTGCTGCCCATCCTGGTCGAGGAACAGGTCCTCGGCGTCATCGAACTCGCCTCCTTCACCGCCTTCACCGCCCTCCACCGCGACTTCCTCGAACGGCTCATGGCGACCGTGGGCGTGAACGTGAGCACCATCGTCGCCAATGCCCGCACCGACGAGCTGCTGGGCGAGTCCCAGCGCCTGGCGGGCGAGCTCCAGGCCCGCTCCGAGGAACTCCAGGTCCAGCAGGAGGAGTTGCAGCGTTCCAACGCCGAACTGGAGGAGAAGGCGGCGCTGCTGGTCGAGCAGAACCGGGACATCGAGGCCAAGAACCTGGAGATCGAACAGGCCAGGGGAGAGCTGGAGACCCGCGCCCAGCAGCTCTCGCTCACCTCGAAGTACAAATCGGAGTTCCTGGCCAACATGAGCCATGAGCTGCGTACGCCGCTCAACAGCCTCTTGATCCTGGCCCAGTTGCTGTCCCAGAACCCCACCAGGAACCTCACGCCCAAGCAGGTCGAGTACGCGGGCATCATCCACTCCGCGGGCTCCGACCTCCTCCAGCTGATCAACGACATCCTGGACCTGTCCAAGGTCGAGGCCGGCAAGATGGACATCAACCCCGAACGGGTGTCCCTGCGCCGGCTGCTGGAGTACGTCGAGGCCACGTTCCGGCCGCTGACTTCCCAGAAGAGCCTCAACTTCACCGTCACCACGGCTCCCGGCGCGCCGGCCGACCTGCTCACGGACGACTCCCGGCTGCGTCAGGTGCTGCGCAATCTGCTGTCCAACGCGGTCAAGTTCACCGAACGGGGCAGCGTCGAGCTGAGGATCGAACCGGCCGTGGACAGCGAACTGCCGCGGGCCCTTCCCCGTGGCGGCCCGGTCGTCGCGTTCCGCGTCCGGGACACCGGGATCGGCATCGCCGAGCAGCAACTGGAGGCGATCTTCGGCGCCTTCCAGCAGGCCGACGGCACCACCAGCCGCAAGTACGGCGGCACCGGGCTCGGGCTCTCCATCAGCCGCGAGATCGCGTATCTGCTCGGCGGCGCCGTCACGGCCGAGAGCACGCCGGGCCAGGGCAGCACCTTCACGCTGTACCTGCCCGTGACCCACACCGAGTTCAAGGACGGCGCCGTGCCCCGCCAGATCGGTGCGGAGCCGTACGGTGAAAAGACCGTCGAGCCCGGTGCCCGGCCCGCTCGTATCGCCATCGAGGCGCCCCCGCGCCGCCGGCGCCTGCTGGTCATCGAGGAGCGCCCCCGCGGGCTGATGTCGCTGGTCACCGAGAGCGTCGTGGCCGAGTTCAGCGGCGGACGCGAACTGGCCGACCCGCGCGCGACGGTCGACGTCATCGGCACGGTCGGAGCCCAGGAAGCGGCCGCCGCACTGGCGGCCGAGGCATGCCACTGTGTCGTGCTCGACCTGGACATGCCCGACGGCGAGGCCTTCCGCTTCCTGGAGGCGATGGACGGCGACCCGGCGCTGCGCAACGTACCGGTGCTGGCCCACAACAACCGCCGGCTGGATGCGGCCCAGGAGCGCATGCTCCAGACACGCGCCGAGAACCGCCCCCTCGAACTGCTTTCCAGCCTGGACGAGTTGAGGGAGCGCATCGCGCTGTACCTGTCGGCGGACCAGCCGGGCGACGTCCTGCCGCTGAAGCGGCTCGAGGAAGCGGCGCACACCTCTCCGCACGACACGGACGCCACTCTCGCCGGGCGCACGGTCCTCGTCGTCGACGACGACGCGCGCAACCTCTACGCGCTCAGCGGCATCCTGGAACTCCACGGCATCCAGGTCCTGCACGCCGAGAACGGCCGCAAGGGCATCGACACCCTCGCCGAGCACCCCGGCATCGACCTCATCCTGATGGACGTGATGATGCCGGAGATGGACGGTTACGCGGCCACCGCGGAGATCCGGCGCATGCCGGCGCACAGCAGCCTGCCCATCATCGCGGTGACCGCCAAGGCGATGCCGGGCGACCGCGAGAAGTGCCTGGCCGCCGGAGCGACCGACTACGTCACCAAGCCCCTGGACGCCAACGACCTGATCGCCTGCGTCCGCCGGTGGGTCACCACCTAGGTCCTGTCCGCCGCCGGGCGGAACCTCCCGCCCACGACGCCCGTCTCTTCATGTCGCCCAGGAGCAGCGGTACGTGAACACTCAGCCACCCGGTGAGCCGGGCCGCAACGACGGTCTGCCGGGACACGCCCCCGGCGCCGTGCCCGCGGCCCGGGGCGGCGATCTCGCCGCGGCCCGCACCGTGGGCCCGGCTCCGGACGCGGACGACCGTTCGTCCACGGTCGGACGGCTGGCCGCGACCGTCGACCGGCTCCGCAAGGAGGTGCAGGCGGCCCACGCCGCTGCGGACGGGCGTGCGCTGATCGAGCTCGCCAAGGGCATGCTGGTCGAGCGGCTGCGCTGTGGTCCCGCCGAGGCGGCCCGGCAGCTCGCGGAGCTGGCCGACCAGGCCGGCCTGTCACAGCTGGAGCTGGCCGCCGACATCATCAACGAGGCGGCGCGCGACCGGCTCTCCGAAGCGGTCGGGGACTTCGTCGCGATGACGGGCGCCACGGCCACGCCACCGGGCGACACCGGCCGGTCCGCCGCGGTACGGCTGCGAACCGCCGAGAGCGCGGCCCTGGCCGCCGACGACACCCAGGCCGTCGCCGAATCGCTCCTGGAGCACGCCCTCATCCCTCTCGGTGCCACCGCCGTCGCCGTCTGGTCAGCCGGCCACGACGGCTCCCTCACCCTCGCGGGCCACGCCGGCTTCCCCACCGAGGAGGCCGGACGCTGGCGCTATGTGCCGCCCGGCGTGGCGACCGTGGCACGCCAGGCGCTGGCGGAGCGCCGGACCGTGTGGCTGCGGGAGTTCGCCGAGGCCGGCGTGCCGTCCATCCACGACGACCCCACCACGGACGGCGGGCGCGTCGCCGTACCCGCCGGCACCGGGGGCCGCATCCTCGGCGTGCTGGAGATCTGCTGGCCCCACCATCTGCCCCCGCAACCGCCGCAGATCCAGCGCCAGGTGGAGGCGCTGGCCGAACTCTGCGCCCACACACTGGGTTCGCACCCGCTGCCCGTTCCCGGCTCCCCGCCCGCCGCGAGCCCGCTCCAGCAGGACCTCGCCGAACTGGTCGACCTCGTCGACGGCCTCCACGACCCGGCCCTCGTCCTGCTGCCCCACCTCGACACCGAAGGCCACCTCGCCGACTTCCGGATCCACCACACCAACCGCAACTTCGTCGATCCGGCCGGGCGCCCCCGAGGGGCCGTGGCCAGGACGCTGATGCTGGAGGCCTACCCCATGGCCGCCGGTGACGGAGGCCTGTTCGAGCAGGCCGAGCGGGTGTGGGCCACGGGCGAGGCGTTCCGCGCCTCCCGGATGGCCCTCACCGCGCTGGTGGACCAGGTCCCGCTGGAAGCCGTCGCCGACGTCGGCATCAGCAGGCACGGCGGCGCGGTGCTCCTCATCTGGCGGGTCGAGGACCAGGCGGCCCGGCTCGCCAGTCTGCTCCAGCACGCTCAACGCCTGGGCCGCATAGGAGGATTCGAGGAGAACACCGTCACCGGGGAGATCACCTGGAACGAGCAGCTCAGCAGCCTCTACGGACTGCCGTCCACCGCCGCGCCCGTCTCACTGGAGCAACTGCCCGCGCACGCCCACCCCGACGACGCGGTCGCCATCGGACGCTTCCTGCGGACCCTGCTGCACAAGCGGCGGCCCGCTTCCACCGCCTTCCGGCTGCAACGCCCCGACGGGGTCACCCGGCACGTCCGCGTCATCGCCGAACCGGTGCTGGACCCCGCCGCCCGGCTCCTCGCCGTACGCGGCGCCTACCAGGACATCTCGTCGCAGCACTGGACCGAGGTCGCCCTGGCCGCGACACGCGACCAACTGGCCCACACTGAGCAGGAGTCGGCCGAACGCAACCGGCTCGCCCTGCAGCTCCAGCACGCGATCATGCCGCCCGCACGCGGTCCGCTCGACGCCCCCGGTCTGCGCGTCGGAGTCCGCTACCGGCCCGCGGAGACCGAGCACCTGGTCGGCGGTGACTGGTACGACGCCTTCGTCCTGCCGTCCAAGCAGGTCCTGGTCTGCGTGGGCGACATCGCGGGGCACGGCATCGAAGCGGCCACGAGCATGATCGTGCTGCGCAACGCGCTGCGCGGTCTCGCCGTCACCGGCGCAGGACCGGCGCAGCTGCTGACCTGGCTCAACATCGTGGCCCACCATCTGACCGAACAGGTCACGGCCACGGCCGTCTGCGGACTGTACGACCCGGACCGCCGCACCCTGCGCTGGGCCCGGGCCGGGCATCTGCCGCCCGTGCTCGTGAGCGGTGAGACGACCGCCAACCTGCCGCTCATCAAGGGCATGCTCCTCGGCGCCGTCGCACAGGCGGTGTACGAGGAGGGAGAGGTCCAGCTGGAGATCGGCGACACCCTGCTGATGTACACGGACGGACTGGTCGAGCGCAGGGACTCCTCGCTCCAGGACTCCCTGCGGCATCTGATCGTCACCGCGGGACTCGCCACCCCCTCGCTGGAGCACCGGCTGGACCGGCTGCTCACGCACAGCAGGGCGGATACCGACGACGACACCTGCGTCGTCGGTATCCAGGTGGAGTGACCGCCGGGCCGCTGCTGAACAGCCGGGAGCCGGCGGCCGCTACTGTGCGGGTTTCACGTCGTCGGTGCCGAGCCCGCGCTCGACCTCGCTCTGGTCCTGGAGCTTGCGCGCCTTCTCCTGCAGCCGCTGCCGCCTTCGCGGGTCCGTCGACTGCTCAGCGGCTTCACTCAGCTGCTGTGCCTTGTCTCGCATCTGCTGGGCTCGGCCGGATTCACCTGCAATGCTCATCGTCACTCCTGCTCAGGCCGTGGTGGGACTACTGCCGCGCGGGCGTACTCCGAGATAGCTCTCCGCCAGACGTACCGCCTCGAGGGCGGTGCGCCGGCCCATCAGGACGCACAACGTGGTTGCGGCATCCCGAAAGCTCGCGCTGATCTCGGCATCGGCCGGGTTGCGCAGCATGCGGCGTTCCTGAAGACGGTAGTTGCTCAGAAGCTCGGCGACCACAGGTTCGTTCGGCATCAGCATCAAGACCTCCCCGGACGCGGGTCTGATCCATTCTTCGCCCGGCTGCCCCCGCTTCGCCATTCGAGACCGCGATCAACCGACACGGAGCGTCAGTCGGGCGGCGGCGGAGGCGGCGGATGACGGTCCACACCAGGCGCGGCCCCGGGCCACACCAGCAGCACCGGACACGGAGCGTGATCGACGACGAACCGGGGGGCGGGGCCGAGGCTGCGGGGGCCCAGGCGACGCCGGTCCCCGTCCCTGGCGCAGACGAGCAGATCGGCACCCTCGGCCGCGGAGACGACCTCACGCTCCACGCGGCCGTGCGCGACACGGCGCTCGGCGGGTCTGCCGAGGCGCTCAGCGGTCCGGTCCAGCAGTTCGGCGGCGGCGGCCGCCGAGAGGGCCGCCACCTGAGCGCTGGGGTCGCGTTCCGAGTGGCCGCGGCCGAGCAGACCCGCGAACGCCCCGTGAGCGGCCTCGGCCACGTCGTCGCCGGTGACGTACAGCAAGGTCACATCGGCCCCGGCGGGAACCTGCGCCCGGGCGGCGTCCACGCACGCCTGCCACGTGCCCTCCGTGATCGGCGAGCAGCAGGGCGACGGAGAGGATCTCGGCGACGACGGAGTTCAGGGCTACCCCAGGGAGCGGGAGGGCGCATCGGCGATCACACCGCTCAGCATCGTACGTGGGCGGCGACTCCGTCGCCGACCGCGCTCGGTCTTGCATCCGGTACCCGGGTACGGGTTTACCGTCGAAGAAGACGCGCCGCACAAGGGGAGTGCGCGCAGCACGGAAGAGGGTGCGGACATGACCATGTGGGTGCCGGAGGCCTGCACGCTGCCGACGACGGAGCAGCCGCTGCGGCTCGGGGAGTTCGACGCCCTGTTCGCCCGCTCGCTGCACCGCGTCGAGCGGGCGGAGCCCGCTTCGGTGCGGCTGGTTCTCGACCCCGCGGCCGACGGACCGGCGCGCGACCTCGCCCGGCGGGAGAGTGCCTGCTGCTCGTTCTTCACCTTCGCTTTCACCGAGTCGCACGACGGCCGGCTGGTGATGGAGGTGACGGCGCCCGCCGCGTACGCCGACGTCGTGGACGCGCTCGCGGACCGGGCCGACGGAGCCGCGGGCCGGGCCGGGCGGGAGCGTCATGACGACGCAGTCTGCGCAGCGGCCAGGTCGCCGAGGCGCCCGGAGTGAATCCCCAGACCCTGGGACGGCGGTGGGCTGCGAGGATCTGACGGTATGTGCGGCGAGCCCGGGATGCCCGTTGCCTTTCACGAATGTGGCGGAGCAGACCTGACGGAGGGGGAACGCGGTGCGGGCGAGTGCTGAGCACACCGGGGGCGGTAGCGGCGATTCGTGTCTGGCGTGCGACCTGATCGCCGGCACCGAGCCGCTGCCGGGCGGGACGATCAGCCGGACCGGTCTCTGGACCGTCGAACACTGCGTGGGGCCGCTCGGCCTCGGCACTCTGGTGGTCAAGCCGCTCAGGCACGTCGTGCACGTCGCGGACCTCACCGCCGAGGAGTCCGCCGAACTGGGCCCGCTGCTGCGCCGGACCAGTGAGGCCGTCACCGCGGTGACGAGCCCCGAGCAGGTCTACGTCTGTCTCTGGTCGCACACCGGCCGCGTACCCGGCCACATCCACTTCGTGGTCCAGCCCGCCCGCGCCGACGAGATGGCCCGGCACGACGCCCACGGTCCTGCGCTCCAGGTCGCCATGTTCGCAGCCGCCCGTGTACCCGGCGAGGTGGACGTGGCGGACGTCTGCGACCGCCTGCGCGCGGTCATGGCCGAGCCGGCCCGGTGACTCCTGTCGGGCCTGTCCGCGGACCAGGCCCTGGCTTGGATCGCGCGCCCGTCGCGGCGCGCAGCCGTGAACTGTGGGACATCCCCGGCGAGTAGGACAGCGGCCCGTTTGCCGGATCGGCAACATCCGTCGCCCCGCCGCCCTCCGCCCCGGCATGATCGTGGGCGGCGGCGGTGCGCCGGCCGCCGAACAGACGCAGACGTTCCCGGGGAGGAACCATGTCGCAGCCCAACGACACATCCGCGCCGCCGACCGATGAGGCCGTACACCGCCTGGTGGACGTTCCGGGCGGTCGAATCCACCTGGTGGAACAGGGCAGCGGCCCGCTCGTCCTCATGGTCCACGGGTTCCCCGAGTCGTGGTACTCCTGGCGCCACCAGCTCCCCGCACTGGCCGCCGGGGGGTTCCGCGCCGTCGCGATCGACGTCCGCGGCTACGGACGTTCCTCGAAGCCCCGCGCCGTGGACGCGTACCGGATGCTCGCCCATGTCGCCGACAACGTCGGCGTCGTACACGCCCTCGGTGAGGAGACCGCGACGATCGTCGGCCACGACTGGGGCTCGCCCATCGCCTCCAACTCGGCCTTGCTCCGTCCCGACGTCTTCACCGCCGCCGCCCTGCTCAGCGTGCCGTACGCACCGCGGGGCGGCGGGCGGCCGACGGAACTCTTCGCCCAGTTCGGCGGGGCGGCCGAGTTCTACATGAGCTATTTCCAGGCGCCGGGCCGCGCCGAGTCGGAGATCGAACCCGACGTACGGGGCTGGCTCGCCGGGTTCTACGCCGCGCTCTCCGGCGACACCGCACCGGCGGGCGGTGACGGCAGTCTGTTCTTCGTCCCGCCGGGGGCGCGCCTGCGCGACCGCTTCACCGGTGACGTCCGGCCGCCCTGGCTCACCGAGACCGATCTCGACGTCTACGCCGAGGAGTTCGAGCGGTCCGGCCTGACCGGAGGGCTCAACCGGTACCGCAACATCGACCGGGACTGGGAGGACCTGGCCGCCTGGGACGGCGCGCCGCTCACCCAGCCCTCGCTGTTCATCGGCGGCGAACGCGACGCCTCCATCGCCTGGCTGGCGGACGCCATCAAGGCCTTCCCGGCGACACTGCCGGGCCTGGTCTCGTCGCACATCATCGAAGGCTGCGGCCACTGGATCCAGCAGGAACGGGCGGACGAGGTCAACCGTTTGCTGGTGGACTGGCTGACGACGGTGCGCCGCGACGCCTGACGCGGCCCGCGCCCTGCGAGCGTCAGGACCGGTTGCTCTCCCAGCGGTCGGCGTCCGGGTCGGCGGCGATCTGCCCGAGTGTGCGGCCGCTGCGGGCCGATCGCGCCCGGTGGGGGTCGGGGGCGTCCTGGTCGGAGGCATGGGAGTCGTTCCGCTTCACCAGCATCCATGCCTCGCGGTCGTCGTCGCCGTCCCCGCCCCGGAACCGCGTGAGCGCGTACCCGCCGCGCAGTTTGCGGCCGTCGAGCCAGAACGAGGCATGGCCCTTCTCCAGTGCTTTCTTGAACTCCTCGGGACTCCCCTTTGGACGGTACGTGCCCTCGTCCCAGATGATCACCGTGCCGCCGCCGTACTGTCCCTCGGGGATGACGCCCTCGAAGTCCCGGTAGTCCAGCGGATGGTCCTCGGTCGGCATCGCGAGGCGCTTGTCGTGCGGATCGTGCGAAGGCCCCTTGGGAATCGCCCAGGACTTCAGGACGCCGTCGACCTCCAACCGGAAGTCGAAGTGCACGTTGCGCGCGTCATGCAACTGCACGACGAACCGGGGGTCGGGTCCGGACGACGGGGCACCGCCCTGGGGCTCTCGGGTCCTGTCGAAGTCCCGCTTCCTGCGGTACTCCGACAGTTCATCCTTCCCGGCCATGGTGAGCCGCCCTTCTGTGCGGGCCGTGTCAGCCAGCCGCCGGTTCTTCCCTGACCACGTCGGCCGGCCCCTTGTCGTCGAGCAGCCCGAGGAACCGGGGGTGTCGCAGCATGCCGTCACGCGTCCACTCGGTGAACCCGACCTGCGCGACGAGCCGCGGTTCCACCCAGTGCACACCTCGCTCACGGACCACTCCGGCGAAGGGGGACTGCCGCCGCTCCAGGGCGTCCAGCATTTCGCGCAGCCGGCGGAGCGCAGCCTGGTCGTAGCCGGTGCCCACCTTCCCCGCGTACCTCAGTTCCCCGTCCGCGTAGTAGCCGATCAGCAGCGCGCCGAAGCCGACCCGGCTGCCCGCGGGTTCGGTGAAGCCGCCGATGACGAACTCCTGCGCCCGAGCACATTTGAGCTTCAGCCAGTCGGGTGAACGCCGCGGCAGGTAGGACCCCTCGGCCCGCTTGGCGATGAGGCCTTCCCAGCCCCGAGCGCACGCCTCGTCGAGCTCGCGCTGCCCGCCCTGGTTGCGGTGCGGTGTGAAGCGCACGGGAGGAGCGAAGTGCAGCGCACGCCGCAGCAGCGACTTGCGTGTCCGCAGCGGCAGACGCCGGAGATCCTTCCCGTCCAGCGTGAGCAGGTCGAAGAGGTAGTAGGTCACCGCGACCCCGCTCGCGCGCGCCTTGCGCGGGTCGGTCAGCTGCATCCGCTGCTGGAGCCTGCTGAAGTCGGTGCGGCCGTGGGAGAACGCGACGATCTCGCCGTCCACCGTGAAGTCCTCGCACGACTGCGTGGCCAGCGCCTCCACCAGCTCGGGATAGCTGTTGTTCATGGCGCGGCCCGTACGCGACAGCAGCCGCGTCCCGTCGGGGGCGCGGACGGTCAGCGCCCGGACGCCGTCGAGTTTGCGCTCGAAGACCCACGTGTCGTCGAAGACACGGCGGTCGCTGAGCACCGCCATCATCGGGTGTGTCGCGAGTTCGCCCCCGGAGGGGGCCGGGCTCAGCAGGCGCTGCTGAGCGGCGGGCAGCGCGTCGAGGAGGCCGCTCATGACGAGTGTGCGGAGTCGGGGCCGCGCGTCGCGGCCCGCGGACTCAGCGGCCTACGGCCCTGGCCAGCTGGGCCTTCGTCATCGAGGACCGTCCCTCGACGCCCTTCTTCTTCGCCTCGGCGTACAGCTGGTCCTTCGTCGGCCCCTGCGCGCCGCTGTGCGAACGCTCGCCGCCACGCTGGGAGGCGGACTTCCTGTCTTGGGTGGACGTCTTGCTCGCCGTCTTCGCCTCGCCCGAACGCGCGCGCTCCTTGTTCACGGTGCGCGAGGCGATCTCCTTGGCACGGTCGGTGGAGGCGCCGCGCTTCTCGGCACCCTCCTTGATGTGCTCGTACTGACGCTCGCGCTTGGGGCTGGAACCTCGCGGCATGGCTTTCTCCTTGTGCTCCTTGTGCGTCCGATTCCCGTGCTGCGCCGGTGTGCGGCCGAACGCCACGCTCCGGTACGGGCCGTCGGTACCCGGATTCCGGCCGGGAACACACCCACTTTCCACCGATTGGTGTCTTCGTGCACCGCGAGCGTGGCGCACGTCCTGGCGGGTACCCGAGCGGCGGAACCGGCGGCCGCGGGCACGCGGTCGTCCGTCGGAGGAGGACTGTGAGATGACTCAGAAGGTTCGCGAGATCATGACCGGCCCGCCCGTCACCGTCGGTGCGCTCACCGCCGTCAGCGAGGTCGCGCACCGGATGCGGGACGCGGACATCGGCGCCGTGCTCGTCACCGACGGGGACCGGCTGCGCGGCCTGGTCACCGACCGGGACCTGGTGGTCAGGGTGATGGCCGAGGGGCGGAACCCCGACGACACGACCGCCCAGGAAGCCTGCAGCGACGAACTCGTCACGGTCGCCGCGGACGACGACGTGCTGCGCGCCGTGCAGCTGATGCGCAAGCACTCGCTGCGCCGGCTGCCCGTGATCGACGGCGGAAAGCCCGTGGGCATCATCGCCCTGGGAGACCTGGCCATCGAGCGCGACCCCACATCGGTGCTCGGGGACATCAGCTCCACTCCGCCGAACGACTGACCGGCGGGTCCACTCCGCCGAACGGCCGGCGGGCCGGGCCGGACGGCGGCGACCGGTCACGGTGCGGGGCAGGTCGCGGTCACCGTGGGGTGCGTGCGACAGCCCGCGGAACCGGCCGGTGGGACAGGTGCCACGCGCCCGTCGGGCTCGGCCCGACTCCGTGACCGGCCGTGTCCCGGGCCACGGGACAGCCTTTAGGCTGGTGCCATGGCCAGGATCAACGACGTCGGTGGTATGGAGGGCTTCGGCCCCATCGACACCACCGACGACACCGAGCCCTTCCACGCGGACTGGGAAGCCCGCGTTTTCGCACTGAACCGCGCCCTGGTCGCCGGCAACGTCTTCAACCTCGACGAGTTCCGTGACGCCGTCGAATCCATGCCGCCGTCCGACTACTTGGCAGCCTCGTACTACGAGCGCTGGTTCCACGCCATCGTCGCCCTCCTGGAGGCGAAGGACGTCATCGAGGCCGGTGAGCTCGATGACTGACACGGTGGATCGCTTCAGGCCCGGCGCTCGGGTGAGGACGGTCCACCACGACCCGCCGCACCACACGCGGCTCCCGCGCTACGCCCGCGGCAAGCTGGGCACCGTGGTCGAGCCCGAGGGCCGGTCCCCGCTGGCCGACATCCGCTCCCAGGGCCGTGACGACGCCCCGGTCGAGCAGGTCTACGCCGTGCGCTTCGCCGCGCGCGAGCTGTGGGGCACAGGCGACCACCACGTCGTGCTCGACCTGTCCGAGAGCTATCTGGAGGACGATCGCCCGTGACCGGAACCCACGCGGACGCGGCCCTCTCCCGTCGCGTACGCCGCCTGGAAACCCTGCTCGAGGAGCGCGGCGTGATCGCGGGCGCCGCCTTGGACGAGGTCATCGACGCCTTCATGAGCGAGGCGTCACCGGCCAACGGGGCCCGGGTGACGGCCCGCGCCTGGACCGATCCGGCCTTCCGCGCCCGGCTGCTCGACGACGGCACCTCTGCCGTCGCGGAGCTGGGGTTCGCGGCCGGGGGAGTGCAACCGCAGCGCCTGCGTGTCGTCGAGAACACCGCCGACACGCACAACGTCATCGTCTGCACCCTCTGCTCCTGCTACCCGATCCGGCTGCTCGGGCCGTCCCCGAGCTGGTACAAGAGCGAGGCCTACCGGTCCAGGGTGGTCCGTGAACCCCGGTCCGTACTGGCGGAGTTCGGCCTCCACCTGCCCCCGGAGATCCGGATCACGGTGTGGGACTCGACGTCGGAGACGCGGTACATGGTCCTGCCACAGCGGCCGCAGAACACCGACGGGCTCTCGGAGGAGGAGCTGGCGGCCCTGGTGTCCCGCAACGCGTTGATCGGCACCGCAGCCATCTGACCGGGCGCACCGCTCCTAGTCGCGGGGCGCCGTGACAGCCGTCGTACGGAACCGGGCGCGGTAGACCGTCGGGGAGACACCGAGCGTCTGCTGGAAGACACGCCGCATGGTCTCCGCCGACCCGAAGCCCGACCGGCCGGCGACCTCCTCGACCGGGTCGCTGCCCGCCTCCAGCAGCGCCTGGGCGGCCTCCAGACGTACCGACTCCAGAAATTGACCCGGCGTCATCCCGATCTCGCTGCGGAAGAGCCTGGTCAGGTGCCGTGCGCTGACGCCCGCATCGCGGGCCAGCGCGTCGAGAGCGTACGGTGCGCCGGGGTCGGCCCCCACGACGTCCATCACCCGGCGCACCACGGGGTGTCCGGATTCGCGCGGTGTGAGGCGCGCGCTGAACTGGGGCTGTCCGCCCGGCCTGGCCATGAACACCACGAGCTCGCGGGCGACGTCCCGGGCCACATCCGGTCCGTGATCCTCCTCGACCAGCGCCAGCGCGAGGTCGATGCCCGCGGTGACACCCGCCGAGGTGACCACGTTGCCGTCCCGGACGAACACGGGATCGGCCTCCACCCGCACCTCGGGGTACGCCGTGGCCAGCTCCCGGCGAGCTGCCAATGGGTCGCTGTACGCCGGCCGTCGAGCACTCCGCTCTCCGCCAGGACGAACGCGCCCGCGCACACGGACGCGACCCGCTTCGAGCGGTCCGTGAGCTCGCCGGCGAACGCGACGAGATCCCGGTCCGCGACGGCGCGGCGCCAGTCCTTCCGGCCGGGTACCACCACCGTGCCGACCCGTCGTGGCAGGCTCTCCGGCCCGCCGTCCACCCCCACCCGCACCCCGGACGACGTCCGGACATCGGCACCGGTGGTGGAGACGATCCGGACGTCGTGGCGCGCGCCGTAGGCGTTGGCCGTGGTGAACACCTCGGCCGGACCGGTCACATCGAGCAACTGCACCTCGTCGAACGCCACCACCGCCACGACATGGGGTGCCGGGCCGCCGGTCACTCGGGCCACGGGGAGTCGAGGATCGTACGGACGAAATCGCCCCGCTGGAAGCCCGGCACACAGTGTTCGAGCACATCGGCCTTGACGTTGCCGAACGTCGTCTCCGGCTTCTGCCGGATCCCCTCCGTGAACGCCGCCAGGATGCGCCGCTTGAAGTCGGGGCGCGGATGAAGTGCGACGACGGCCGCGCGGTCGGCATCCGAGAGGTCCCCGTAACCGATGCCGACGACGTCGTACTCGATGCCCGCCGTCACCAGCGCCACCTCGGGCTCCATGAACGCGGGAATCCCCGGGGTGGTGTGCAGGGCGATCGCCGTCCACACCCGCCGGATGCTGTCCTCCGGCACCTGCCGGGCCGCCAGGAAGCGCCGTGCCTCGTCCGCGCCGTCCACCTCGAAACGCCGCCCACTGGTCCGGAAACGCTCGCCCAGGCCCAGGTCGTGGAACATCGCTCCGACGTACAGCAGCTCCGGATCGTAGGACAGGCCACGGTTACGGCCCTGAAGGGCGGCGAAGAAGTACACGCGGCGGGAGTGGTCGTGGATCAGATCGTCGGTCGTGTCGCGCACCAGTTCGGTCGCCTCGCGGGCGAGCCGGGTGTCCGGAACGCACACTCCGGCGGGCCCGGGAGGTGGTCGTCATCGCTGTCACAGACCTTTCGTCATCCGGGTGCCGGTCGGTCCGACGACTCCAGCTTCGACGTCCGCTGTCCGCGCCGCCATGGCTGTGAGGCCGGACAACCCACAGATACGGACACGCCTTCCGCACGCCGGGCGCACCGCGGGGCGACGTGGCTCAGGGGGCCTCCGCGGCCTTCTCCGGCTCCGAGTCGCCCGGGGCCACCACGGAGCGCGTGAGGGGAATCCGGGACAGGGCGAGGACACCCGCGGCGATCAGGGCGACACCGCAGAGCTGGGGCAGCAGCCACCAGCCGGAACGGATCTCCTCCTCGTACAGGGTGATGCCGAGCGCCAGGCTGACGGCCGCGTCCCCGAGGGTGAGCGCAGGCTGGGACGCCACCAGCGGGCCTGCCTGCATCGCGTTCTCCAGCAAGAAGAGCGCGCAGACGCCGGTCGCGGCGAAGCCGTAGGTCTGCCACGCGGTGAGGAACGCCGTGATCCCCTGGTCGTCGAGAATGTGCGTCGACGCCTTCATCAGCGCCGCCGTCAGGGCGTAGCTGATCGCTGTGGCCCCGCCCAGACAGGCCGCACGCGCGCGGCCCTCGGGACGTTTGAGGCCCGCCAGGGCGAGGACGACGACCGCCCCCAGGCACACGGCCAGCGCGGGAACCCAGCGGTCCAGCGCCACATGGGTGCGGTTGCCGGTCGGGGCCGCGGAGGCCAGCGCGACCACCAGACCGCCCACGACGACCGCCACGGCCAGCCAGCCCGTGCGTGGCAGATGCCGGTGCATCAGAAGGGAGGCGACGACGAGCGTGAGCGGGAGTTCGAGGATGAACAGCGGCTGCACGATCGTGAGCGGCCCGGTCGCCAGAGCCAGCGCCTGGCAGACTCCGGCGGCGATCACCGCGAGGATCCCGGCCAGCCAGACGGGACGCCGCAGCAGATCCAGCATCAGCCCGGCGCGGAAACCCTCCGACCGCGGCACCGTGAGCGCCGCCTTGCGCTGAAGGACGGTGGCGACGGCGTTGCTGAACGCCGCGCAGAGCGCGAAGACGACCGGGAGCAGGCTGTGCAGCGTGGCGGGCCTCCAGAGGACGGGCGAGGCGCGCCCCGCCGGTGGTCTCCTGCCATGGTCGCCTCGATGCGGCCCCCTGCGCGATCCGAACGCGCCCGGGCTGCGGACCGTTGATCACGAGCCGACAATGGGACCGGGGTGCCCCTCGGTCCGTGCGTGGCGCCCACCGGCGGTGCCGCGGCTGAGAGGAACGTGCCCATGCGCGTGCCGAGGGCGGACCGTACGACGATCGTGCACCGCGCCGTCCGGGTGAGCGTGGCGTCCTGCGCCGGGTTCTACCCGTTCGTCTACGCGGTGGACCGGCCCGCGGTCGCGCTGTACGCGCTGTTCGCCCCCGTGGCGCTCGGCATGCTCTCGCCGATCCCCGGGTCCGGACGGGTCCGGGCCGGCGTGATCCTGCGGGCCCTGCCTGTCGGCCTGGTGCTCGTCACCTTGGGCACCGTCCTCGCCGTGGAAACCTGGGCGGCGGTCGCCGGCATGCTGGTCGTCGGCTTCGTCCTGGCCTTCGCGGCCGTCGGAGGACCCCTCCCGGCCGCAGCCGCGCCCGGACTCCAGCTGTTCTACATTCTCGCCTGCTTCCCGCCGTACGCGCCGGGGGCCCTGGGCGAGCGGCTGGCGGGCCTGACCCTCGGTGTGCTGCTGCTCGCGGCCTGCGAGGTCCTGCTGCTGCCCGAGCCGGCCACCGTCTCCTACCGGGAGCTCCTGGCCGGTGCTGTGGCACTCGCCGGCCGCGCCGCGGCCACCACCGAAACACCGGCGGAGCGGCAGCAGACCGGGGGAAAGACTCCGGCCGGGCGGTTGCGGACCGACGGCGAGACTGTGGCCCAGCGGTTGCCTGTCCCGGACGGCAGACCGGGCGCGCACCCCTCTGTCGCCGACGACACCTCGCCCGCCGCGCACCCCTCTGTCGCCGACGACACCTCGCCCGCCGCGCACCCGTCCGTCACGGACGACATCTCGGCCGAGCGGCTGCGGGACTTCGGCGGGCGGCTGCGGCTTTCCCGGCTGCCGACCGCCGAACGGCCGGCCGGCGCAGGACGCAGGGACCGCGCCCTCGCACAGGCCGGCGCCGCCGCCCGCAGACTCCTCGTACAACTGGCGCGGCTGCGGGGCGCCCCCGCTTCGGTGGACCCTGCCTCCGCCGCGATGCTCGACCGAGTCGCGGCCCTCTGCGCCGCCGCCGCGACCGCGCTGCGGGGCGGACAGCCGATGCCTGCGTACGGGACGATGGGGCTCGGCGCCGCGATCGACGAGTTCCAGGCGGTACGGACGGCGCAGACGACCGGTTCGTCCGAAGCCGCGCCGCCCCTGCGGGTACTGCGCCGGCAGGCCGCGGTTCTCTCGATCGCCGAGTCCGCCCGGATCCTCGAGACGTCCGTCCGTATCGGTCTCGACGGCAGGCGCACTCCGGGCGTCCAGCCGCAGGAACTGTTCTGGTACGCCGGTCTCACGTCCGCCCGCCTCTGGTGGCGGCGCATCGCCGGCAACACCACATTGCGCTCGGTCCAGTTCCAGAACGCCGTGCGGATCGCCGTCGGGCTGGGAGCCGCCCGGCTGGTGGCCGGCTCCCTCGATCTCACCCACGGCTTCTGGGTGCTGCTCGCGGTGCTCACCCTCGGCCGCACGACGGCGACGGCGACATGGTCGGCGGTGCGGTCGGCCCTCATCGGCACGCTCGTCGGCGCCATGGCGGCGGGTGCCCTGCTCCTCGCGGTCGGACAGCACACGGACGCGTACGCCGTGGTCCTCGCACCCGCCATGCTCGCCGCGTTCGCCCTCGGGCCGATGCTCGGAGTCGCCTGGGCGCAGGCACTGTTCACCCTGGTGGTGTCGGCGGCCTTCGCCCAGATCGCCCACGTCTCCTGGCAGCTGGCCGAGGTCCGGCTCATCGACGTGGTCACCGGCAGCGTCATCGGACTGCTGTGCGGGCTCCTCGCCTGGCCCACGGGCGCCCGGCGCGAGGTGCGCAGGAACATGGCCGAACTGCTGCGCGCCTCGGGCCCGCTGATCCCCGCGACCGTGCGCGTCCTGCTGCCGGCGGGCCCGGAACCGCAGCCCACGACGCTCCCCGCGCTGCACCGGCTGCGACTCGCGGAGGCGGCCTACCTCCAGTTCGAGAGCGAGCCCGGGCAACGGCCGGCCGCCGCCACGGACTGGCACGCCGTCCTCATCACCGCGAACGACATCCTCCTCGGCGTCCAGCTGCTGCCGCGCTTCGACCCGCCTCCCGCCGCGGGCCGGCCCGAGGACGTGGCGTGGGCGCGCCAGGTCGCCGACCGGCTGGAGCTCGCCACCGCCCGGATCGCCGCGCTCTGCGCCGGTGAGGGGCCGCCGCCTCCCGGCGGCCCGCCCATCGGTCTGTCCCTCGGCCCGCGTCACGGCCGGCCGCTCCCGCTGCTGATGGACCTGGAGCACTGGCTGAGGATCCTTGCCGCCGAACTCGCCCACATCGAGAGGTCGGTGGCCGCCCGGGCGGACTGACGCCGCGCCCGTCTCAGCCGGACGTCGGGCGCAGCACCAGCGAGACGAAGCCCATGGTGTCGCGGTAGACCCGCAACCACTCCTCCCGGTGGGTCGCGGCCACGCGCAGGGCCTCCGCGCTGTCGGGATCGGTGGGCCGCTCCAGCGCCCACGACGCCAGCGAGCCCGTCCACGACCATTCGTAGTCGTCCAGCTCCCGGCGCGTGCTGACATGCCCGTGAACCGGCGTCCATCCCTCGGCGGTCACCCGGTCCATCGTGGTCGCCAGATCGGCGAAGTCACCGAGCATCTCGACGGCTTCCTCGGAGGGCTCGCGCTCCCATATCCCGTCACCGACCAGGACGCGCCCGCCGGGGGCCAGGTGCTTGCGAGCGGCCGCGAGGGTGGCGAGCAGGCCGCCGAAGGCATGCGTCGCGCCGACACTGATCACGAGGTCGAAGGCGTGCGGCGACGTGAAGTCCGCAGCGTCCTGCCGGTGCAGGACCAGACGATCCTCGACTCCCTGTCCCTGTGCGGCCTCGCGGGCGTGGAGCAGAGCGCTCTCGGCGAGGTCGACACCCTCGGCACGCACCTGGGGACGGCCGGCCAGGGCACGCAGCAGCCACTCACCGCCTCCGCAACCGAGATCCAGGACGCGTTCGTCGCCCCGTGGGAGGGCATGGTCGAGCAGGCCGCCTACAGCGTCGTCGTCGAGCGGCGCGGCGATGGGGTGGCCCGCATGGGCGATTCGGGAGATCAGTTCACGGTTCACCGGCGCAGCGTGCCAGGGCAGCGCGTTCGGCGCACGTGGATATCCGACTCGTACGGACGCCGGGCCGTGGCGGGTTCGCTCCAGCGGGACATCGGGCCGGGCGGTGGCGGGTTCGCCCGGCAGTCGGAAGGGAGCCATGGCAAATTCCGTCGGCGGCCGGTGCCTTGACTTCGTGAGCGCTCCAACACCCAGACTCCGGCACATGCCTCGGCCGCCCGGCCGGGGCGATACGGGGAGGACCTGTCATGCGCTACCGCACCATCGGCCAGAACCCGGACCACCGCCGGGAGGTCAGCGTGCTCAGTCTGGGAGCGATGCTGTTCGGGACTGCGACCGACGAACCGACGGCGTTCGCCATTCTCGACCGCTATGCCGAGGCCGGCGGCACGTTCATCGACACGTCCGACAACTACGCGTACTGGTTCACCGGCGGTCAGGGCGGAGAGAGCGAGAAACTCCTCGGCCGGTGGCGCCGCAGCCGAGGCATCGGGAACGAGATCACCATCGCCACCAAACTCGGTGCCCGCCCCCTGGCCCCCGGCACCGGCTACCTCGACAACGCGGAGGGGCTCTCGGCCACGATGATCCGGGAGTCCGCCGAGCGCAGCAGGGAACGCCTCGGCATGGACAAACTGGATCTGCTCTATGCCCACATCGAGGATCCGTCGGTCGCCGTCGAGGAGACCGTGGAGGGGTTCGCCCACCTCGTCGCCGAGGGAACGGTCGGTCTGCTCGGCGTCAGCAACCACTGGACGTGGAAGGTCGAACGGGCCCGCACCGTCGCCGCGGCGGCCGGGCTGCCCGGTTACGAGGTGCTGCAGTACCAGCACAGCTATCTGCGACCGCGTACCGACCGCCCGGGGGACATGTCGCCGGACGGCAGCCAGGGCGTCGCCGGTGGTGATCTGCTCAGCTACGTCCGTCACGACCCCGGGCTGACGCTGGTCGCCTACTCGCCACTGCTGGGCGGTCGCTACGTGCGTGAGGACAAGCCCCTCGGCCCCGAGTTCGACCACGCGGGCACGCTTGCGCGGAAGGCCGCTCTGCGTGCGGTGGCGCAGGAGGCCGGAGCCACCGTCAACCAGGTGGTGCTCGCCTGGCTGATCGGTGGGGAGACACCGGTCGTTCCGTTGGTCGGCGCGTCCTCGGTGGCGCAGCTCGACGAGAGCCTTGCCGCTGTCGACCTGGAGCTGACGGCCGATCAGCGCACCAGGCTGGACGCGGCGTACTGATTCCGTCCGCCTCCCTCGTGAGAGGTCCGGAGAATCGGATGCGTGAGGCGGACGAAGCGGGGAACCTGCACCCACGCAGCGTCGCCGAAGGGGAGGGAACATCATGCTCAGCGCCATGTCGTCCGAAAGCATCCGGATCGGGACGAAGCAGGAGGGCGTTTCCGCGGGGTCCCCCTCGCGCGTGGGGGAACTGCCGTGGGTCGAGAACGCCGGCAAGCTGGCGCCGAAGAACGCGAAGAGCCTGTCGAAGGTGTTCTTCGACCGCCTCCAGGTGCTGGAAGAAGGCACCCATGAGTACCAGTACGCCCGCAACACGCTCATCGAGATGAACCTCTCCCTCGTGCAGTTCGCCGCGCGCCGCTTCCGCAACCGCGGCAGCGGCGAGATGGAGGACGTCATCCAGGTCGGCACGATCGGCCTCATCAAGGCGATCGACCGGTTCGACCTGTCCCGGGAGGTCGAGTTCACCTCGTTCGCGATTCCGTACATCGTGGGCGAGATCAAGCGGTTCTTCCGCGACACCAGCTGGGCCGTCCATGTGCCCCGCCGGCTCCAGGAACTCCGCACCGAACTGGCGAAGGCCAAGGACGAACTCGCCGCCGTACTGGACCGCGACCCGACGGTGAAGGAGCTCGCGGAGCTGCTCGAACTCACCGAGGAAGAGGTGCGCGAGGGCCTGGTCGCCGCCAACGGCTACACCGCCGGCTCCCTCGACACCCCCAACGCCGACAGCGACGACGCCCCGGTCGGCGCCGGCCGTGCGTACGCGGACATCCTCGGCGGTGACGATCCGTACATGGAGCTGGTCGAGGATCTGCATGCGCTCGCCCCTCTGCTGGAGCAGCTGGACGAGCGTGAGAAGCGCATTCTGCAGATGCGTTTCGGGCAGGAGATGACGCAGGCGGAGATCGGCCGGGAGCTGAACGTGTCGCAGATGCATGTCTCCCGTCTGCTGACGCGCACGCTGAAGAAGCTCCGTACCGGCATGCTGACGGACCGCTGAGCGACCGCACGGACCGGGCACCTGGGACGCGGGCCGAGGTGCGACGCTTGAGAGAGGGCCGATCCGGTGGCCACCGGAGGGTTCGCGAACCGGACCTCAGGGAGGCCTTGGATGCAGATCGCTTCGCTGCCGTACCTCGACGAGCACGCGACGGTCGTCGAGGCGGGCGCGGACGACGTCTGGCGCGGTCTCCTCGACACGCTGGACCGGTCGTTCTCGCGTGCGGGCGCGGCCGGTTACGCGCGGCTCGTCCGCTGTGACGACCGCTCCGCGTCCGGGCCACGCCCGCTCGCCGAAGGATCGGTGCTTCCCGGGTTCCGGGTGGTCGCCGCGGTCCCCGGGCAGGAGCTGGTCCTCCAGGGGCGGCATCGCTTCTCTTCGTACGCGCTGATCTTCCGTCTCGACGAGATGGGCCCCGGCCGGACGCAGTTGCGTGCCGAGAGCCGTGCGAACTTTCCCGGTCCGGGCGGGGGTGTCTACCGGCTTCTCGTCATCGGGACGGGAGGGCACGGGGCCGGTGTGCGGCGCATGCTCTCGGGGATCGGACGCCGGTCCGAGGAGCGGAAATGGGCCCGTTCCTGACGGGGTGGCCACTGCCCGGCGCAGGCGCCCGGTCCATTGGCGAGTCGTCAGTCCCGCGTACCGCACTCACCCTGCCAGTCGCCTCGCCAGGTACTCCGCCGTCCGGCTCCCGGGTGTCCGCGCCACCTCCGCCGGGCGGCCCGCGGCCCCGCGTCTCCACCACCCGGGCCCAGGTCCAGCACCCAGTCCGCTCCGGCGACCACCCCATCTCGTGCTCGACCACGCACACCGAGTGACCCGCGTCCACGAGTCCGTGCAACTGGCGCATCAACAGCTCCACATCGGCCGGGTGCAGTCCCGTCGTGGGCTCGTCCAGCAGGTACACCGTGTGGCCACGGCGACTGCGCTGGAGCCCCGACGCCAGCTTGATGCGCTGTGCCTCGCCGCCCGACAGCTCGGTGGCGGGCTGACCGAGCCGCAGATATCCGAGGCCCACCTCCTTCAGCGTGCGCAGGCTCCGCGCCGCCGGAGCGACGTCCGCGAAGAACTCCGCGGCCGTGTCCACCGTCATGCCGAGTACGTCGGCGACGCTCCGTCCCCGGTAACGGACCCGCAGCGTCTTCTCGTTGTAGCGGGCGCCGTGACAGGTCGGGCAGGGCGTGTACGTACCGGGCAGGAACAGCAGCTCCACAGCCACGAATCCTTCGCCCTGGCAGGTCTCGCACCGGCCTCCGGCGACGTTGAACGAGAACCGCCCGGCCCGGTAACCCCGCTGCCGGGCATCGTCCGTGGCCGCGAAGACCTTCCGCACCGCGTCGAACAGACCTGTGTACGTGGCCAGGTTGGAGCGTGGTGTACGGCCGATCGGCTTCTGGTCCACCTGCACGAGGCGGTCCACGACGTCCATGCCCTTGGCCTCGACGCCCACTCCCGCGCCGGCGTCATGGCCGAGCGATCCGACGCCCTCGCCCTCGTCGGTGTCGGTGCCGCCCCGGGCGGCCGGGTCCGCGCCCAGGTGCTGGGTGAGCACGCCCGCGAGCACCTGACCGATCAGCGTCGACTTTCCCGACCCCGACACGCCCGTGACCGCGGTGAAGACCCCGAGCGGCAGGTCCACGTCCAGATCGCGCAGGTTGTGCCGGGTGATGCCCCGCAGATGAAGCCAGGCGGACGGCTCGCGCGGAGCCCGCTCCGCCTCGCGGTCCGGCTCCCCGTCGAACAGGAACCGGCGGGTCACCGACTCGGTGACGGATGCCAGCGCCTCCACCGGTCCGCTGTGCAGGACCCGGCCACCGAGTTCACCGGCGTGCGGCCCGACGTCGACGATCCAGTCGGCCCTGCGGACCACGTCCATGTCGTGCTCGACGACGTACACCGAGTTCCCCGCCTCCCGCAGCCGCACCAGCACGGTCAGCAGCGCCTCGGTGTCCGCGGGATGCAGGCCTGCCGACGGCTCGTCCAGGACGTACACCACGCCGAACAGTCCGGACCGCAACTGCGTTGCCAGGCGCAGCCGTTGCAACTCGCCGGGGGAGAGCGTCGGCGTCGTACGGTCCAGGCTCAGATAGCCGAGCCCCAGCTCGGTGATCACCTCGATCCGGGCGACCAGGTCGGCGGAGAGCGTCGTGGCGATCCGCCACCTCGCCTCGGGCGGAAGGCCGCAGCACCTCGGCGAGAGCGGTGAGCGACATGGCGTTGAGCTGCGCGATGGTGCGGCCGGCGAAGGTGACGGCCAGTGACTCCGGCCGCAGCCGGCTGCCGCCGCAGGCCGGACAGGGCGAGCTCTCCAGGAACCGTTCGGCACGGGCGCGCAGCGCCTGGCTCTTGGAGTCGGCGAAGGTGTGCATCACATAGCGCCGGGCGCTCTGGAACGTGCCCTGGTAGGGCGCCCGCCTCCCGCACCGGGTGCACGGTCACCACCGGTTGCTCGTCGGTGAACAGGATCCAGTCCCCGTCCTGCTGGGGGAGTTCGCGCCACGGACGGTCGATGTCGTGGCCGAGGGTCCGGGTCACATCCCGCAGGTTCTTGCCGTGCCAGGCCCCCGGCCAGGCGGCGACAGCGCCCTCTCGGATGCTCAGCGACGGGTCGGGGACCATCAGCTCCTCGGTGGTGTGGTGCACCCTGCCCAAGCCGTGGCAGACCGGGCACGCGCCGGCCGCGGTGTTGGGGGAGAAGGCGTCGGAGTCCACCGGTTCGGCGCCCGGGGGATAGGTGCCCGCCCGCGAGAAGAGCATCCGCAGGGTGTTCGACAAGGTGGTCACGGTGCCGACATAGGAGCGGGAGGTGGCCGAACCCCGCCGCTGTTCGAGGGCGACGGCCGGCGGCAGTCCGAGGATGTCGTCCACCGCGGGCGCGCCCACCTGGTGGATCAGCCGACGGGCGTAGGGCGCGACGGACTCGAAGTAGCGCCGCTGCGCCTCCGCGTAGATCGTGCCGAAGGCGAGCGAGGACTTGCCCGAACCGGAGACTCCGGTGAAGACGGCAAGCACGTCCCGCGGGATGTCCACGTCGATGTGGCGCAGATTGTGCTCGCGGGCGCCACGCACCCGTACGTACGGGTCGTGGGCCGAACTGCTCATGGTTCTCCGAAGGCATCGGGGACGGGTGGTGCGCACCGCTGTCGGGCGGCAGCCGCGCGGCCTCCGGCCGGTCGCGGCCGCGCTGTGCCTCCTCGACCAGTGTGCCCTCGCGTCCCTTGCTTCGCAGGCGGGGAGCGTGCCTGTGCGTGGCGGCGATCGACCTGGACGGACCGATGCCCGGGACGACGCCGTAGGTGCCGTAGGGGGACTGCACGCCGGGGGCGACCTGCGACCTCGCTGAAATCCGGTTGCCCGGGCAGTGGGCACCCGGACGAAGATGCCTGCATGACCGACGAGGTGAAGAAGCCGGACGCGACGGACGAGCACGACGCATCGGACCAGTGGGACGACGGCGTGCGCGAGGCGATCGCGGGTGAGCTGCGGCTGATGGACCCGACGGTGCGCTCCGCACGGGACCTGGCCGGGCAGTTGCTCGACCCGGACTTCGTGGAGGTGGGCGTATCGGGGCGGCGGTGGAGTTACGAGGAGTTGCTCGCCGCGCTGCCGGAGATGGACGGAGCGGCCGAGCACGGCCCCCGGTACGAGTTCTCGGACCTCATGGGCGCGGTGCCGGCGCCCGGGGTGGTGCACCTCACCTACGAGACCACCATGCGGGGGGAGCGGGCGCGCCGGAGTTCCCTGTGGCGCACGGGACATGACGGGACATGGCGGATGTACTACCACCAGGCCACGGTTGTTCCCGCCCTCGGTCGGCGGGGGGCGAACGAACGAAGTACATGATCATTCGCATGATCCCGTCCTCCTGAGGTACGCGCCCTGTGTCGGGTGTCTTCATCTCTTGCCTTCACCCTTGCGTCGAACGGGGTGATTCGTTTCCACGCCGCCGCGCGGTGTGGCGGAGGTTTTTCGCGCGGGCGGGTGTGTCGGCCGCCGCCACTACCTGCGTGAACAGTGATGAAGCTGTGACTGTTGTGGCGTTTGAGACGGCAGTGACGGAGGTCACGCACCCCTGCGGTGCACGGAATGACTCCTTCAGGCGTCTCTACTTATGTCAGGGGGACGTCAACGACCCGTGTGCGAGGGCCTGTTCGTGAGCAGGTTGTGCGGCCGCTCCGATCCGACGTCCTGTCTGGCGAGCGGTATCCGGAATATGACGGTATGTGATGAAACCAATACATCCATCTCCACGTATTGCTCACCGTGAGGCCACGCAGTGGCCCCCAGACAGCCCTTTGCGGGCCAGGGAGAGAAGCATGAAACCGTTCGCGTGGACCTACGCACGTCCGGCTGCGCTGTCACCGGTGGTCGACCAGTACTCGTACGACGCTGCCCTGCAGCTGAACGTCCTGCCCGACGGGCGCCCCGCCATCATGGACAGGGCCCTGCTCGCGGCGGTCGGCACCACCACCTCGACAGCCGGCTCCGCGACCCACTTCGACGACTGACCCGACGCGCACGATGACGGTACTGATCCTGACCTGTGAGCAGGATGTGACCGCGGACATGGTGGTGGCGGAGCTGCACAAGAGCTGCGTCCCGCTCGTACGGTTCGACCCGGGTGACCTTCCCGGCGAGGGAGCCCTGTCCGCCGAATACGTGCGGGGCGAGTTCCGCGGTTACCTCTCCACGGGTGGGCGGGTCGTCAGCATGGACGGACTGCGTTCCATCTGGATCCGAAGACCCGGTGAGCCGGCTGCCCACGCGTCCGAGCCGTCTCCCTGGCTGTCCGCCGAGACCGGCCAGGCGCTGTACGGGATGCTGGACTCCACCACCGCGCGCTGGATGAACCATCCCGGCGCCGCCGCGCGAGCACGCCTCAAGCCCTGGCAGCTGCGTACGGCACACCGCAGCGGCTTTCCCGTTCCGGCGACGATCATCACGACGTATCCGCAGGTCGCACGCCGGTTCGCCGAGCAGTACCGACACGTCGTGGTGAAGGCCGTGTCGGGCAAGCCGCCGGCCGATCCGCCGATGGCGCTGCCCACGACCCTCGTGCCGCCGGACGCGGACTTCTCCGGGGTGGCCGCGGGGCCCACGCTGTTTCAGCGCTACATCGCCAAGGCCGCGGACATCCGGCTGACCAGCGTCGGCAACGAACTGTTCGCCGCCCGCAAGGTCGCCGAGCCGGGGCAGGTCGACGGCCGGTACGGCGAGAGCGGTCACGACTGGAAGCCCGTCGACGTGCCGCCTCGCGTCGCACGGGCCGTTGCCATGTACAAGGAGATGGCCGGCCTCGCCTACGGTGCCTTCGACTTCGCCGAGGACGGTGACGGGACGTGGTGGTTCCTGGAGTGCAATCAGGGCGGCCAGTTCGGCTTCATCGAACTCCAGACCGAACAGCCCATCGCCGCGGCGGTCGCCGCCTGGCTGAGCACCGAGGGGTGACGCCGCCCGGAACCGGGCGCGGCCATGCGCGGATCGGTCCGGCGCACACCGGCGGACGAACTGTGCCGTGTAAGGACCCGCAGGTCGGGCAGGTGAGGTGTACGCACAACAACGGGGGATGCGAAAGGGCAGGGTACGCCTGTGACCGCTGACGAGGTGACAGCCGGCAGGGAGCGTGGAGACGTCGTGCCGCGATCGGTTCCGACGACGGCTGCCGAGGCACGGGACGAGGTCCAGAGACTGATGGGCGACTGGTTCCGGCGCGTTCGGCAGGGCGTGGCCGACGAGGTCGTACTCGCGGACGCGCTGCTGGTCACCACCGAGCTGGTGACCAATGCGATACGGCACGGCGGCGGCCTGTCCGCCTTCCAGGCCGACCTGACCGAAAGAGGGCTGCACGTCACTGTCAGTGACCGCAGTGAGGCTCCACCCACCGTGATCACCCCGACGAACGCCGAGGGGACGGTGCGAGTGGGCGGCTACGGCTGGCCACTGATCCGCCGCCTCGCCCGGGACATCGCCGTCATTCCCCGCTCCGGCGGCAAGACCATCAGCGTCCTGGTGCCACTGCCGGAAACGCCTGCGGCCTGACGGCCGACCGCCCCCGGTCCGGCTGCCGTCACTCGCTGTCACGCGCAAGCGCTCATGGTGATGTTCAACCGTCGTCGCCAACGTGCTCAGGGGGTGCGGGACGGGTTTGGTGACGCCCGCCCGTGCCGTCCCGACACCCGCGCCCACGGCCCGAGTTCACGGTTCGAACACAGCGCTGTCATCTCGATGACTGCCCCACGTCGCCGCTTCGCCGGAGGCTCCTGACGGACCATCGGCATGTCCCCGACATTTAAGGAAGCGCCCGTGAGACTGAACCGTTCTCCCCGCACGACGGCCGGCGCCGCCCTCGGCACCGCGCTGTTGGCGCTCCTCGTCCCGTCCTCCGCGCAGGCGGTCCCGTCCGCCCTGCCGACCGTCACCCCCTCCGCCGAGACCGTGCCTCTCCACGACGACGAAGCGGGCGGCAACGCCAACGCCGACGACCCGGCGATCTGGCGCAACGACGCCCAGCCCGACCGCAGTCTGGTGGTCGCCACGGCGAAGGAGGGCGGCCTGCGGGTCTACGACCTCAAGGCCGAACAGGTCCAGTCGATCGCCGCGCCCGCCCCGCCCTCGGACGGCGCCGCGCCCGGCCGGTTCAACAACGTCGACCTCCTCTCCGGGCTGCGCACCGCCACCGGCCGCGCCGACGTCGCCGTCGTGACCGACCGGGGCCGTGACCGGCTGCGCATCTACCGCATCGACCCCTCCCGCCCGGGCCACCCGCTGGTGGATGTCACCGACCCGGCCGCCGCGCCCGTGTTCTCGGCGAGCGAATCCGAGGTCGACGACCAGCGGACCGCCTACGGTCTGGCCACCTGGACCGACCGGCGCACCGGCCGTTCGTACGCCCTGGTCAGCCGGCGGAGCGAAACCGCCGTCGCCCTGCTGGAGCTCCGCCCGACGGCCGCGGGCACCATCGGCTACCGGAAGATCCGCACGATCGAGCTTCCCGCGTCCCACCGCCTGCCCGACGGCACGACGTGGACCCCGTGCGGCGAGCCCGGCGAACTGCCCCAGGTGGAGGGCATGGTCGTCGACCCCGCGGCCGGCGTCCTCTACGCGGGCCAGGAGGACATCGGCATCTGGCGGATGCCGGCCGATCTGTCCGGCAAGCCCGTACTGGTCGACAAGGTGCGGGAGTTCGGCGTCCCCGGTGTGTACGACGAGGAGACCGAGGAGTGCGCACCCGGCGCCGATCCGGGGTACGGAGGCAAGCACCTGTCGGCCGACGTGGAAGGGCTCACGCTGTTCCAGGAGCGTGACGGTGACGGCTACCTCGTGGCGTCCAGCCAGGGCGACAACACCTTCGCGCTCTACGACCGGGAGATCTCCGAGCGCAACGAGTACGAGGGCGGCTTCCGCGTCGGCGCCGCCTCCGCCACGCTCGACGGCAGCGAGGTGTGCGACGGCGCGGCCGTGATGAACGAGCCGCTCGGCCGGCGGTACCCCCGCGGCCTCCTCGTGGTCCAGGACGGCCAGGAGACGCCCGCCGTACCGGACGGTGAAGGCGGCGAGCGGGAGACGACGGGCTTCAAGTTCGTCGACCTCGGCGCGGTGGTGGACGCCACCGACATGTGACGGCAGGGATGCCTCCGGACCCGCACCGGGCGACATCGCCCGGTGCGGGCCACGTGTGACGCAGGCGCGAGCGGGTACCGCGACATCTCCGAACACCGCACGGACGGAGGACGCGTGTCCGAGAAGAATGTCTTCGTACTCGGCCTGGACGAGGCCAACCTGCCCACGCTGCACGCCATACCGGACGCAGCGTCGCTGCGCTTCCACCCCCTGCTGACCGTCGAGGAGCTCCAGGGCGGCGAAGTCTCGGTGGCGGCGCTCCTGGAGAAGGCGCAGTCGGTGCTCGACGCCTTCGACGGGAGCATCGACGCGATCGTCGGCTACTGGGACTTTCCGGTCAGCACCCTCGTGCCGATCCTCGGCGAGAGGTACGGCACCCGGACCACCGGACTCGAATCGGTCGTCAAGTGCGAGCACAAGTACTGGAGCAGGCTCGAACAGCAGAAGGTGACCGACAGGCACCCGCGGTTCGGGCGGGTCGACCTCCAGGCCGAGGACCCGCGGCCGCCCGAGGGCGTGCGCTTCCCGATGTGGCTCAAGCCCGCGCTCGCGTACTCCTCGGAACTCGCCTTCGGCGTCAAGAACGAGGAGGAGTTCCGGGCGGCCGTCGCCGAGATCCGCGAGGGCATATCCCGCGTCGGCCGCCCCTTCGAGTACATCCTCGACCGGCTCGACCTCCCTCCCGAGATGGACGGTGTCGGCGGCGAGGTGTGCCTGGCCGAGGAGGAGATGTCCGGCGTCCAGGTTGCGGTGGAGGGATACGTCCACGAGGGCGAGGTCACCGTCTACGGCGTCCTCGACTCGATCAACTACCCCGGCTCCTCCTGCTTCCTGCGCCACCAGTACCCCTCCGCTCTCCCCGAACCGGTGATCAGGCAGCTGCACGAGGTCACCGAGCGGGTGATGCGGCAGATCGGCTTCGCGTCGGCGACCTTCAGCGTGGAGTACTTCTACGATCCGCAGACCTCGGACATCAGCCTCCTGGAGATCAATCCGCGCCACTCCCAGTCGCACGCGGAGCTCTTCCAGTACGTCGACGGCGTGCCCAACCATCACTCCATGGTCCGACTCGCCCTCGGCGAGGATCCCCGGATACCGCACCGGGAGGGCGAATACGCGATGGCCGCCAAGTGGTACCACCGCTGGTTCGCCGACGGGGTCGTGCACGACGTGCCGACGCCCGAGGACCTGCGGCGCATCGAACGGGAGATCCCGGGCATACGTGTCGACGTCGTGCCCGCGGATGGCGAGCGGCTGTCGGAGATGTCCGGCCAGGACAGCTACAGCTACGAGCTGGCCCACATCTTCACCGGCGGCGACGACGAGCAGGACCTGCGGGACAAGTACGACCGCTGTGTGGCGGCGCTGGGCCTCACCTTCGACGAGACCACGCCGGGCGGCCGGGACGAGAAGAACGCCTGAACCGGCCGGCCACCCAGGGGGCGAGCAGCGAGGAAAGGAGCACCACGGCCACATGCGTCACGTGACCCAACTGCCGTACGCCACAAAGGAAGAAGAGCACGTCGTCATCCCCGTGTCCGACGGCGTCGAGCTCTCGGCGCGCATCTGGCGGCCCACGTCGTCGGACAGCGAACCGGTGCCCGCGGTGCTCGAATACATCCCCTACCGCAAGCGGGACCTCACCGCCGTCCGCGACTCGATGCACCATCCGTACATCGCGGGACACGGATACGCGTGTGTACGCGTCGATCTGCGCGGCACCGGCGACTCCGAAGGGGTGCTCAGGGACGAGTACCTGGAAGTGGAGCAGACCGACGCCGAGGACATCCTCGCGTGGCTGGCGCAGCAGCCGTGGTGCGACGGCAACACCGGCATGATGGGGATCTCCTGGGGAGCCTTCGCGGCGCTCCAGGTCGCCGCGCGCCGGCCACCCAGCCTGCGGGCCATCGTCATCGCGTCGTTCACCGACGACCGGCACTCCGACGACATGCACTACATGGGCGGAGCGCTGCTCTCCGACAATCTCGCCGAGGCGGGCACGATGTTCGCCTACGGAACCTGCCCCCCGGACCCGGCGGTGGTCGGTGACCGCTGGCGGGACATGTGGCACGAACGCCTCGAACACACCCGGCCCTGGGTCCTCGAATGGCTGCGCCACCAGCGCCGCGACGACTACTGGCGGCACGCTTCGGTGTGCGAGGACTACGAGGCGATCCAGTGCCCGGTGCTCGCCTCCAGCGGCTGGGCCGACGGCTACTCCAACGCCGTCACGCGGCTGCTGGGCAACCTCGACGTCCCCCGCAAGGGCCTGATCGGCCCGTGGTCGCACAAGTTCCCGCACCTGGGCGAGCCGGGCCCCGCCATCGGCTACCTCCAGGAGGTCGTGCGCTGGTGGGACCACTGGCTCAAGGGCGCCGACAACGGCGTCATGGACGGACCCATGCTGCAGACCTGGATGCAGGAGAGCGTGCCGCCGTCCACGTCGTACGAGGAGCGGCCGGGCCGCTGGGTCGGCGAACCCGGCTGGCCCTCCCCGCACATCGAGCCGGTCGCCCACCCGCTCACCCGGCACCGGATCGAGCCGCCCGGCACTGCCGCCGGGGACGTGCCCGCGGACGGCGAGGCGGAGCCGATGACCGTCCAGTCGCCGCTGTCGGTGGGGCAGTTCGCGGGCAAGTGGGCCTCCTACAACGCACCGCCGGACCTGCCGTACGACCAGCGCGAGGAGGACGGCGGCTCCCTCGTGTTCGACAGCGATCCGCTGACCGAACCCCTGGAGATCCTCGGGTCGCCGACCGTCGAACTGGACCTCTCGGTCAGCGAGCCCGTCGCGATGGTGGCGGCACGGCTGTCCGACGTGAGCCCCGACGGCCGCGCCACCCGTGTCTCCTACGGCCTGCTGAACCTCACCCGCCGGGACAGCACCGAGTCCCCCGAGGAGTTGGTACCGGGCCGCCGCTACCGGGCCACCGTCCACCTCAACGGGGTGGCGCAGGCGTTCCCTCCGGGTCACCGTGTCCGGCTGTCCCTGTCCACCTCGTACTGGCCACTCGCCTGGCCTCCGCCGAAGCCGGCCCTGCTGAGCGTGTACGAAGGCTCCAGCACGCTGACGCTGCCGGTGCGCCCGACGGAAGAGCCCGACGAGATGCCGCGTAGCCCCTTCGGCGAGCCCGAGGGGACCCCGCCCGTCGCGTCGACCCGGCTCACACCCCCGGAGCAACGCTGGGAGGTCAAGCGCGACCTGGTCGACTACCGCGCGGAACTGGAGATCGTGAAGGACCGGGGCATGGTCCGCATCGAGGACATCGGCCTCGATGTCGGCTGCCGCGCCCACGAGCGCTACACGGCCGTCGCCGACGACTTCACCTCGGTCGGCGGCGAGACGACCTGGACCATGCGCTTCCGCCGGGACGACTGGGATGTGCGGGTCGTCACGCATACGCGTCTCTCATCCGACGAGACCGACTTCCACGTCCACGCCACCCTGGACGGATACGAGGGCGACACACGGGTGTTCTCGCGCACGTGGAACGAGAGCGTGCCACGCGATCTGCTGTAGCGGGCGTGCGGGAGGTTGCCCGATGCGTGGTTCGTTCAGAGGCCGTGACGACGGTCGCCGAGCACCCGCTCGGCGACCTCCCGCTCCATCTCCGGGGAGAAGACGGTGCGCCGCGCCGCGACGGCCCGACGGGTCTCCTCCGCGGTCAGGTCGGCGTTGACTGCCGCGCCCGCCCGCACGCCCGCGGCGGCGGCGCCGACGACCTGATCGGTCAGGTTGACGACATTGCCCGCCGCCCACACTCCGGGGACGTCCGTCGCCCCGCTCGGGTCCGCGGCGATGCAGCTGCCGATGACGGCACCGTTCACCTCCTGCTCGGTCGGTCGCAGCCCGAGCCCGCCCAGCAGATCGGCGCGCGCGGTGAACCGCGGGGCGACGACGAGCGCTTGGCGCGCGATGACATGGCCGTCGGCGAGCCGCACCCCGCTGAGCCGTCCGTCCGTCGTCTCCACGGCCGTCACCTCCCCGTCGACCACGGCGATGTCACGGGCGGCGAGCTGCTCGTACTGCTCGGAATCCGGCTCGGGCGCGGTGTGCAGGAAGAGCGTCACGTCCTTGCTCCACTGCCGCCACATCAGAGCCTGGTGCACGGCGAGCGGACCTGTCGCGAGAATGCCGACGGCCTGGTCGCTCACCTCCCAGCCGTGGCAGTACGGGCAGTGGAGGACCTCGCGGCCCCAGCGGTCGGCCAGACCGGGGATGTCGGGGAGTTCGTCGACGAGGCCCGTGGTGACCAGGAGCCGCTTCGCCAGTGCCGCCGTGCCGTCGTCCAGCGTGACGCGGAAGTCACCGTCGGCCCGCCGTTCAGCGGTCACGACCTGGCCCTCGACGATCTCGCCGCCGTACCCGGTGACCTCGTCGCGCCCCATGGCGAGCAGTTGCAGGGGCGGCACGCCGTCGCGGGTGAGAAAACCGTGGGCGTGCGCGGCCGGCGCGTTACGGGGCCTTCGCCCGTCGATCACCAGTACCGAACGCCGGGCTCTGGCGAGGGTCAGCGCTCCGCTGAGTCCGGCGGCGCCACCCCCGATGACGACGACGTCGTAGCGGTGGCCGTTCACTGTCCCGGGTGATGTCCGCATCGTTCGCTCCTTCATGTCCCAGTACCTCCGTACCAGGCCGATGATGGAGCCGTATCGCGCAGAACGACAAACGTGCTTGCTGTATCGGCAAACTCCTGGGAGTGTGCCGACCGGCCCGGATCAGTCGCCGGGACCCGGGTCCGGCCTTACCGCGTCTTCGATGCCGGCCCTCGCTGCCTCCAACTGCGCGGCGAACGCGATACCGAGGAACAGCGCCACGCCGGTCACATTGGCCCACAGCAACAGCGCGACGAATGCCGTCAGAGGGCCGTACACCGCACCGAAGGAACCGCTCTCACCGATGTAGAGGGCGAGGAGCCAGGTGGCTGTGACCCACAGGATCAGATGAATGCCCGACCCGAACGCGAGCCAGGTGTAGCCCGGCTGATCGCGGCGCGGCGACCAGCGGAAGATGACGGCCGACGCGACGCCCGCGAGCAGCACGCCCACCGGGATGTGCAACGGCCGCCACCAATCCAGCAGGGACGGTGACCAGCCCATGGCCTCCACCACGGCCGCGCCGACGTCCCGCCCGGCGACGATCGCAAGGAAACCGCCGCCGAGCGGCAGCCCGGCGAAGAGGGCGAGGACCACACCCCTGCCGTACTTGCGGGGGAACGGGCGGTCCCGCTCGATCCCGTAGATGCGATTGCAGCCCCGTTCGATCTGCCCCATCGCCGACGCCAGATTGACCACGGCGAAGCCGAGGCCGAGCCACATGGCGACAGCGCCGGCCCGGTCCGCGTCGGCGCTGCGGCGGGTGTCCGCGAGTGCCTGCTGGATCAGGTCGGAACTCGCACCGGGCACGATCCTGCCGAGCGTCAGATCGACGATCCGGCCCACGCTCTCCGTGTGCAGCGTGGTGGCCACGCCCACGAGGGCGATCACGAACGGCACGATGCCCAGCACGACCTGGTAGCCGAGTGAGCGGGACGAACTGAAGCCGTCCGCGTAACGGAAGCGGGCGAACGCGTCGAGGAACAGCTTGCGCCCGCCGTAGTGGCGCAGCGCGGCGAAGGCCTCGTCCCCGGAGAGCTCCTCGCCCACCATGTCCCGCGTCTGCGGTACATGCACCGCTGTTCCCATGGTCCGCCTCCACCCCCGCCCCTGTGGGCGAAGCTCCTGGTCCGCTGCACATCGTCCCTCGTCATCGGCTTCCCCGAAGACCGCGGAATCCTCGCACGGGAGCGACCTTGCCTCGCGGGCCGCCGGGATCAGCGGTTCCGGCACGCAGGACGGACGGCCAAGGGCGCGCCGCGATCGCGGCGTTGGTGGAGAGGCAGCCCGGGTGAGTCGGCCGACGTTCCGTTCGCAGACGCTGCGAACCGCGTGGCCGCGCTGAGCCGGACGACGGCGTCAGCGGGCGGGGCGGCGGCCCGCACGGCGCCAGCGCAGTGCCGCGTAGACCAGGTCGGCCAGCAGGACGAGGGCGCCGATGACCAGCAGATAGGCCAGCCCCTCGGCCGCGACGCCGATGATGCCCAGCACGAGGGCCACGATGACCACGAACAGGACCAGAGCCATGACGTGACTTTCTGAGAGAAGGCGGAACCGGGTCAGCGGCGCGCCAGCTGACGTTCGCCGCCGGGGCCCGGCTGGTAGGGCAGTTCGTAATGCTCGAAGATCCCCTTCTCGTCCTCGGCGGGGAGCACGTCGTCGGTTCCGATCGACGGCGCCTCCTTCACCACGGACTTGGGATACGCGACCCGCACATAGCCGGGCCCGACCACGGCGCCCGCCAACGGCACGAACACGAGCCGGTGCCGCGTCGGCAGCCCGACGAGAACCGTCGCCACCGCCGGCTCGTCGGTCCTCGTGTCGACATACACGGCCTCCAGCGATCCGATCTTGCGGCCCTCGGGGTCGATCACACCGTGGGTGCGCCATTCCCGGATGTCTGCACTCTTGATCACGTCGGTTCTCCTCGTCTCACCCCCGTGCCAGGGGATCGTTCAGTGGCACCGCACCGGTGATCCTCGCGCACGAGGAAGCCGTACGACGCGAACGCCACCCCGGCGGCCGGTGACGGCCGAGGCGGCTGCGACGCCGGTCGGGCTCCTGCTCTCTCGTGTGACCGCTCGACGCGGATCCACGCCACCGTGCGGCACCAAGACACCCGGAAGGCACCTGGATTGCGCGGGGGAGTGGGCCGGAACGCCGGATCGCCGCCGCCCTGGTTCGGGCGGCGGCGATCCGGCGTTGCGTCCGTCAGCTGTCGCCGGCGGGCCCGGCCACCTTCTGCCGGCGGAACAGAGCGGCAGCGGCCAGTACCGCGGCGAGTGCCGCGCAGCTCACCGCCGTCAGATCCGCCCAGGCGAAGGCCTCACCGAGCGTGTTGCCGAGGACGTCGATGGCGCCGAAGCCCGACGTCGAGTAGACGGCGAGCACCCCGATGGCCGTGGCGGCGGCCGCCGCCCAGGTGCCCACCGACTCCTGCACCGCGAGCCAGATACCGAAGACGAGGCAGAGCACGGCGATGGCCGGCGACACCACGTCCGCGTACCCGCCGTCGCGCAGGGCTCCCAGATCCGTCGGGAGATGCATCGCACCGCACCCCAACAGGGCCAGTGCCGCGGCCCAGCGCGGGAGCGAGCGCACGACCGACGAGCCGCCGCGGGCAGGGGTGGCCGCCTCGGCGGGGGGCGTGGACGGCGCGGTGGTCGGGACGGAGAGAGGCGGAACGAGGACCGGCAGGGCGGGACCGGCAGACGTCGTGAGCGTCGGCGCGGGCGTGCGCACCGTGACCGGCCGGGTCGCGGCCTGCGTGGTGGGGCGGTCGGCCACCTGCGTGGCGGCCGCGGCGCCGACGTGGACGGCGGGCCAGCCCTCACCCGTGGCGAAGTGGGTGGTGTCGTGGACGCCGGGGAGTTCGTCGAAGGCGGGGGGAAAAGCGGGAGGATGAACGGCCGCCGCCGGCTCGGCCACCCCGGTCGGCGCGTGGGGGTCCGCGCCGAACCCCGTGCCGAACTCGGTGCCGAGGGGTGCCTGCGGCTCCGTGCCGAACGGTGCCTCGTCCTCCGTGTCCGACGTGTCCGATTCCGTGCCGGACTCCGGGCGGGGCTCGGTGCCGGATTCCGCACCGGGTACGGTCATCGACCCCGTGCCGCTCCGTGTGCCGTGGTCCGTACCCAGGATCGCCACCAGTTCGGCAACGTCCTCGATCGACCTGCCCATGGCTGCGGCGCGAAGCGTCGTACCGGCCTCGCCGGTGTCGTGGGGTGTCTCGTTGAGCAGAGTGACCAACTGGCGGACCTCTTCCAGAGGACGGGCCACAGCGGCGGCGCGCAGTGCTTCGTCGCCGGGACGCGACAGTTCACCGGTCCGGTTCAGCAGACTGACGAGTGCGGCGACCTCGTCCAGGGGACGGTGCGTCGCCGCGGTCCACAGGAGGGTGCGTATCGGTTCGTCGTTGCTGCTCGCGGTCGCGTCCGGTCGTCCCGCGGGGAAGGGACCCGTCCGCCCCGCAGAACCGTCGTCGGAACGGTCCTCCGGGGAGGGGGTGGGTGCAAAGGACATGGCGGGCTCCCTGTGCCAGATTCCACGGTGACGGCACCGTGATGGCCTCTGTGCGCCATGAGGCGCACGCTTCGCTTCATCCAAACGCGATGTCAGGGC
The DNA here is from genome assembly GCF_040302905.1 of Streptomyces sp. NPDC096193. NCBI lineage: Bacteria > Bacillati > Actinomycetota > Actinomycetes > Kitasatosporales > Streptomycetaceae > Streptomyces > Streptomyces sp. NPDC096193. Next base: position 403,441 of record NZ_JBEOSJ010000004.1, on the reverse strand, counting down.
GTTCCGCCATCCGGGACCGGCATTCGGGGGGTGGACGGCGGCCTCGGCGTCGTGCGGCAGGACAAGGGCCGGACCGGTCGGCCGGTCCGGCCCTTGCGCGGAGCCCGCTGACCGGCAGTCAGGGGGCCTCGGGACCGGTCCAGCCGGCTGTCACATGCGCGATCCGCACCCGCTGCGGGTGGTCGCCGACGTCCACGGACGCCACCTTGCGACCCGTGGCGAAGTCGATCGCCGTCACTCGGTCGGCGCCGGCCTCGGAGATGACGCAGGAGGCTCCGTCACCGCTGACGGTCGCCCAGTAGGGCTTGGAGGCCGTCACCAAGGGCCCCTCTCGCAGTGAGGCCCGGTCGACGACCGTGGCGTAGTCGTCCATCGTCCCGGCGACGCAGAGCTTGTCGCCCGCGGGGCTCATCGACATGCCGTGGTGACGGGAGTCGTTGACCCAGGTCGTACGGTCCTCACTGGTCGCCGGGTTCTTCGGCAGCGTCTTGAGGCGGGTGATGGTGTCGGAGGCGACGTCGTACTCGAGGAAGCCGTTGAAGAAGGAGACCTGGAAGTACAGCTTCGACTCGTCGGGTGTGAAAGCGACCGGACGCACCGAGTCCGACAGGTCCTTGCGGCCGAAGGCGTCGAGGCGGGCCCGCATGTCGATCACCTTGACCTGCTTGTAGGTCTCGGTGTCGACGACCGTGATGCGACGGTCGCCCTTGGTCCAGTCCATCAGCGGGTCGTCCAGCGCGGTGTTGACCTCGCCGATCGACATGTTCCACAAGTACCTGCCGCCGCCGGTGAAGACGTTCTCGTGGGGCTTGTCGCCGGTCTTGAACGAGCCGAGTTGCCTGCCCGTCCGAATGTCGAGCACATGCACGGTGTTCGACGTCGACGCCGACACGGCGACGCGTGTGCCGTCGGGCGAGACCGCCATGTGGTCGGAGCGGAAACCGGAGACGGGGAAGCGCCAGTTGATGCGTCCGGTGGCGAGGTCGATCGACACGACGTCCGCGAAGCTCGGGCGCGAGACGACCATCGCCGTGCCGTCGGGTGTGGCGTACATGTCGTCGACGAACTGGTCGTGGCCCTCGCCGGGGCCGCTGCGGATGCCGAGGAAGAAGACGAGCTTCAGCGGGTTGAGATAGATCTCCGTCAGGCGCTGGTCCTTGTCGGGGATGACATTGATCCTGCCGATCCTGGCGAAGTCGCCGCGGGCCTTGATGACATCGGCGGTGCCGTCCCAGTTGTTGCCGACGAACATCACCTGCTGGAGGCCGGGGGCCGGGTCCTGGGTGGTGGGGTTATGGGGTGACGTGGGGGTGGCAAGTGCCGTGGCCGAGCCGGTGACCGTGAGGGCGACCACGGTGGCGAGGGTGCCGAGCGTGCGCAGTAACGGGCGCTGTGGGGAAGCGGCCGAGGGGGAGTCGCGCCAGGGACGCCGGCGTGCGGGCAGGGACATCTGCGGTCCTTTCCGTGGGGGCGGGTCGGGCCTTGCGATGCTGGGCGAGAATCTGAATACGGATGACTTCAGACTGAGCTACTGGAAAGTAACGACAGGCGGGCGACGCCACAAGAGTCGTGACAGGAGAAAATGGCCGGGACGTCAGCGGGGGAGGCACAGTGGCCGGCAGGCTGAGACAACCGACCGGCCGCTACGGAGGCAGGTCGGCAGCGGAGCGCCGGGCCGACCGTCGGCAGCGGTTCCTGGCCGCGGGGCTCCAGCTCTTCGGGGACAGCCCGGGCTACCGGGCCACGACCGTCTCGGCGCTGAGCGAGGCAGCAGGCCTGTCCACGCGTCAGTTCTACGAGGAGTTCCGGACCCTGGAGGACGTGCTCGCCGCCGTCCACCTCCAGGTCAACGACTGGGCGGAGGCAGCGGCCGTCGCCGCGCTCACGGAGACGGAGGGGCGGCCCATGGCGGAGCGGGCCGCGGCTGCCTTCCGCGCGTATGCGGCCGATGTCACCGGTGACCCGCGGCGCATCCGCATCTCCTTCGTCGAGATCATCGGGGTCAGCCCGCGGTTGGAGGAGCAGCGACTGAACCGGCGTTCACGCTGGGTCGACCTCATCTGCGCCGAGGCGACCGCGGCGGCCGAGCGCGGCGAAGCGGCGACGCGGGACTACCGCATCGCCGCCGCGGCGTTCATCGGCAGCGTGAACGGACTGCTCCACGACTGGAGTGCCGGGCGCGTCGATGCGACGCTCGATCAGGTCGTGGACGAGCTGGTGCGGATACTGCTGGGAATGATGAGACCGACCAACGGCGGCTGATCCGACCGGCTGCTGAGCCCGGGCGCCGGCTGACCTGGGCCACCGGCCGACCGCGGCCCGGCAGCGCGGGGCGCGACCGGTGCCGTCGGCTTTTCAGAGCGGGACGGGCCTGGCGCCGTCGGTGGCGCGTGGTCAGGTGGGACCCCGGCGTATCAGTGGCGGGGCCGGGTGTGCGCGGCGCGTCGGTGGCGCGTGGTCAGGTGGGATCCCGGCGTCTCAGTCGCCCTTGGCCAGGTCCTCGAAGTACGCCTTCTGGGCCGGGTAGTAGTCGTCGAAAGCAGGCGCCGGCGTGCCGTCGCGCGAGGCGACCAGATTGTCGAGGTAGTACTCCCAGCCGGGCCCCATCTCGCCGACGCCCTGGTCGGACCTGAGGTGGTGGACAAGCTGGAGTTCCGTGCTCCCGCCCGACTCGGACAGCCGCAGCTCCAGGTGCCATTCGCCCGCCTCGTCCGTCGTGGTGAGGGCAAGACGCCGCGGGGGCTCGCACGCGTTGATGTACGCGTCGAACCACGGCGCCCCTTCCTCGAACGACATCCGGACCTTGATCGTGCGTCCGGGTGCGGCGTCGCCCTCCCAGGGTCCGAACCAGCGGGCGGTGCGCTCGGGCTCGGTGACACTGGCCCAGACGTCGTCGATGGGCGCCCGCATCGTGCGGGTGACCACCAGATCGCTGCCGTCGGCGGTACGCAGAAGCCGGCCGGTGGGTGTGGGGTTCATGCGGTGTCCTCTGTGCGTTCGACGGATCCTGGGACGGGCTGTCCGGTGCGCTCGCGCCGGTTGCGGTCACGCGTGGTGCGGCGGACCTCGGTCTCCAGGGCGTCGAGCCGGTGCGCCCAGCCCTCCGGGGCCCGGAGGGCCGTGATCCACTCCGCGACTTCGACGAGCGGCGCGGTGTCGAGCCGGTAGAACCGCTGTCTGCCGACCAGTTCGTCGTGGACCAGGCCGCTCTCGCGCAGGACACGCAGATGACGGCTGACGGCCGGACGGCTGATCGTGAACCGCCGCGCGATGTCGCCGGCGGTGAGCGCGGCGCCGCGCAGCATGACGAGGATCTCCCGGCGCACCGGATCGGCGATCGCCTCTGCCACCTCGTCCATGGAAAAAGCGTAACCCATCGGTTACGGGTTTTCCAGGCTGCCGGAGAGCGCGGGGGCGGGCTTGGGCGTCAGACCCTGGCCGGGAAGGAATGGTGCTCGTGCGCGACGACCCAGCGGCCGGCCTCCTTGCGCAGCCCGACCGTCAGACGCAGCCGGCCCCCGGGGTCCTTGCGCAATTCATCCTCGGTGCCGCAGCGCAGCAGCGCGTGCGCGAAGGCGACATCCTCCCCGGCCGTGATGTCGAGCGAGAGGAGGTCGAAGCAGGCACCGAGCTGCTGCCAGACGAAGAACGGCGGCCAGGTCTCCCGGTAGTGGTCGATGCCCCGGACGCCGTCGTCCGGCGGCGGGACATCGAACATGACGATGTCGTCGGCGTGGTCGGCGAGGACACCCTCGATGTCACCCTCGTGCGCGGCCTTCGCCCAGCGTTCGATCAGTGTCCGGATCTGTGTCTCGTCGTCGGTCATGACCTCGTTCCTCTCCGGTCGTGTGCGTGGACGGACGCTCGCACCCGTCCACAGGGGCAGACCGTCGCGACGCGCGCGACTCATCGCCCGCTCCGCCCCTCCTGGTCCGACGGCTCGGCTCGGCGCCGGCGCGGATACGCCGCTCGGCTTCGTCGGTGACGAGACCGGGGGCCTCGCGGTCCGCCGCGCCTGCCTCGACGGCCCGCCCCAACGGGCGCAGCAGGTCGGCCCGTGTCGCCGACGGGCAGTACCCCTTCAGCCTTTCACCGTCGGCCAGGGTGTCCACCGGAGCACGGACCTGCCGGACCGCGGTTCAGGGTCGTGTCCGGCAGGGCGGTGCCCTCCGCGAATCCCGTCACGGCTCCGCCGGTCGCGGTACCGCTTCCCAAGGAACGCCCGACCGCGCGGCCCCCGTCCACCACGCGGGCGCGACACCCACGGCCGCGTCACGACGCCGTACGAACCACGAGCTTGCCCATCTTCTTGCCCTGCTCCAGGTCGTCGTGAGCGGTTCTGATCTTGTCCAGCGCATAGACGTGGACGGGACCGAGAGCGATGGCGCCGTCCGCGATGCCGTCGAGATGGCCCTGCAGCACCTCGGGCGGCAGGTCGGCGGCCTCGCCTCCGTAGCCGGTCAGCCGGACACCGTTCGGGAGGTAGCCGATGGGATAGAAGTCGGGCACGATCCACTCGTTCGACAGCATGCCCGCGAAGCAGACGGTGCCATGGCGCGGGTGGCGGCGAGGGTGTCGGGCAGCTCTTCCGTACCTGGTCGGCGATGCCGTCGTCGTCGAGGAGCGGATGATCGACACCGTGGGCGGCGAGGTCGTCGAGGCGACCCGCGCTGCGGGGCGTCGCCGGCACGGTCGCGCCGAGCTGCTTCGCCAGACCGGTCGCGGCCGGCCCGAGCGCCGAGGTGCCGCCCCGGATCAGCAGCGTCTGCCCGCTCCGGAGGTCCAGGCCGGTGGTCAGCGATCCGTACGCGGTCTGGAGGGTCTCCGGGACGGCGCCGAGGATCTCCCACGGGAGGTCCGAGCGGAACGGGATCACCTGGGACCGGGGCACCACGGTGTACTCCGCGTATCCGCCGTCGTACGTGCGGCCCATGCCGCCCATCATGGTGGCCACCTGCATGCCCCGCGGCAGTCGACCGTCCGGGTCGGCGTCCACCGTCCCCGTCGCCTCGATGCCGGGCACATGGGGGAAGGTCACCCCTTCGGCGAGCCCGAGGCGTGTGTGCAGCTCCGACCGGTTCAGCCCGAACGCCTCGACCTTGATCCGCACGTGGCCGGGACCGGGCTCGGGGACCGGGAGACGCCGCAGGTGCAGGTGGTCGACCGGCCGGGTGCATCGAGCACCACGGCGTTCATCATGGCGTCCACGACGTCCTCCTGGATCCATCGGGCCCGCCATGGTGCACCGGCGGTGTACGGCGGCGCCACCTGCACCGCCGTACACCGCCGAGGCCAGAGGGAATCGTGCCTCAGGAGGCGTCTGCCGCCCGGAGTTGAGCGTCTCCCCAGTCCGCGTGGTCGAAGTTGATGCCGTCGCCGCCGTCCGTCGCGCGGAGCGTCAGCCGTCGTACACCCGTGACATCGACATCGATCGGGTGTGGACCATCGGCGCGGCTCAGCACCCCCGTTGTCGCCAGTACCCGCCCGTCGCCGATGACCTGGAAGACCACCGTGCCCTCGCCGCTGACCTCGTCGTCGACGCCGACCCGCGCGGTGAACCGGTTGTACGCCCCGCCGATGTCGACGGCGACCTCTCCCTCGGCATGCATGCCGAGGCCTTTGTCGTACCGCTCTCCGCGGATGGCCAACGGGCCTCCGTCACCCGCGCTGTTCTCGCCGTTGGACAGATCGCGCTCCACCGGTCCCCAGCCATTGCTCTCGCTGACGAACGGCAGGTCGCTCACGTAGTCGACCCCTGGCGGGGAGACGAAGACGCGCACCGTTCTCAGCGAACGCAGCGGGGGAGTACGGGGCGAAGCGCCGGGAGCCCGGTACTCCGCGGTGACCACCACGTCGTGGTTGCCGTATGCGGTGTCCTTCGGCACCTGTACCGTCCAGTTCGCATCGAGTTCGCTGCCTGTGGGCAGCCGGTCGGCCCCGGCGCCCGCGCCCCGGACCGTCCAGCCGCTGGGAGCGCTCGCCGTGAGCCTGACGTCCGCGGCGGGACCGAACTCCTCGACGAGGAACCGGCCGTCGACCGCCACGCTTTCACCCGGCTCCGCGTCCGTTTTCATCGGCGTCGCTGTGAGAGAGGTCAGCGGCACACGACGTACCGGCTCGTCACAGGTGGTGCGCCCGGGCCTGTCCCGGCAGACGAGCGCGGCGAATCCGCCGTTGCGCACGGTCGGGACCGACAGGGTGTCGTGACGGTCGACGATTCGGGACTCGCGGACCAGCCCGTCCGCTCCGTCGCGTACGACCTCGACCCGCCAGCGACCGGAACCGAGGAAGTCGAGCGGCACGCGTTCGGTGGCGGGTCCGCCGGCGGTGACGCTGCCCAGGAACCAGCGTTCGCCGTTCCGCCGTGCGAAGGCGGCACCGTCGCCCGGGTGCCCGGACAGGAGCCTGGACTCGTCCCAGACGGTGGGTACTTGCTCCAGGAACCGCTCCAACTGCGGCCGGTCGCGGTAGGCCTGGACCGAGCCGGCGTAGTTCTGGAACCCGGATTCGTAGACGACGGACAGGGCCAGTTCGGCGGCCTCGGAGGTGTTGCGCGTACCGAACTGGAATCCCATGGGGGTGTAGTCCATGGACCCCACCGCATTGCGCGTGAACGGCAGGGTGGTGACGTCAGCGATGGAGACGTTGCCCTGCTCGGCGCCGTAGACCGCCTCCATCGTCATCACCTGCGGCCAGGTGCGCTGGATGCCGTGCGGCAGCGTCGAACCATGGAAGTTGACCAGCAGCTTGTGCTCGGCGGTGGCCTGCAGGATGTCGTCGTACCAGCGGAAGCGTGCCTGGGAGTCGGAGTCCATGAAGTCGATCTTCAGCCCGGCGGCGCCCCACTTCTTGATCCTGGGCAGCACCTCCGCGCGCTCGGCGGCGGTGTCCAGATCGCTCCAGTGCATCCACAACAAGACCTTCACGCCGCGCTGTTGTGCGTACGTGATCAGCTGGGGCATCCAGTCGGTGGTCTTCCAGCCGTCGTCGACGAGCGTGTACTCCCAGCCGTGCGCGGCGCTGTAGTCGACGAACCGCTGCTGCGTCTCCAGGCTCCGCTGCGCGGCACCGAATCCGGCGAGCCATGACCACGCGACCCTGCCCGGCCGTATCCACGACGTGTCCCGGATGCGGGACGCCGGGGCGAGGTCGTCGACGAGCGTGGACCCGGTGACCGTGGCCAGGTCGCCGACGACGGCGGTACGCCAGGGGGTGACCAGCGGGCCGGGCGAGCTGATGCGTTCATCCGCGAGCCGGACCGTGTACCGGGTGCTGCCCGCCTCGTGGCTCAGACGGCTGCCCGCGTATCGGCCGTCGACGTCCGACTCGGTCAGCAGCACGAAGCTGTCGCCGGCCCGGAAGAGCGAGGGATAGCCGTAGTCGCCCGCGGCCGCGCCGCCTGCGGTCGTCTCGGTGCGCGGGCGCTCGTAGTTGACGGTGTAGGGCATGAGCCAGGCCGGCGATGCGGCGGGAAGCTGGAAGGCGGACGCTTCCCGCAGGACGGTCACACCGTCCTCGTCCGGCAGCACATAGCGGTACGCCACGCCGTCGTCGGACACCCGGACATCGAGATCGAGCCGGGCGCCGCCGTCACCGGCGAAGGAGAAGCGGGTCTGTGTCATCCGTGCGGTTCGCCGGCGCTCCTTGCCGGTGGTCGTGGTGTAGCGCTCGGTCACCTCGCGGGTGTCCCGGTCGCGCAGCCGCAGACCGGTGGTCAGATCGGCGGCGTCGGTGACGATGCCGAGGGGCGCGGGTTCCAGTACGGTCGCGCCGCCTCGGCGGACGGCGAAGGACAACGTGCCGTCCGTGCCGTCGAGCCGCACATCGGCAGACAGAGGAGCCGGAGCCTCCGTCTGCCGCGTGACCGTCCAGGATCCGCCCTTGCGCTCCTCGGCGGATGCCGGGGCCGTGAGCGTGCCGACGCCGAGCACGGTGCTCAGTACGACGGCCGTCCATGTCAGAAGTCCGAACTTCGAGCTGGGTGACACAGTGAGCACCGAAAGCCTCCACCTCGCCATATGGCAACGTTGTCAGTCTCGCCCTGCGCGCCGATGTGTGCGGCTGATGGCTCCTCAACTACCAACAGGGTCAAACGAAATCGGACGGCGCACCAACAGTGACTACAGCGTTCTCCTGAGGCTGTAAACCCCTCGCGTCACGGTCCGGGGGCGCCCAGGGCGGAGGGCGACCGTGCGGCCCCGGGGAGATACCCCCCGGGTCGTAGGGGGCAACCCTGATCGAAGTGGGGGGTGAACCCCATCGCTGGGCCGACGCGCTCCCCCTAGGTTCTGGACTGGAATGGAGCACCAGCCCAGCAATCCATATCGGAGGCCCTCCCGTGACCGCGCAGTCGAACCAGCCGAAGCCGTCAGGGCATGTGGGCGCGGCCTTCGTCCGGTTCGTCCTCTGTGGTGGCGGCGTGGGGCTCGCGTCGAGCGGAGTCCTGGTCCTGACCCACGGCCTGCTGCCGGTGGCAGTGGCCAACGCGGTGATCACTGTCGTCTCGACCCTGATCGCCACGGAACTGCACGGAAGGGTCACCTTCCGCAGTGAGCGCGGGGGTTGGGGTGTCCACCTCCGGTCCGGACTGACGGTGGCCGTCAGCTATGCCTTCACGACGGGAGCGCTACTCGTCCTGTACGCGGTGCGGCCGACCCCGTCCGTCATCACCGAACAGACCGTGTATCTGACGGCCTCAGCGCTGGCGGGCATCGCGCGGTTCGCGGTACTGCGTGTGGTGGTGTTCGGCGGGGAGCGAAAGGTGCGCCGGGAGCCGGTGCTCGCGAGGACGGGTGTCGCGAGGACGGGCGTGGCGATGGCGGCGTGAGGGGTGGGTGGTGGCGTGGCGTGCGGAGCTGCGTGAACCGGGCGGGCGGTGGATCCTTTCCTCCGCCCGCCCGCCCGGTTCGGGCCTCGGGATCTACTCGGCCGGACGCGGACCCGGCGGGAACGGCACCTCCGCCAGCACCGGCAGCAGCCACTGCTCCTCGTCGTCGAGATGCGCCGTCAGTTCGGCCGTCATCCGGTCCAGTTCGGCGAGGAACCGCCGCCCGCGGATCGGCGGTGGCGATGTCGGCCAGTAGCGCCGCGAGCTCCTCCTTGATCCGGGCGACGGACCGGTGCTCCTGGCGGAGCCGGCTGAGCACGGGCTCCAGGTCCGGGTGGTAGTGGGCGATGGCGGGGAAGATGTGCGCGTCCTCGCTGGTGTGGTGGAACGTCAGGGTTTCGCAGAACGCGAGACAGTGCTGGCGGATCTGGAATCCGAGCCCGGGCGCCACTGTCGCGCCGGGCCCCCGCGCCGCGCGTGCGGCGAGGTGCGCGTCCGCCTCGGCCCGTACGTGGCGCAGCTGGGAGCGCAGCCAGGTGTGCACCTCCAGGAGCTTGTCGGCCAGGGTGTTGACCGGCCGCGGCTGCTCTTCAGGTTCGGTGCGTTCGAGCACCACGACCGGCAACGTCCGGGTGGTGAGGGCCTGGTAGTCGGCATAGCCGGGTGAGACCGCGACAACACGATCGAACAACCGGTCACGGCGGGCCCCTTCGGCTGGTACCGCGACGGCTTCGAAGGACTCCGTGCCGATCTCCACCTGGACGAGGGGGTGGGCCAGCAGATTGTGGTACCAGTCGGGGTGGCTGGAGGCGCCGAGGTTGGACGCGACGACCAGCAGCAGATCGTCTTCGCGTACGAAGCCGAGGGGCGTGGTGTGCTCCTTGCCGGACTGCGCGCCGGTGGTGGTCAGCAGCAGGAGATCACCCCCCTCGAACGGGCCGCCGACCTTTCCCCGGCCGGCTCGGAACTCCTCGATGACGTGCTGGTGGGACGACGTGGGCATACGGTCTCGATACTCCTGAACGTGAGTGACGGCGATGACGCCGAGGGATCGCCCTGGATCGCCGACATATGGCGACGGGCGGCGGGATGGCTGTGACCTGGGACGGCCGGCTGCCTCCGGGCATCGCGCGTGTTGCCGGACACGAGACCGATAACGCGACCCGGCAGCCGTGCACCACACCCCCTCCGGGACACAAGGGTGATGGCGGCAAGACCGGTTGAGGCTGCGCATGGACCGCGGCGCGGCTGCGTACGGATGCCCTATGGAGCGGCAGAACGAGGCGAATGAAGGGGAAGGGGCGAATGAGGAGCGTCGCGCGCAACCGCAGAGGGTGCGCGGGGGCGCTCAGGTCAGACGCAGGTCGCGGAGTGTGAACTCATGGCGGGACCCTTCGGTACGTGGTGATCGCTCGGATCGCCGGCCAGCCCACTGCTCTGTGGCCGACGCCGCGCGTCACGCCGGTCATTACAACCACCCCCGCGCGGGTCTGTCAACGCCTGCCCGGGCGCGCTGTCGCGCCTCTCCTCGCGCTCTCGGTACCCCGTGACACCTCGGGGAGCGCTCTCCGGCCTTGATGGGAGAGCGCTCCCCGAGCCGGCGGTCAAGGAAGCTCCCTCTCGCCGGATTCCGAGAGCCGTGTTGTTCACACACCACTGCCCACGACCCCGGCGCCGTCCGCCGCTCCGGCCGCGACGCAGGAGCAGAAGGCGCCGGGCCCCGCCCCCCGCCCCCGCCTCGGCCGGACCCGGCGGGGTGCCGCCTTCGAGGCTCCTCGGCCGGGAGTTCGGTGCCCCCTGGTGCGGTTCGCCCACGGCTCCCTCTCCGAGTCCCGAGGCGAACCGGCGCGGAGGCGGACGGCTCGCCGCGGATCTCGCCGCCGCCCACACCGCCGCCCTGGACGCACTGCCGTCCCGCGGGCTTGGGTGTCGGGTCCAACCATCGTGGGGACAGGCCGCCGTACCGCCGGTACCTGCCGGTATAAAGAGGTCATGACTGCCGACGTGCCCCCGACCACACGTCCCGTGACCCTCGAGGACGTGGCCCGGGTGGCAGGTGTCTCCCGGGCCACCGTCTCCCGTGTGATCAACGGTGCGACGACGGTGGATCCGGCGCTTCGGCAGATCGTCGAGGAAGCCATCGCCGCCACTCACTACGTGCCCAACCGCGCCGCCCGGTCGCTGGTGACGCGGCGTACCGACTCCATAGCACTCGTGGTGTCCGAGCAGGAACAGCGGTCCGTCGCCACCCCGTTCATCGGGCGGATGTTCACGGACCCCTACTTCGGGCGGGTGGTCGGCGGGCTGCTCGACGTACTGCGCCCGGCCGGGGTGCAGATGATGCTCATGCTGGTGGACGACGAGGTCTCCCGCGGGCAGTTGCTGTCCTACCTGCGTCAAGGGCACGTCGACGGCGTGGTGCTGGTCTCCGCCCACGGCGCTGACCCGCTGCCGCAGATGATCACTGAGACGCGGCTGCCCGCCGTGCACGCGGGGCGGCGTGCCCAGCTCACCGGTGTCACGTATGTCGAGGTGGACCAGCGCGCCGGCGTCCAGCTCGCCGCCGACCATCTGGTGGGGCTCGGCCGTCGGCGGATCGGCACCGTGACGGGCCCGCAGGACATGCCGGCCGCGCAGGAGCGTCTCGACGGGTTTCTCGGCGCGATGGCGCGGCACGGCATCGACGATGTCGCCTGTGTCGAGGGCGACTTCACCCACGCCGGAGGCGCTGCGGCGATCAAGCGGCTCCTGGCCGAGCGGCCCGACGTCGACGGTGTGTTCGTGGCTTCCGACCTGATGGCGCTCGGCGCGCTGCCGGTGCTCGCGCGCGAGGGTCGCAGGGTGCCGCAGGACGTTGCTGTCGTCGGTTTCGACGACAGCAACGCCGCGCTCGCCTGCGATCCTCCGCTGACGACCGTGCGTCAGCCGGTGGAGGAGATGTCGTCCGAGATGGCCAGACTGCTGCTGCGGCAGATCAACGAGCCGGGTCTGCGCCCGCCGTCGGTGATCTTCCATCCGGCGCTGGTGGTACGCGAGTCGGCCTGAGGGCCGCGCCTACTGCCAGACCTTCACGTAGTCGACGCTCATCTTCTGCGGGAAGCGCGTCGTGGTGTCCGGCGGGCCCGGCCAGTCGCCGCCCACCGCGTTGTTGAGGATCAGGAAGAAGGGGTGGTCGTAGACCCACGGGCCGCGCGTCCGCTCCAGTGTCTCCTTGTCGACTGTGTGGATCACCGTGCCGTCGACGGTGAACACCATGCCCTTGCTGTTCCAGTCGACGGCGAAGGTGTGGAAGTCGCTGGCGAAGTCCCCGCCGCCGGGCAGCGCGTAAGGCGATCCGTGGCCGTTGGCGCCGAAGTACGCCGGGGCGTGCAGCGTGGAGTACGTGGTGTCCGGTTCCTTCCCGACGTGCTCCATGATGTCGATCTCCCCGCAGTGCGGCCACGGGCGGCCTGCCGAGAAGTAATCGGCTCCGAGCATCCAGAACGCGGGCCACAGCCCCTGGGTGCCCGAGACCTTGATCCGCGCCTCGACCCTGCCGTAGGTGAAGGCGAACTTTCCGTAGGTGTTCAGCCGGGCCGAGGTGTACTGGCAGGTGGTGCTGCCGCTCAGCGGGTCGGGCGGGCACGCCGATCCCGGCGTGGCCTCCCGGCGTGCCTCCAGGACGAGATTGCCGGCCCCGTCATGGGCGGCATTCTTGTTGTTGGTGTAGTACTCCAGCTCGTTGTTGGGGCCGGTGCCCGTCTCGGGCACCCACTTCGCCGGGTCGGGTGCCGTACCCGCGGCGCCGTTGAACTCGTCGCTGAACACCAGCCTGCCGCCGGTGGGGTCGGGGGGCAGCGGCGGGGGAGTGGTGGGCGCGCCGCCCGTCCCCCACACCTGGAACTCCCAGAGCGAGTAGCCGTACGCTCCGCTGCGCTGCGTGCCGTACATCCGCACATGGCGTCCGGTGCCGCTGACGGTCAGGGTCTCCTTGAAGCCGGTGCCGTTCGTGGTCCGGTGGATGGTCGACCACTGCGTGCCGTCGTCCGAGACCTGGATCTCGTACGCCTTGGCGAAGGCCGGGTCCCACTGGAGGACCACCTTGTGGATCTCGGCGCGCGCACCGAGGTCCACCGCGATCCAGCCCGGGTCGGTCCAGCCGCCGGTGGGGTTCGTCGCCCAGCGGCTCGCCGGGTCGCGGTCGAAGGCCTTGTCCGGTGTGCACTGCCAGCAGGTGCCGTCGTGCTGGGAGGTCGACGCGGTTCCCTGCTTGCCATAGGACAGCAGGACGTCGCCGCCGGGCGGGCCGCCCGTGCCCGCGGAGTAGATCTGGAACTCCCAGAGCGAGTAGCCCCAGGCGGTGGCCCGCTGGGTGCCGAGCATGCGGACGTAGCGCCCGGACCCCGAGACGTCGAGGGTCTCGGTGCCGCCGGCTCCTGTCGTGGTCGTGTGCAGGGTGCTCCAGTGCTGCCCGTCCGGCGAGACCTCGATCCGGTACCCCTTGGCGTACGCGGCCTCCCAGCGCAGCACCACGCGGCTGATCGCGGTGGTGGCGCCCAGGTCGACCCGGATCCACTGGGCGTCGGTGAACTGGCTGGACCAGCGGGTGCCGGGGTCACCGTCCACCGCCGCCGCCGCGGCGAAGGGGCCCTCGGCGCTGGAGGCGGTGGCGGGCCTGCCCTGCGAGACGAGGACGGGCTCGGCGGCCGCCGGTTGCACCGCGATGGCGAGTGTGAACAGCAGCGCAACCGTGACCAGTAACGCGACGGGGCCGCGTCGTCGGGGTCTTCCTCGGTGCCTTCCAGGGACGTCCATGCGAACTCCTCCAGCGGATGAGGGTGTTGCGAAAGGGAGAGAGCGCTCCCCCGCAACCGGGAGCGTGGACGTCACCTTTTGAACCGTCAAGTGCTGCGGACAGGTCAATTCAACTCACCTCCCCCGTTACGGCGTTGGGCTCCGCGAGCGCATTCGGCTCCCCCTGTGCGCCTTCGGATCCTGAACCCAGCAGCCATGCATGGGCAGTTGGCGAACGATCGTGCGCACAAGCCTTGACGCGGCCGTCCGACAGGTTGAGCATCGACAAGGGTGAGAGAGCGCTCTCTCATGCGCGCTTTCCACCCCCACCCCTGACATCACAGGAGCCGCTGATGCCCGCCACCCTCGTCAGACCCCCGCGCCCACCCGCCGGCCCCGCGCACCACCGCACACTGACGGCGCTCGTCATCACCGCGCTCGTCGCGACCCTGCTCGGCATTCTGCCCGCCACGTCGGCGCACGCGGCGCCCGTCCTGCTCTCCCAGGGCAAGACGGTGACCGCCTCCAGCCAGGAGAACGGCGGAACACCCGCATCCGCCGCGGTGGACGGCGACAACGGCACGCGATGGGCGAGCGCGTTCAGTGACCCGCAGTGGATCCAGGTCGACCTCGGCACCAGCGCCACGGTGAACCAGGTCGTCCTCGCGTGGGAGACGGCCCACGCCAAGGCGTACCGCGTCGAGTTCTCCACCAACGGCACCAGCTGGACCACGGCGCACTCGACCACCACCGCCACCGGCGGCACCGAGACGCTCAACGTCTCGGGCACCGCGCGCTACGTCCGGGTGTACGGCACGGCGCGTGCCACCCAGTACGGCTACTCGCTCTGGGAGTTCAAGGTCTACGGGACGACGGACGGCGGCCCGCAGATACCGGGCGGCGGTGACCTCGGTCCCAACGTCGTCGTCTTCGATCCGTCCACCCCGGACATCCAGGGCCGGCTCGACCAGATCTTCCGCCAGCAGGAGTCCGCGCAGTTCGGCAGCAGCCGCTACCAGCTGCTCTTCAAGCCCGGCACGTACAACAACATCAACGCCCAGATCGGCTTCTACACCTCTATATCCGGCCTCGGGCTGAACCCGGACGACACCACCTTCAACGGGGACGTGACCGTCGACGCCGGATGGTTCAACGGCAACGCCACACAGAACTTCTGGCGCTCCGCCGAGAACCTCGCGCTCAACCCCGTCAACGGCACCAACCGCTGGGCGGTCTCCCAGGCCGCGCCCTTCCGCCGTATGCACGTCAAGGGCGGGCTCAACCTCGCGCCGAGCGGATACGGCTGGGCCAGCGGCGGCTACATCGCCGACAGCAAGATCGACGGCACCGTCGGCCCGTACTCGCAGCAGCAGTGGTACACCCGTGACAGCTCGGTCGGCGGCTGGACCAACGGCGTGTGGAACATGACCTTCTCCGGTGTCCAGGGGGCACCGGCGCAGAGCTTCCCCAACCCGCCGTACACCACGCTGGAGACCACACCGGTCTCACGCGAGAAGCCCTTCCTCTACCTCGACGGCAACGAGTACAAGGTGTTCGCGCCCGCCAAGCGGGTGGGCGCCCGTGGCACCTCGTGGGGCAACGGCACGCCGCAGGGCGAGTCGATCCCCCTCAGCAGGTTCTACGTCGTCAAGCCCGGTGCCACCGCGGCCACCATCAACGCGGCACTCGACCAGGGGCTGCACCTGCTGTTCACCCCCGGCGTTCACCACGTCGACAGCACGATCAACGTGAACCGTGCCAACACGATCGTGCTCGGTCTCGGGCTCGCCACGATCATTCCGGACAACGGTGTGACCGCCATGAAGGTGGCCGACGTGGACGGTGTGAAGCTGGCCGGCTTCCTCATCGACGCCGGCCCGGTCAACTCCCCGACCCTGCTGGAGGTCGGTCCGGCCGGATCGTCGGCGGACCACGCGGCGAACCCGACGACCGTCCAGGACGTGTTCATCCGCGTCGGCGGCGCGGGCCCCGGCAAGGCCACCACCAGCATGGTCGTCAACAGCGACGACGCGATCATCGACCACACCTGGGTGTGGCGCGCCGACCACGGCGACGGCGTGGGCTGGGAGACCAACCGCGCCGACTACGGGGTCCGGGTCAACGGTGACGACGTGCTGGCGACCGGACTGTTCGTCGAGCACTTCAACAAGTACGACGTGGAGTGGTACGGCGAACGCGGCAGAACGATCTTCTTCCAGAACGAGAAAGCCTACGACGCACCCAACCAGGCCGCCATCCAGAACGGCGCCACCAAGGGGTACGCGGCCTACAAGGTCGCCGACTCGGTGAACACGCACGAGGGCTGGGGGATGGGCAGCTACTGCTACTACAACGTCGACCCGACGATCCGGCAGGACCACGGCTTCCAGGCCCCGGTGAAACCGGGCGTGCGATTCCACGGCCTCCTCGTCGTCTCGCTGAGCGGCAACGGGCAGTACGAGCACGTCATCAACAACACCGGCTCACCCACGTCGGGAACGTCGACCGTGCCCTCGGTCGTCGCCAACTTCCCGTAGAGCAGGTCCGGCGAGGCGGGCATGTCCGCCCCGCCGGCCGCACGGACGTGCCCCTCGGGACATCGCCCCCGGGAGCGCGCCTCACCGGCCGGCGCCGCACACGCGGCGCCGGCCGGATGCCGTGCCGCCGACTACCGGGTGAACGTGCACGGCTCATCCAGCCGCCTGCGGCGCGCCGCGTCCGCTCCGCACTCCTCTCTGATCGTTGATCGTGCGAGGCGCGCGACGGAGAGGACACGACATGACAGTGAAGCGGGTAGGACTCGTGGTGCACCGGGGGCGCCCCGAGGCCGTGGCGGCGGCCGATGTCGTGACCGCATGGTGCGCGGAGCACGACATCGCCTGCACCGAGACGGACGTGTGGAACCTGGGCGAGCAGCGGCACAGCGCGCGCGAGGAGGTCGACGCCGCCGGGCATCCCGATCTGATCGTCAGCCTGGGCGGTGACGGCACCTTCCTGCGGGGAGCCCGCCTGGCAGCCGAAAGCGACGCTGTCGTCCTCGGGGTGGACCTGGGCACGGTGGGTTTCCTCACCGAGGTCCCCGCCGCGGACGTCCGCCGGGCACTCGACGCCGTGCACGCCGGGCGCGCCCGGGTGGAGACCCGCATGCTGCTCACCATGCGAGCCTCCCGTCGCCTCCAACTGCCCCAGGAAATGGAGACGGTGCTCTGCTACGGCCGGGGCCCGATGCTTCCGCCCCCGGTCGTCCCCGACGAATCCGATCAGGGCGGGTGGGGAATGTCCTTGCACGTCCGGGCGGTCAACGACGTCGTGGTGGAGAAACTCGTCCGCGACCGCCAGGTGGCCCTGGGCGTCTACGTCTCGGGGCGGCTGCTCGCCTCGTACTCCGCGGACGCCGTCCTGGTCGCGACCCCCACCGGGTCCACCGCCTACAGCTTCGCCGCCGGCGGTCCGGTCGTCTCGCCGTTCGCCGAGGCCGTGGTGTTCACTCCGGTCGCCCCGCACATGACGTTCAACCGCTCCGTCGTCGCCGCCCCCGACGAGCCGATCGGGCTCCGGGTCCTGCCGCACTCCGGCCGCGCCGCGGTGAGCGTCGACGGCCAGTTGCGGGGACTGCTCGACCCCGGCGACTGGATCGGTGTCTTCGCCGCCGAGCGCCGGCTGCGGGTGATCCGGCTCGGACCGACCGACTTCTACGGCCGGCTGCGGGACCGGATGGGGCTCACCGACGCTCCGGCGGCCGCGGCAGCGGGCGACCCCGCGCGCCTGTGGCCGGCCTCGGAACCGGTCCCCGCCGATCTGCGGCACCTGCGCCTGCCCCCCGGTGACGAGGTCTGAAACGAGCGGGCGGTGTCGGTCATCCCACGGCGACATCCGTTGCGAGCTGGACGAACCGGCCGGTAACTTACGCGGACCGGTCGTCACCGGCTTCGCGATCCGTCGCAGGTCGTCCGGTACGGTGGCCAACGCTCCGGCCTCCCACCACCCGACGTCGGCCGGCGCGGTGCACAGCGTGGTGCACCGATCAGCGAACGCATCAACACCGTCCACGACGACACCCTCCACGAGGGCACCGGACGCCCGAGGCTCCGGTGGCGACAGCGCCCGTCCCGAGGCCGCCGGCCCGCGACACGACTGGGGAGTTTGATGTTCGGCAAGGTATTGGTCGCCAACCGCGGTGAGATCGCCATTCGCGCGTTCCGCGCTGCGTTCGAGCTCGGCATCTCCACGGTGGCGGTCTTTCCGCACGAGGACCGCAACTCACTGCACCGGGCCAAGGCGGACGAGGCATATCAGATCGGTGAACCCGGCCATCCCGTACGGGCGTACCTGTCCGTCGACGAGGTCGTCAAGGCCGCCAAGAAGGCGGGGGCCGACGCGATCTACCCCGGCTACGGATTCCTCTCGGAGAATCCCGACCTGGCCGCCGCCTGCGCGGAAGCCGGCATCACGTTCGTCGGGCCCCCGGCCTCGGTCCTTCATCTGACCGGCAACAAGGCCCGTGCCGTCGCGGCGGCGAGGGAGGCCGGCGTCCCGGTCCTCAAGTCGTCGGAGCCGACCACCGACGTGGA
The DNA here is from genome assembly GCF_040302905.1 of Streptomyces sp. NPDC096193. Lineage (NCBI taxonomy): Bacteria > Bacillati > Actinomycetota > Actinomycetes > Kitasatosporales > Streptomycetaceae > Streptomyces > Streptomyces sp. NPDC096193. The sequence goes on along the minus strand of NZ_JBEOSJ010000004.1, from coordinate 385,270 downwards.
CACGCTCGTGGCGGCCTGCGAGGACATCGGTTTCCCCGTCTTCGTCAAGGCGGTCGCGGGCGGCGGCGGCCGGGGCATGCGCCGGGTGGCCGAACCCGGCGAGCTGCGCGAGTCCATCGACGCGGCCATGCGCGAAGCGCAGTCCGCGTTCGGCGACGCCACGGTCTTCCTCGAGCAGGCGGTCGTCAACCCCCGCCACATCGAGGTGCAGATCCTCGCCGACGCCGAGGGCAACGTGGTGCACCTGTACGAGCGGGACTGCTCGGTGCAGCGGCGTCACCAGAAGGTGGTCGAGATCGCCCCGGCCCCGAATCTGGACCCCGACCTGCGGGCGCGCATCTGCGCCGACGCCGTCGCCTTCGCCCGGCACATCGGCTATGTGAACGCGGGCACCGTCGAGTTCCTCGTCGACGAGCGCGGCAACCACGTCTTCATCGAGATGAACCCCCGCATCCAGGTGGAGCACACGGTCACCGAGCAGGTCACCGGCCGTGACCTGGTGATCGGACAGCTGCGCATCGCGGCCGGGATGTCGCTGCCGGAACTGCGGCTGACCCAGGACGACATCGAGCTGAACGGCTCCGCGCTCCAGTGCCGCATCACCACCGAGGACCCGGCCAACGGCTTCCGGCCCGACACCGGCACCATCTCCGCCTACCGGTCGCCGGGCGGCCCCGGCGTACGGCTCGACGGCGGGACCGTGCACACCGGCGCCGAGGTCTCCGCGCACTTCGACTCGATGCTCGTCAAGCTGACCTGCCACGGGCACGACTTCGCGAACGCGGCCCGGCGTGCGCGCCGCGCCATCGCCGAGTTCCGTATCCGCGGTGTGTCCACCAACCTGCCCTTCCTCGGCGCCGTGCTCGACCATCCCGACTTCCGGGCCGGCCGCATCACCACGAGCTTCATCGACGAGCACCCGGAGCTCATCCGGGCGCGTCCCTCCGCCGACCGCGGCAGCCGGATGCTCACCTATCTGGCGGAGACGACCGTCAACCGGCCCCACGGCCCCCGGCCGCAGGTCATCGACCCGGTCGACAAGCTGCCCGCCGTCTCCCTCACCACACCGGCGCCCGACGGCTCCCGGCAGCGGCTCGCGGCTCTCGGACCGGAGGCGTTCGCCGCAGAATTGCGCAAACAGAAGGCCGTGGCGGTCACCGACACCACGTTCCGTGACGCCCATCAGTCCCTGCTCGCGACCCGGGTGCGCACCCGCGATCTGCTCGCCGTCGCTCCCTACGTCGCCCGGACGGCCCCGGAACTGCTCAGCCTGGAGTGCTGGGGTGGTGCGACGTACGACGTGGCGCTGCGCTTCCTCGCCGAGGACCCCTGGGAGCGGCTCGCCCAACTGCGCGAAGCGGTGCCCAACATCTGTACGCAGATGCTGCTGCGCGGCCGCAACACCGTCGGCTACACGCCCTACCCGACCGAGGTGACCGAGGCGTTCGTGGCCGAGGCCGCCGTGACCGGCATGGACATCTTCCGCATCTTCGACGCGCTCAACGACATCGACCAGATGCGGCCGGCGATCGACGCGGTACGGGCCACGGGGACGGCACTCGCGGAGGTCGCCCTCTGCTACACCGCCGATCTGTCCGACCCCGCCGAGTCCCTCTACACGCTGGACTACTACCTGCGCCTCGCAGAGGAGATCGTCGAGGCCGGGGCACACGTCCTGGCCATCAAGGACATGGCGGGCCTGCTGCGTCCGCCGGCCGCCCGCACCCTGGTGACAGCCCTGCGGGAGCGGTTCGACCTGCCGGTGCACCTGCATACCCACGACACCGCGGGCGGACAGCTCGCGACGCTGATCGCCGCGATCGACGCGGGAGTCGACGCCGTGGACGCCGCCGTCGCGTCGATGGCCGGCACCACCAGCCAGCCGCCGCTGTCGGCCTTGGTCGCCGCCACCGACCACAGCGAACGGGAGACCGGGCTTTCGCTCCAGGCCGTCGGTGACCTGGAGCCGTACTGGGAGGCGACCCGGAAGGTGTACGCGCCGTTCGAGTCCGGCCTCGCCTCGCCCACCGGCCGGATCTACCACCACGAGATTCCCGGCGGCCAGCTGTCGAACCTGCGCCAGCAGGCCATCGCGCTCGGCCTGGGCGACCGGTTCGAACTGATCGAGGACTGCTACGCCGCGGCCGACCGGATGCTGGGCCGCTTGGTGAAGGTGACCCCGTCGTCGAAGGTCGTGGGCGATCTGGCGCTGCATCTGGTCGGTGCAGGCGTGGAGGCCTCGGACTTCGAGTCCGATCCCGGAAAGTTCGACGTACCGGACTCGGTGATCGGCTTTCTCCGCGGTGAGCTGGGCGACCCGCCCGGCGGGTGGCCGGAGCCCTTCCGCACCCGCGCGCTGCAGGGCCGCCCCGAGAAGGCGGACGCCCCGACCCTGGACGACGAGGACCGGCGCGGCCTCGCGCAGACGCGCAGGGCGACCCTGAACCGGCTGCTGTTCCCCGGCCCGACCAAGGAGTTCGAGGCGCACCGCGAGGCCTACGGCGACACCTCGGTCCTGCCGACGCGGGACTTCCTCTACGGCCTGGAGCCGGAGACCGAGCACACCGTCACCCTCGAACCCGGCGTGACCCTGCTGATCGAGCTGGAGGCCATCTCCGAGGCCGACGAGCGGGGCTTCCGTACGGTCATGGCCACCCTCAACGGGCAGTTGCGGCCGGTGGCCGTGCGGGACGAATCCGTCGCGACCGAGGTCAAGGCGGCGGAGAAGGCGGAGCGCGGCAACGAGCGTCATGTCGCGGCACCGTTCGCCGGAGTGGTTACGCTCCAGGTCGCCGAGGGTGACGCGGTGGACGCCGGTCAGACGGTCGCCACCATCGAGGCGATGAAGATGGAGGCATCCATCACCGCCCAGAGCGCGGGCACCGTGAGCAGGCTCGCGATCGGCAGGATCCAGCAGGTCGAGGCGGGCGATCTGCTCATCGAGCTCGGCTGACGCACACCGCGAACGGTCCGGCGCCGCCCCTCAGGGGCCCGCCGGGCCGTCCGTCGTCTCCGGTGGCGCACGGTGCGCGGGCCAGGAGTTGAGCGCGGTCGCCAGCTGCGCGCGCGAACGGACGTCCAGCTTCTGGTAGATGCGGGTCAGCCGAGCCTCGACCGTCTTCACACTGAGGTAGAGCTTCGCCGCCGCCTCCTGGTTGCTTGCGCCCTCGCGGACCAGTGTCGCGAGGCGCAGCTCCGCCTCCGTCAGGGAGGTCGGAGCGCCGCGGGCGGGAGCCGGCTCGGCCGAGCGGGACGGCGTCTCCGCGGCCAGTGCCAGCCAGGGCAGCGCTCCCGTGCGTTCGAAAACGGCGGCCGCCGTCTGGAGGGCGTTCTGCGCTGAGGAGCGCCGTCGGCGGCGGCGCTCGACCCGGGCCAGCGCGATGAGCGCCCGTCCCCGCTCCAGCGGCAGGCCCGCCGCGTCGAACCGTTCGGCGGTCTCCGTCAGCAGCTCCGCCGCCTCCTCGGGCTTGCCGCTCGCCGCCAGATACAGCGCGTACGCCCGGTCGCAGCCCAGCAGCACCGTGGTACGCCCGAGCCGCTCGGCCACCGGGCGGACACCGGCCAGCAGGAAGGCGGCCTCCTCCGGGGCATCGCCGGCGACCAGCGCCTCCGCCAACTCCTCGTGCCAGCGCAGCATCGAAGGGTCGACGGTCGACTGGGCCTGCTCGTCCGCGCGGACACGGCGCAGCGTCTCCACGGCGTCCGCCACGTCGCCTGCGACGAGTTGGACCCGCCCGAGCGCGTACAGACTGCGGGAGAGGAAGACCCGGTCACCCTCCTCCTCGGACGCCTGGACGCTGCGCCGGGCGTAGCTCGCGGCGCGCGCGAAGCTGCCGCCCGCGGTCTCGGCGAGGGCCAGGGCGTACCAGGCGGGTCCCGGGGACAGCCCGGCCTCCAGGGTCAGGGCGAGCGACCGTCCGGCGTGGGCCACCGCGGCGGCACACAGTCCCTGGCGTGCTTCGATCTCCGCGAGCGTCCGGAAGAGTTCGATGGCGTCCTCGACCGTGCCCCGCCGCTCGACGAGCGGCAGGAGCGCGTTCAGCTGATCGCGGGCGTCGGTGAGCCGGTCGTCGAACAGCGCATGACGGATCGTCAGGATCTGGGCCGCGTTGCGGATACCGAGCGGGCGGTCGACCAGTTCGAGCGCGCGCGCCTCCGCGAGCACCCGCTGCTCCTCCGCCGAGCCGAGGACCCGTTCCATGCGTGCCTGCACGGTCAGGGCCCGGGTCGCCGTCTGCCGGTCGCCGACGGAGGCGGCGAGCCGGGCCGATTCGACGGCGGCCGCGCGCGAGCGTACGGGATCGCCGTCGGCGAGCACGTACTTGACCGCCAGCCGGAGCTGGACGGCCGCGCGCAAGGCGGTGTCCTCCTCCGAGTCCTCCATGGCGTGCACATAGGTCTCGTCGAGGTCGCCGAGCCCCTGGCCCGCCGTGTCCAGCACCGCGAGGCGTGCGCGCACCCGGTCGGCGGGGGTGGCGTCGCGGGCCAGCAGATCGGTGGCCGCGCGCATCGCGAGGTCCGCCCGCGCCGCCCGCGCGGCCTCCTCGGCCGCTTCGACGAGCCGGGCTATCCGCTGCCCGCCATGCTCGACGGGGGTGGACTCGGCGGCGAGCAGGGCGAGTTCGGCGGCCAGGGCACTGTTGCCACGACGCCGGGCCGTGTCGGCCGCCGCGGCGACCTCGTACGCGAGGTGCTCGTCGGGCGCGTCGGCGGCCAGTGCCCGGTGCCGTACCGCCTCGACGGGGTCGTTGACCACCCGGGCGAGAGCGGTGTGCCCCGCGCTGCGCTCGTTCCAGCAGGCGTCATGCACGAGGGTGGACGGCAGGACGCCGGCGCTGAAGGCGACGGTCCCGTCCTCGGTGAGCGTGATGAGGTTGGCCCGCTCGGCGGCGGCGAGGTCGGCCTCTGCCGTGGCACGGCCCGCGCGGCGGATCAGTGCCGCCGTCGGCCGCAGGGCCAGGGCGGCGAGCAGCAGGGTGCCGCGTACGGCCGGGGAGGCCGCCCCCAGGAGCTGCCGGGCGAGGTCACGGGCGCGGCCCGACAGGGACAGCGCGTCGGCGTGGTGGACCGGTGTCCGGGCGTCGGCGAGCGAACGGCCGACGGCGAGCGCGAGCCGGGGGTTGCCGCCGCTGGCCCGGTGGATACGGCCCGCCATCCGGGACGGCAGCCGGTGGTGGAGGAGGAGTTCGGCGATCTCGTCGGCGTGCAGGGCCGGCACGAACAGCACATCGGCCTCGGAAGGCACCCACAGGGCGTCGGGACCGGCCGAGTCCTGCGGGGGCGCGCCGGGCCCGGGAGTCGTGGGGGCGTACGCCGAAGGGGTTTCGGCGGCGATGACCCGCAGCGCCGGCGGAGCCAGATGCAGCGCGAAGCGCAGCAGGTCCGCACTGTCGGCATCAATGTGCTGGACACCGTCGACGACGAGCAGGACCGGAGCCTGCGCGGCGAGGGTCCGCAGGATCTGGGCCAGGGCGAGCCGCAGCGCGATGGGGTCCCAACCACCTTCGGGGATGGGCGCCTCGCGGCACAGCATGGCGACGGCGCCGCGCTGCGGTCCGGGCAGTGCTTCGAGTGCGTCGACCGCTCCTGGGCCGCCGGGCCCCGCGGGGGAGTGGACGGCGTGCCAGGACACGGACGCGCGGACGGACGCGAGCAGAGCGGCTGCCGCCGCTCCCGGTATGTCCCGGTCGGCGGGCAGTGTGGCGAGCCACAGCACGGTCTCGCCGCGGGACTCGGCCTGCGCCGCGGCGGCCAGGGCCATCTCCGTCTTCCCGATTCCGGCGGGACCGGTGAGGAGTGCGCGCCCCCGCGTGTGCAGGACCCGCTCGAGCCGGGCGAGGAGCTCGGCCCGCCCCACCGGCGCGGGGCGGTGAACCGTCGTCGTCACGCCCTTCACCCCCCTTGCGACCTGCGCAGGTCTCTGCCTGTGAGTGCAGAGCATACGAATCAGGCCACGGCAGTCCAGGCCCCGCGTCCGGCATTCGGACGTGAGGTCCGGGAACAGCGGTGGGGCGCGCCCGCGGAATGTGCCGCGAACGCGCCCCTGACCTGCCCTGTGCTGCTGTGGTGCGGGTGCTCAGAAGGTGAGACTCCAGGTGTCGATGTAACCGGTGTCACCCGAGGCCACATCGCGGACCTGCAGCTTCCATACTCCGTTGGCGACCTCGCTGGAGGCGTCGACGGTGTAGGTCGCCACGACGTTGTCGGCGCTGTCGGAAGACGAGGACGCCTTCAGGTTGCGCACGGTGCCGTCGGGGGCGACCAGATCGACGACGAGGTCACCGCGCCAGGTGTGCTTGATGTCGACGGCGACCTTGAGCGCGGCGGGGGCGTTGCCCGCGCGGCCCGAGACGGCGATCGTGGAGCTCGCGGTCGCGTTGTCGCTGATCGTGACGTCCGCGGCGTTGGTGAACGTGGTGCCACCGGGAGTCGTGGTCGTCACGGCGTTCACGGTCTTGGTGGCGTCGGCGATGCCGGTGCCACAGCCGCCGGTGCACGTGCCGGGCAGCGCACGGGCGTTGGTCTTGATCGCGGACTCGATGTCGGCGGGCGTCAGGGCCGGCTTGGCCGACTCCAGCAGCGCGGCGAGCCCGGCGATGTGCGGGGCGGCCATCGACGTGCCCTGGTAGGGCTTGTAGTTCTCGGCCGACTGCGTGGTGGTACCGGAGTTCAGCGTGGAGAGAACGCCGTTCTCGGGGGTCGTCACGGTACCGGGGGTGTCGGTGGCGCGACGGGTCTCACCGCCGGGCGCGGCCACATCGACGCTGGTGCCGAAGTTCGAGTAGAACGACCGGTTGCCCTCACGGCTGGTGGAGGCCACGTTGATGATGTTGGCGCAGTTCGCGGGGGTGAAGCCGGAGGCGTTCGCGTTGCTGTTGCCTGCCGCGACGACGACCGTGGTGCCGCGGGAGACGGCGCCGTTGATCGCGTTCTGGTAGACGCTCGGGCAGGTGGCGCTCGAACCGCCGAGGCTCAGGTTGATGACCTTCGCGGGGGTGGCGTTGGCCGGGACGCCGGGCACGGTCCCGCCCGAGGCCCAGGTGATCGCGTCGGCGATGTCGGCGGAGGAGCCGCCGCACTTGCCGAGCACCCGGACGGGCTGGATCTTCGCGTTGTACGCGATGCCGGCGACGCCCTTGGTGTTGTTGGTGGTGGCCGCCACGGTGCCCGCGACGTGCGTACCGTGCCAGGACGAGTTGCTCGCCTTGGAGCCCGCACCGCACTCGCCGTCGGTGGCGTTCCAGTCGCCCTCGTCCTTGGCGTTGTTGTCCCGGCCGTTGCCGTCGCGGGCGTCGGCGGAGGAGGAGATGAAGTCGTAGCCCGACACCACGTTGCCCGCGACGTCGGAGTGGGTGGCGTAGCCGGTGTCGATGACCGCGACGGTGACGCCGCTGCCGGTGGTCTTGTCCCAGGCGCCGGGCACATTCATGCCGCCGGTGGCCTCGAACAGGTCCCACTGCTTGGCGTACTCGGTGTCGTCGGGCGCTACTGCCATCGCGTAGGCACGGATGTCGGGTTCCACGGAGGCCACCGAGGGGTCACCGCGGAAGGCGTTCATGACCTCGGTGAGGTCCTTCTTCGAGGTCTCGCCGCCCAGGTCCACCAGGGCGGCTCCACCGGCGAGGCGGCGCTCGAAGGCGAGGCGCTCGCCGGTCTCGGACCCCTTGGCGGTCGCGTCACCGGCGGCGGCGGTGTTGGAACGTGCCTCCGCCGCGGCCGCCTTGTAGGTGACGATGACCTTCTCGACCGGCGCGACCGGCAGGCCGGCCATGGTCTGCGAGGCCGGAGCCGGCTTCGGCGGCGGGGTCGGGGTGGCGGCGAGGGCTACGGAGGACGTGGCGGCCACGGCGGCAATCGTGGCACTCGCGGCCACGACGGTTATGAGTCTCCGTCTGGAACCGTTCAAGGTGTACCCCTTCAGATGACGGCGCGGAGCGCGGCGGACGGCGCGGGAACCGCGGTTCGCTGTGGGGGTGCGACCCGCGATTCCCTGGGCCGGGTACGCCCGAGCGCCCCCGCCGCCGCAAACGGCCCCTGGTCAAGGGCCGCCACCGGCGAAACCCCTGATTTCCATGCACCTGACATCAGTGAGTCGGGGCACGAGATCCGCCGGTTCGGCAGACAGTAGGGAAAGCCGAGATGAACCCGATACGGGGAAAACCCTTGTCACCCCCGTGCTGGGACCCGCGAGAGCGCAGGGCGCGGCGCAGACTGGGCATGCGTACAGCGCACGGCCGCACCCGGCCGCGCGGCAGGACGCGGAGCGGAAGGAGACAGGACATGAGCCGCCCCACCGCCAGTGACGGCAGCACGCGCGACGACCAGGGGGGCAACGCCGCGTACGGGAAGAAGCCCTTCAAACGGTCCACCAGTCATTTCGCCGACCGCATCACCGCCGACGGGAGGGAAGGCCGGCCGGTGGAGGCGGACCGCTACCGTCTGGTGGTGAGCCGGGCCTGCCCCTGGGCGAGCCGCGCCCTCGTCTCCCGACGGCTCCTCGGACTGGAGAGCGCGCTGTCGCTCGCCGTCACCGACCCGATCCAGGACGACCGCAGCTGGCGCTTCACCCTCGACGCGGGCGACCGGGACCCCGTCCTCGGGATCCACTTCCTCAGCGAGGCGTACGACGCGCGGGAGAAGGACTACCCGGGCGGCGTCAGCGTGCCGGCGATCGTGGACGTCCCCACCGGTGAGCTCGTCACCAACGACTACCAGCAGATCACCCTGGACTTCGCGACGGAGTGGACGGCGCTGCACCGCCCCGGAGCCCCCGACCTCTACCCCGAACGGCTCCGCGACGAGATGGACGAGGTGATGGGCGACATCTACCGGAACGTCAACAACGGCGTCTACCGCGCCGGGTTCGCCTCGGAGCAGAAGGAATACGAGGCCGCGTACCACGACGTGTTCCGACAGCTCGATCTGGTCTCCGAGCGGCTGTCGGACAGGCGCTACCTCATGGGGGAGACGATCACGGAGGCGGACATCCGGCTGTTCACCACGCTCGTGCGCTTCGACGCCGTCTACCACGGTCACTTCAAGTGCAACCGCTCGAAGCTGACCGAGGACCCGGTGCTGTGGGCGTACGCCCGGGACCTCTTCCAGACCCCCGGCTTCGGCGACACCGTCGACTTCGACCACATCAAGCGGCACTACTACCAGGTACACGAGGGCATCAACCCGACGAAGATCGTGCCGCTGGGACCGGACACGTCGGGATGGCTGACCCCGCACCACCGCGAGGAGTTGGGCGGACAGCCCTTCGGCGACGGCACACCCCCGGGCCCGGTGCCCGCCGGGGAGGAGGTCCCGGCGGCGGGGCGCCCCTGAGCCCCGCCGGCCCGCGGCCTCCGCACCTGTGGGGGGGGATCTGTGACGACTCCGCCCGCCCGCCGTCGCCGGGAACAACCGTGGACGCCCGCGGACGGCGGACCTGTCACAGGCGCGCCCCATACGTACCGACGTGACGATCGCCCCGTGCGCCCCCTGTGCGGCGGTACCTTCGTTCTGCGTACCGAAGCCTTGGGGGGACACCGAGGCGCAGGACCCTGCTCGCCGCTGCCGTCGCCGCAGCGAAGCGCGACCGTGTGGTGACCGACCTTCGAGGAGCTGCGATGACCTCGCCCGGCGATGGGCTTCATGTGGTGTTCGGCGCCACCGGTGCGATCGGGAGCACGGTGGTGGCCGAACTGCTGCGCCACGGACGCCCGGTGCGGGCCGTGAGCCGCGGAGGCCGTGCGCCAGAGGGCGCCGAGGGCGTCGCCGCCGACGCCGCCGACCCGGCCCAGGCCGCTTCGGCGGCTGCCGGGGCAGCGGTCGTCCACCACTGCGCCAGTCCTCCCTACACCCAATGGCCCGAGCTGTTCCCCGAGTTGACCCGCTCGGTGCTGGCCGCCGCCGAGTCCGCGGGCGCCAAGCTGGTGTTCGCCGACAACCTGTACTCCTACGGACCCGTGGACGGGCCCCTGCGCGAGGACCTCCCGGCCGCGGCGCAGGGCCGCAAGGGCCGGACCCGCACCGCCATGGCGGCCGAACTGCTCGACGCGCACCGCACGGGGCGGGTGAGGGTCGCGATCGGCCGGGCATCGGACTACTACGGGCCGCGGGGCACCCACTCCACGGCGGGCGAGACCCTGTTCGGGGGTCTCCTGGCGGGCAGGTAGCCCCAGTGGGTCGGCAGTACGTCCCAGGCGCACACGCTGCACCATCTGCCGGACATCGCGCGCGGGCTCACCCCGAGGCGGACGGCCAGGTCTGGCACCTTCCGGCCGACGAAGCGCTGACCGCCCAGCAGTTCACCGATCTCGCGGCCGGGGCTGCCGGACGACCCGTGCCCGCGACGATCGCGGTCGCGGGACCGGCCGTGCTCGCCGTGGGCGGCCTGTTCTCACCGATGCTGCGCGAACTGCGGGAGACCGCCTACCAGTTCAGCGCTCCCTTCGTCGTCGACAGCTCGAAGTTCGGCTCCGCCTTCGGCCCCTTCGAACCCACACCCCACGCGGAGGCGGTGGCCGCGACCGTCGAGTGGTACCGCTCCCGGTGACGGCCCGGCAGGGCCTCAGGCGCTCCTGCGGGCGGTGACGAGGAGGTACTCCCAGTCCAGCGCGGTGGTCCCGGAGGCGTCCGCGTGGCGGACGGCGAGTTCGTCGAGGTCACGGTCCAGCGCGGCGACCTTCTCGGCGTCGTCCGCGATGTTCCGGTAGGTCGCGATGGTCGGACCGTAGTTCGCCCTGAAGTACTCCCGGAACGCCTCGGGCTTGTCGAAACGGCCGATCCGCACGGTCTGCCGCCGCGCCTCCACGGCCGTCACCCGGTCCCCGAGGAGTTCGCGGACATGTGCCTCCTGACCCCACAGCGGCGGGGGCTGGGCGCCGGGAGGCGGCTTGGGGGCGTACGGCTTCATCACCGCGAACATCTGCCCGATGAAGCCCTCCGGGGTCCAGCAGATCAGGCCGATGGTGCCGCCCGGCCGGCAGACCCGGACCAGTTCGTCCGCGGCGGCCTGATGGTGCGGCGCGAACATGACCCCGAGACACGACATCACCGTGTCGAACTCACCGTCGGCGAAGGGCAGCGCCTCGGCGTCGGCCTCCCGCCACTCCACCTCGGCCCCGCGCTCGACGGCGAGCTTGCGCCCGACGTCCATCAGCTCCGGGGTGAGGTCACTGGCGACCACCTCGGCCCCCGCGAGGGCGGCGGGAATCGCGGCATTTCCCGTGCCCGCGGCGATGTCCAGCACCCGCCGGCCACTCCGTACACCGCACGCCTCGACGAGCGTCGCGCCGAGATCGGGAATGAGCTCCGCCGCCACGGCGGAGTAGTCGCCGAGCGCCCACATCTTCCGGTGCCCGGTCTTCAGTGCACGGTCGGCATCGACCGTTTCGGTGGCTTGGGTGGCTTGGGTGGCTTCGGTGGCTTCGGTCATGACGGCTCTCCTCGGCTCTCGCGCCGCACGGATACGGGCCGGCGCCTGTATCGAGCGTAGGAAACGAACGGACACCGCCCCTAGTACGGAATCTGTACCAGCGGCCCAAGGGACGGAAGCCGTATCCCTCGCCGTCGACGGTGGTCGGCTCACCGAACCGGCCGTAGCCTGCTCGTATGGGGTCCTCGTACTACCAGTTCTGCCCCGTCGCCAAGGCGATGGAGCTGCTCGACGAACGCTGGACCCTGCTCGTCGTACGGGAGCTGGTGACCGGCACCGAGCACTTCAACGAGCTGCGTCGCGGAGTACCGCGGATGTCGCCCACGCTGCTCTCGAAACGGCTTCAGCAGCTGGTGCGCGCGGGGATCGTGGAGCGGCGCGCGGAGGGGCACGACGTCCGGTACGTCCTGACACCGGCCGGCGAGGAGCTGCGTCCGGTGATCGAGGCACTGAGCGTCTGGGGCGTGCGCTGGATCGGGGAACTCGGCGACAAGGATCTCGACCCGAAACTGCTGCTGTGGGACATGCGTCGCCGCGTCGACCACCGAGCCGTACCCGACGGCAGGTCGGTGATCCGCTTCCTGTTCCCGGATGTAGCCCTCCCGGTGCGGGACTGGTGGCTCGTGATCACGCCGACCGAGGCGGACGTCTGCGACCGGGACCCGGGGTTCGACGTGACCGTCACGGTCTCCGCCGCCCTGCGGCGCATGATCGAGATCTGGCGCGGCGACCTGGCCTGGGCCCAGGCTCTGCGCTCGGGTGCGGTCGAGGTACAGGGACCGGAGGCGCTGCGCAGGGCGGTCCCGCTCTGGTTCACGCTGCCGCCGTTCGCGGCGGTGCCGCGGCCCTTCTGAGACGCGAACCCTGGAAGACAGGGGTACCGGTGGGGAACCGCTGCGGTCCCGTCGCGGGCGCAGTCCCGTGCCTACGGCCCCGGCTTCCAGACGTAGCGGACGTCCGGCTCCCGCTCCTCGTTGCGCGAACCGTCGGTGCGCTCCACCTCCGCGAAGCCGTGGCGCTCGTAGAACCGCCCCGCGGGCCCGTTGACCTGGAACGTCCACAGCGCCAGCCCCTCGGGGCGCTGCCGCTTGGCCAGCCCGACGAGCCGGTCGCCCAGCCCGCGGCCCCGCCATGACGGATCCAGGTACAGCTGCTCCAGTTCCCGGCCGTCGAGCACCAGCAGCCCGGCGACCGTGCCGCCGGCGACCGCGACCCAACTCTCGTGGTGGGGTACGACCACGTGCGCGAACCACGCACGCACCTCGTCGTCGCTGTGTGCCCGCCGCACCGTGGGAAGGGCCGCGGAGAAGGAACGCAACCATGTGCGGGCCATCCCGTCGGCGTCCGCGTCCACGGCACGTCGCAGGACCAGGACGTCTCTGTTCATGGGTGCGACTCTCGCACAGACGGGCGGGCACCAGGGGTGCGAGCATGGGACCAGACGGCGGCCGACGTGACGACCGGCGAGGAACCGGCCACATGGCCGGTGGACGACCAGTGAGCTCACTCCGGAAGGGGACGCCATGGGGGACTCCCGACCGACCTCCGATTTCCACACGGAGAACATGTCCGCGTCGGGTGTCGAGCGGCTCGTCGCCGCCCTGGACGCGCAGGAGGGCACGCCTGGCGTGCGCCGCCTGCGCGCGTGGGCGCATCGCGGGCTGTCCGCTCGGCCCGGGGAGCGGGCGCTCGACATCGGCACCGGCACCGGGTCGGAGGTGCGGGCACTCGCCGCGGCGGTGGCGCCCGGCGGCGATGCGCTGGGTGTGGAGCCGAACCCCGGTCTGCGTGCGGTCGCCGAGCGGCGAGCCGCTGAAGCGGGCAGCACGGCACGCTTCGCCGAGGGCGACGCCCTGGCGCTGCCCCTCGGTGACGCCTCGGTCGACCTGGTGTGGTGCGAGCGGGTGTTCCAGCACCTCGACGAGCCGCAGAAGGCGGCCGGGGAGATCGCACGCGTCCTGCGGCCCGGCGGCCGCGTCGCCCTCATGGACACCGACTGGGCGACGGCCATCCTGCACCCGGGAGAGCCCGAGGTGGTGAAGGCCCTGAGCGCCGCCGCGCTCGCCGCCGCGGCCAACCCCTATGCGGGGCGCCGGCTCGTCGGTCAGCTGAGGGCCGAGGGGTTCGAGATCAACGACGTGGGCTCGCAGGCCCTCATCCAGAACAGTCTGGAGACCGTGGAGCCGCTGATCAGAACGCTGGGGGACACGGCCGTACGCAGTGGGCTGATCACCGAGCCGCAGCGGGAGCGCCTCTACGAAGAGCTGATGGCGGCAGGCGAGCACGGTGCGCTCCATCTGTCCGTGACCATGTTCGGCGTCATCGCGCGTCGCCCGGCCTGAGCGGAATGGGCCGAACCGCGGATGCTTCCCTCCTGACGCACATCGACCGGGCGTCCCGGGGTAAGCAGTCCCTGACACGTATGTGATCAGTTGGAGGAGACATGGCCGGAATCCTGGACCGCATCAAGTCGTTCGCCCGGAGTCCCAAGGGACGCCGGATGATCGACCAGGGTCGGAGGGCCGCCGCCGACCCGCGCAAGCGCGCCCAGGCGAAGGAGACGCTGCGGAAGTTCCGGTCGCGCTGACCGCGATCGGAATGCTTCAGCGGAGCCTTCTGCAGAGCAGGGCGTCAGGCGTTCTCGACGAGCCGACGCGGCCGGTGTAAGCGACACCGGCCGCGTACTCGTCGTCCGCGCACTGTCCCTTGTAGCGCCCCTGCGCGAAGTCTCCGCCCTTCGCTGCGGCGGGACGGTTGTCGCCGCGGTCGAACCAGACGGTCCGGCCGCCGCCACCGGGCGCCGCGTCGGAGGGGGCGCACAAGACGGTGGAGACCGCGGCCCCGCGGACGCTGTAGCCGATGAGCAGGTGGCGGGGCGGGCACTCCAGCTTGGTGTACCCCAGGGCCCAGTCGCCGGTGCCGACGTACCGTTCGTCGCGCACCACCTCGTGCCCGGCACCCGGGGTCCAGGGGTCGCGCGCGCCCGCGTCGGTGCACAGCCCACGGTTGCCGGTGTGGCCGAGGCCCGCGAGCCGCTGACCGTCGGGGCAGACCGCCTTGCGGGCGCCGGAGTCCCAGTCGGGCAGGGCGCGCATCCGCAGGGACTGGACGAAGTCCCCGTGGTCGGGGCTGAGCATCGACCAGCGGTCGACCGGGGCCACCTGGCCGCTGCGCCCGTCGGCGGCGATCAGCCGGCTCCAGGCACCGGCACGCCAGTCGTCACCGTCGAACACCCCGATCCGCCCGCCGGCCGCGTCCCAGTGCAGCAGGGCCCAGCCGTTGCCCTCGCGGTTCTCGTGCCATCCGACGAGCGGCCAGTACGCGAAGTCGGCGTCCGTCCGGACGAGGAAGTCGACGAAGTTCTCGAACCACGCCCGTTGCTTCTCCCCGTGCTCGTCCCGGCCCCCGACGCCGAACTCGCTGATCCACACCGGCGCGGTGAAGTGCCGGTCCCCTTCGCCACTGACGTAGAACGCCTGTCGGCGCAGTACGTCGTGGAGTTCGGCGCGGGTGAAGTCCCGGTAGCGGTTGTCAGAGGTCTCGCCGGTGCCGGTCGCGCCGCTGTGGTGGGGGCCGGTGTAGTCGTAGAAGTGCGCGGAGTAGACGAGTTTGCCGGACCTGACCAGGGTGTGCGAGAGCCGCTGGACGGGCTCCAGGGTGGGGCGCTCGTGCGGAAGACCGTCGACGGGAATGCCGGTCCAGTTGATGCCCTCGACGACGATCAGGAGGTCCGGGTTGGCCTCCTGGAGGATGCGGTCGCCGAGCCGCTGTGTCGCCGCGAACCAGTCGTGACGGTCACCGAGGCCCCAGTTGGGGTCGTCCCACACCGAGCGGCGCACTTCGTTGTAGAGGTCGGCGCCCACGACGCGCGGGTTCGCGCGGTAGCGCCGTGCCATGAAGAGCCAGTCGTTCTCCCATGTCGCGTCGCTCTGGCTCGTGTTCCACCGCTCGTTGCCGTCGACGCCGCAGCACCAGCGTGTGGTGTTGGTGTGGTTGTTGAGGACGACCGCGAAGCCGGCACCGGTGAGTGCCGCGACGGCCGCGTCGTACACCTGGAGCGGGGTCCTGCCGCGCAGCGACGGGTTGGCGGCCACCGACGCGTCCGCGACCGGACGGGTGTCGCGCAGCATCTCGTTGGAGAAGGGGAGCCGCACGCTGTTGAGGCCGAGTTCGCGGAAGCCCGCGACGATCTCGCCCATGGAGGCGCGGTCCAGGCCGAGCGGCATACGGTCGGACTTCTCGCCGGCGTGGTTGTCCGCGGCGTTGTCCGGGCTTCCCGAGCCCGTCCAGGTACCGCTCGCCCCGTGCCAGTTGCCCGACTTCAGCTTGAACCGGTTGCCGTCCGCGTCGACGATGTAGCGGCCGCGGGTGCTCAGCGGAGGGGTCCACGCCGCCTGCCGCACGGCCGGCTTCTCAGCGACCTCGGGGCGGGGCGGTTCGGCCGCCTGGGCCGGCAGCCCGGCGGAACCCGCCAGCAGGACGAGCACGGCGGCGGGCACCAGCCTGATCAGGGACCTGTTCACGGCCATCCATTCGACGAACACCGGCCACGGGCACCCGGTCGGTGGTTGACATGACTGCGCCATAATCGCGGGACCGGGCGGCCGTGACCAGAGCACCTCCGGACACCTTCGCGGCCGCCGAGGCTGACTGAGCACCGTCATAATGCTGGGCATGGTCGCCGTCCCCCCGTCTTCCGACGCCTCTTCGTTCCCCGCCCTCGCCTCGTCGCCCCGAACGCCGCCGTACCGCACCCGGGTCGTCGTCATCGGCGCGGGCCCCGCCGGGCTCACCGTCGCCAACATCCTGCGGGCCGCATCCGTGGACTGCGTGGTGCTGGAGACGGAGAGCAGAGAGTTCATCGAGCAGCGGCCGCGTGCCGGCTTCCTCGAGGAGTGGGCCGTTCGGGCACTCCAACGGCGGGGTCTGGCCGACCGGTTGCTCCAGAACACCGAAACTCACGGGGAGTTCGAGTTCCGCTTCGCGGGGGAGCGCCATCGCTTCCCGTACGGCGAGATGACCGGCAACCGTCACTTCGTCTATCCGCAGCCGCTGTTGGTCACCGACCTCGTCCGCAGGTACGCCGACGAGCTGGGTGGCGAGATCCGCTTCGGTGTCCGGGACGTGGAGCTGCACGCCGTCGACACGGACCGGCCCGAGGTCTCCTACACCGACCCGGAGACGGGCGAGCGCCGGCGCATCGTGTGCGAGGCCGTGGCCGGCTGCGACGGGGCGCGGGGAGTGACCCGCGCGAGCATGCCCCCGGAGCACGCGGCCGTGGCGCGGCACGACTACGGCGTGGGCTGGCTCGCCCTCCTCGCCGAGGCGCCCCCGTCCAACGACTGTGTCGTCTTCGGCGTGCACGGCCGCGGCTTCGCCGCGCACATGGCCCGCAGCCCCCAGGTCACCCGCTACTACCTGGAATGCCCGCCCGGCGACGACCCGGGCAACTGGCCGCACGACCGCGTGTGGTCCGAACTGCGGACGCGGCTGTCGGCCGACGGAGCCCGGCCGCTCGCCGAGGGCCCGCTGATCGAGAAGCGCGTACTGGACATGCACAACTACGTCGTGGAGCCGATGTCCTACGGCCGGCTGTATCTGGCGGGCGACGCTGCCCACCTCGCGGCGCCGATCGCCGCGAAGGGCATGAACCTGGCGCTGCACGACGCACTGCTGCTCGGCGACGCGCTGGTCGCCCACTGCGCCAAGGCGGACGACAGCGGGCTGCGCGGCTACTCGGCGGCCTGTCTGCGGCAGGTCTGGCAGTACCAGGAGTTCTCGCAGTGGCTCGCGGAGGTGATGCACGGGGCCTCGTCGGGCGACCCGTTCCGGGCGGCGTCCGCGACGGCCCGGCTGCGGCGGATCTTCGAGTCACCCGCGGCGGCGGCCGCCTTCGCCGAGCTCTACATCGGCAAGGACATCGACGGCGGGGGACACCCCGGCACGGCATGAGCCGCACTGGAACCGTGGTTCCGTGGCATATCCGCCCGGCCGGCTGCTGCCGTCCGGCGATACGCGGATGACGAGTGCGGTCCCCGGGTGTGAAGGAGCCGGACCATGAGGGCTGCGCGGGCCGCCGTGCCGGACCGTATCCGCTGGGCGGTTGACCTCCTCGATCCGGGACCCGCCGACCGAGTGCTGGAAATCGGATGCGGTCCGGGAGTCGCGGCACTGCTCGTGTGCGAACGTCTGAGGACCGGTCGGCTGCCGGCCGTCGACCGGTCGGCCGTGGCGCTCGCGCGCACGGCCGACCGCAACGCCGCCCACGTGGCGGCCGGCCGCCTGGAACTGCGCTGTACGGAACTGGCGTCGCTGGAGGTCCCGGACGGCCTCCTGGACGCCGCCCTCGCGGTCAACGTCAATCTGTTCCGGACCCGCTCACCCGGCACCGAACTGGCGCTCCTCCCCCCCCGTGCCGCGACCTGGCGGGGTGCTGCACGTGTGCTACGGGCCGGGCGGACCGCAGTCGGCCGAGCGCGTGACCGCGCCGGTGGCCGACGCGATACGTGCGCACGGGTACACCGATGTGCGGGGCCGCACCGACACCGCCGGTCTCGCGGTCTCCGGCCGGGCGCAGGACAGCGGATCACCCTGACGTCTGCAGCGCGGCTGCTTCGACGCTGACCGGAGAACCGGCATCGATCCGAGTCCCGGCAGCGACCCGAGTCCCGGCGGTGACCGGAGAGCCTGCGGTGACCGGTGGGACGTGCGGTGCGCTGACTGGGGCCGCCTGCGGCCTGCGCCCCGCCAGCCGGCAGCCGACACAGCCCGGGTGCCCGTACCGGACGGTGGTGTCCCGGATGCGAGGGCTGCGAAGGTCCGGGGGCCGGGGCCCGCTGGGCTTGCCCCACCCCGCGAGGTGCAGCAGCCAGGTGGTGATCGCGGAGAGCACGACGACCGCTCCCCCCAGACCGAGGCCCCACGGCGAGCCGGCGGCGAGTCCCGCCCCGAGCACGGCGGTCCCGGCCGTGGCCAGCGCGGTGCCGGTCCAGCCGGCCACCGTGTGGCCCATGTCGTGATCGCCGTGCACACTCATCTGTGGCTCCTCACCGGTGGTGTGATGGATCAGCGACCTGGGCACACCCACACCCAGGAACGTCTTACGAACTAAGTAACTTAGATGCTAAGGGGATTTCCGGTGGAGGGCAAGGCGCGCCCGGAGGCGACGGCCGCAGAGGCGCAGTACGCGATGGACCGCATGATCGCGCTGGCGCAGTTCGGGCAGCAGGACATCGCGGGGCGGCTGGGACTCAACGTCACCGACCTCACCTGCCTCGGTTTCGTCATCGAGGCCGGTATGGCGGGAGAGTCGCTCGCGGCGGGCGACCTGGCCGAGCGGGCCCGGCTGACCACGGGCGCGGTGACGGGTGTGCTCAACCGTCTGGAGAAGGCCGGCTATGTGCGTCGCCGGGCCGATCCGGGAGACCGCCGTCGGGTGCGCGTGGTGATGGAGGAGTCGGCCCAGGCGCGCATCCTCGAGGTCTACGGCCCGTTCTACGAGCGGATCGCCGCGCTCTTCGCGGACTATTCGCCGGACGAGGTGGCGGTGCTGGCCGACTGGTTCACGCGGGCCAGGGACGCGATGCAGGCCTCACTGGAGGAGACGCGGGGTGGGGGCCCGGCGTCCGGCGATCGGCAGGTGCCGTAGTCCGGCGTCCGAGCGGCCCGTCCGCGGCCGGGGGCCCGGCAAGGCGAAGGCGGGCTCATCGGGCAGGCTCGCCGCAGGGGCGCGGTTCCGGACCCGCACGAGGCGGGCGTCATCCGCCCGTACCTCACTGGCGTCGTCGCGCCGGCGTCACTGAAGGGGCAGCGTCGCCCAGACCGTCTTGCCCTTCGGCGGGGTCAGGGACCACGACCACGTGTCACAGAGCGCGCTGATGAGGTGCAGGCCCCGGCCGCCGAGTGCGCATTCGTCCGCGCTGCGCGGACGTGGTGCGGTGGAGCTCGGGTCGGTGACCGCGCACACGAGGTCGCCGGGCTGCCGGAAGATGCCGAGCCAGACCGGGTAGTCGCCGTCCGCGGGCGATGCCGGGTCCAGTGCGTGCTGCACCGCGTTGGTGACGAGTTCGCTGACGACCAGCTCGGCGTCCGGGACAAGCTGCGGAAGCGCCCAGCCGGTGAGAGTCGTGGCGACGAACTGCCGTGCCTGTGAGGCGTTCTGGAGCCGACCGTCAAGTCCGCACGCGGCGAATCCGGTCTGGCTCATGCTCTGGTTCCAGGCCCACTGAGGTTCGCCCGCGGGGTTCGTCGCGGGGAGTGGTTCCGCGCCAGGCTCCGCACCGCAGAACCGGCTTCCGTGCCTGGTGCTCGTGCTCGATGAGGCTGACACGTGAGTTGTCACTGGTCATGTCCCCCTGGAGGAAATGGACTTCGGCGCTGCACCGGCCGCCGTGGAGCGAGTATGGTCGAGCGCCACCCAAGAATGCAATTGCATCTGGGATTGCAATGGTTGGGTGTCGGTGCGAACGAATGTACGAAAATGAAAGGGCTGTTGCAGTGGAGTCTTTCTTCAACGGCATGCGGGCGACTGGGCTGGGCTCCGTGGCGTGGACCAAGAGCAGTCACAGCAATGCGACCGGGAACTGCGTTGAGCTGGCAGAGCTCCCTGAGGGGCGTGTGGCGTTGCGCAACTCCCGTGACCCTCAGGGGCCCGTGTTGATCTATACGCGTGATGAGATCGCTGCGTTCGTGGCGGGCGCCCGAGGCGGAGACTTCGACTTCTTCATCGGCTGAAAATCGCTCCAAGAGCGACGTATTCCGAGCCATGGAAGCCTCATTGGTGGATACTGGGCGTCTTCCCCGCGTCCGCAGGAGCGCCCAATGGCTGCAGCCGATCCGAATGCGTCGTTGTTCGTACGACCGCTAGGGGCGGTGGAGAAGAACCCGACGGCACTGAAGCTCATCGTCGGCGGCAAGTTGCGCGAACTGCGCGTCGCCGCCGGACTGGATCCCGCCGATGTCGACAGCAAGCTGGGTTTCTCGCAGTCGAAAACCAGCCGCATCGAGCTCGGACGGCACGGCTGCAA
>NZ_JBEOSJ010000004.1:0-364720 GCF_040302905.1 Streptomyces sp. NPDC096193 | reverse complement strand
CGTCGCCGCCGGACTGGATCCCGCCGATGTCGACAGCAAGCTGGGTTTCTCGCAGTCGAAAACCAGCCGCATCGAGCTCGGACGGCACGGCTGCAAGCAGGTCGACGCACTCGCCCTGCTGCATCTGTACGGGGTCGACGGTGAGGAGCGCGTCGACGAGTTCCTCCGGCTGGTCGATCAGTCCCGCCGACCCGACTGGTGGCGGTCGTTCAGTGACGTCCTCTCCGACTTCTTCACACCGCTGGTCGCGCTCGAAGGCGCGGCCGAACGCATCCGTACCTACGAGCCGTTCTATGTTCCCGGACTGCTTCAGACGCCGGACTACACCCGCGCCGTGATCCAGGCCGGCCCCGGGCAGCTGCTCGAGCACGAAGTGGCGCGGCGCGTGGAGCTGCGCCAGGAACGGCAGCGTCAGCTGGACCAGCCGGACGCGCCGCGGCTCTGGGCCGTCATCGACGAGTCCGTCCTGCTGCGGGTCGTCGGCGGCAGGGACGTGATGCGCGCACAGCTGGAGCATCTGCTCGTCATGATGGAGCGCCCTCGCGTCACCCTGCAGATCGCGCCGCTGGACGTGACGGCCGCGGTCGGGGTGGGGACCGGCGTGACCTATCTGCGCTTCGCCCTCGGCGACCTGAAGGACGCCGTGTACATCGAGCACCTCACCGACTCGACGTTCACCCAGAAGCCCCAGGGGGTCGAGCAGTACCGGAACATGCTCGACCGGCTGGGCGCGTGCGCCCTCACGCCCGTACAGTCGATCGCGGCATTGCGCGAGCGCATGGACACCCTCTGACCGTTCCACACACCAAGTACGGTCCGGCAGGCGTGCGGTCGGCGCAAGAGCTACCCGGCACGAGAACGGCCCCGGCACACGCGTCGTAGCGCGCGGCCGGGGCCGTTCTCTGTCGTGGGCGTCAGCCGAGCCGTGCCACGCCGCCCCACTCGATCCACTCGTCGGTGAGCTGCGTGGGCGCCAGATCGGTGTCGGGTCGCCAGGTCGACACCTCCACCAGGCCGGGCTCGAGAATCTGGAGGCCGTGGAAGTACTCCGTGACCTCGCGCTCCTCGCGGACCCTGCCCCAGTTGCCGCCGGTGGCCTCCGCCATGAAGTCGGTGACGAACTTCCGGATCTCCGGCCGATCGCTGACCAGTTGGCAGACGACCAGGAAGCTGCCGGGCACCAGGCGTTCCGCCACCCGCCGGAGCAGCGCCGCCGGGTCGTCCTCGTCCGGAATGCAGTGCATGACCGAAACGAAGAGGGCCGCCACGGGTTGACTGAAATCGATCAGCCGCGTGGTCTCCGGGTGACCGAGGATGTGGTCCGTCTCGCGCATGTCTGCCTGGATCACAGCGGTGTTGTCGTTCTCGTCCAGCAGTGCCCGTCCATGGGCCAGAACGATCGGATCGCTGTCGACATAGACCACTTTGGACGCCGGGTCGATGGCCTGGGCGACCTGGTGGACGTTGTCCTGGGTGGGCAGGCCGGAACCGTGGTCGATGAACTGGCGGATGCCGTACTCGCTGGCCAGCAGGCGGACGACGCGCTGAAGGAACCTGCGGTTGTTGACCGCCAGCACCTTGGTGCTGGGCACCTGCTTGAGCAGCTGCTCGCAGGCGTCACGGTCCGACTGGTAGTTGTCGCTGCCCCCCAGGAAATAGTCATACATGCGTGCCACGCTGGGCACCGTCGTGTCGATGGCGTCCGGGCGCCACGACTCCTCTCGCATCCAGTTCTCACCCGCGTCAGTAGAAATCAGGACCTGTTGGGCGCTCATGCTAAGGAGCGCGGAGCCCCTCCGGATAGGCCACGGGAGAGGGAACAGGCGGACGTGATGCCTTTTCAGCCATCTCTGGTTCAGGGGCGGTTGTACACCCCTGTTCCTGTGGGGAGTTCAGGCCACGGGATGGATCACCGTGCGGATGGCAGCCGTGCAGGCCGCGACGCTGTTACGGGAGTGACGGGAATGTCCGGTTGCGGCCGGATCGTAATGCTCAAGTTCTGCTCAGATCTACTGACGGTGGCCGAACGTCGTCCATACCCTCCTCCCAGCGGACACGGGGGCCCTGCGACGGCGCGCCTCGTGCTCCCGCCGTCGCATCTGCTCTATCCGGACATGAGGGATTCTTGATCATGAAGGTCCGCAAGTCTGCCGCCACCGCGGCGATCGCTGTACTCGCGCTGACGGCGACCGCCTGCAGCAGCAGCGAGTCCGGCACGTCCGACGACGACGTACTCATCGGCGGTTCGGGCGGCAAGGACCAGCCCCGGCTGCCCACCTATCCGGTGGCCAAGTCCGTCGACCTGGACTCCCCGACGCTCAAGAAGGCCCAGAAGGCCGGCAAGATCGTCATTGGTGCCAAGAACGACCTCCCCTTCCTCGGCTTCGAGGACAAGGAGGGCACACGGTCCGGGTTCGACGCCGAGGTGGCCAAGATGGTCGCCGCGGATCTCGGCTTCTCGCCCGCCCAGATCGAGTTCAAGACGGTCGAGTCCAGCGTCCGCGAGACCGCCATCGCACAGGGGGACGTCGATCTGTACGTGGGCACGTACACGATCAACGACAGGCGCAAGAAGCAGGTCGGCTTCGCCGGGCCGTACTTCGTCGCCGGCGCCGACCTCCTGGTCCGCAAGAACGACAAGACCATCGCCGGACCCTTCTCCCTCCAGGGCAAGACGGTCTGCTCGATCAAGGGCTCGACGTCGCTCCAGGAGATCAAGAAGCCGGACTACGGCACCAAGACCCTGGAGCTCGACAAGTACTCCGCGTGCGTCCAGCAGCTGCTCGACAAGAAGGTCGACGCCGTCACCACCGACGACGCCATCCTCATGGGCTTCGCCGCCCAGCGGCCCTCCAAGCTGAAGGTCGTCGGCAGGCCGTTCACCAAGGAGCCCTACGGCATCGGCATGGACAAGAGCGACAAGGTCCTGCGCGACGCGGTGTCCGACTCCCTGGAGGCGCACGACACGAACGGCGACCTCATGGAGGCGTACGACGCGACGCTCGGGCTCTCCGGCTCCGGCTGGATCGGCCCGCCGATGCTCGAACGCTACTGAGGATCGGGCGGGCGGGCCACGGACGCCGCGGCCGCGGTGACCGGATCGGTCCGCCCGTGGACCCCCTCGGCCCTGTTCGGCGCTCGTCCGGGCAGGTCAGACTGACGGCATGACCCGAGCGCTGATTGTCATCGATGTCCAGGAATCCTTCCGTGCCCGCCCGCAGTGGAAGACGATCTCGGACCCGGACGTGGCCCGGAAGGCGGACCGTCTCGTGCAGGCGGCACGCCGGGCGGGCGATCTCGTCGTGTGGGTGCTGCACTGCGAACCCGGCACCGGCGGTGTGTTCGACCCTGTGCTCGGCCACGTGCGGTTGATGGAGGAGCTGCGGCCCCTGGACACGGAGCCGCTGATCCGCAAGACCTCGCACAACGCCTTCACCAGCACCAATCTGCAGCAGACCCTCACCCGGCACGGGGTGGGGCACGTCACTGTCTGCGGGATCCGCACGGAGCAGTGTGTGGAGACGACCGCGCGGGTCGCGAGCGACCTCGGCTACGAGGTCACCTTCGTCGTCGACGCGACCGCCACCAACCCGATCGCCCACCCCGGCGCCCCTGACGACCAGAGCGTGGACGACTTGCTGTCCGACCCCCGCACCCTGAGTGCCGACGAGGTCATCCGGCGCACCGCGTACGTCCTCGCCGGTCGGTTCGCCACCATCACCACGGTCGCCGAGGTGGAGGCTGCCCTCCCGGCCCTGGCCACGGGATCATGAGCCGGGTCGTCTTTCTGCTCCTGCCCGGGGTGCATCTGCTGGACCTGGCAGGTCCAGCGCAGGTCTTCTTCACGGCCGCGGACTTCGGCCACCCCTACACCCTCGGTTATGTGGCGGAGCAGCCCGACGTGGCCTCCGCCCAGGGACTGCCGCTGCGGGCCTCACTCGACTGGCCCGGACTCGGGCCGGAGGATCTGGTGGTGGTGCCGGGCTGGCGAGCGCGCACGCTCGCCGACAGCCCCGTCCTCGGGCCGGCCTCGCTCCGGGCGCTGCGGGAGCACCACGCCCGCGGCGGCACGGTCGCCGGCGTCTGCTCCGGCGCGGAGGCACTCGGCCAGGCGGGTCTGCTGGACGGCCGCCGCTGTACGACCCACCACGAGGTGCAGGACGAACTGGCCCGTCGCCATCCACGCTCGCACCTCGTACGCGACGTCCTGTTCACGGCCGACGACCGGGTGGTCACCTCCGCCGGAATCGCCAGCGGCATCGATCTGTCGCTCCATCTGATCGCCACCCGGCACGGCCCCGCAGCGGCCGCCCAGGTGGCGCGGAGCATGGTCGTCTACTCCCGGCGCAACGGCGACGAACCGCAGACCAGTGTCATGCTCCGGCACCGCTCGCACCTCAGTGACACGGTCCACCGCGCGCAGGACCTCATCGACGCGCAGTTCGACAAGCCCCTGCGCCTGCCCGACCTCGCCGCGGCCGTCGGCGTCAGCGAGCGCACCCTCTCCCGTTCCTTCACACGTGTCACCGGAGGCCTCACCCCGCTGCGCTATCAGCAGACCCTCCGGCTGGAGCGTGCGGAACACCTCATCGGTCAGGGCGCGACGGTCCATGCCGCCGCTCGTTCGGTGGGCTTGCAGGATGCGCGGACGCTGCGCCGGATGCGCGCCCGCTCCCAGTGATCCGGCGGAACCGCGGCGCACGATCGTGCTGGTCGAGAGCGATTCACCGGGACGCGGCGGCTGGGCGGGCGATAGAGAGGCAATTCACCCGATGTGGCCCAAATGTTCCATCGGGCGCGAGGAACGCGAGGAGTGGGGGACACATCAGCAGACGCTCGGCGGCTCCCGACCGCGGCGCCAGGCTGTCCGAAGCGGGCACCTGCGCCAGGGGCCGCCTCCCCCGCTTCTGTACAGGAGATCTCTTCATGGCTCTCATCAAGTCCGCTGCAGTCGCCGCCGGTGTCTGCGCCCTCGTGCTCGGCGGCGCCGGCTTCGCCACCGCCGACAGCGACGCCAACGGTGTCGCGGCGCACTCGCCCGGCTTCCTGTCCGGCAACGTCATCCAGGTGCCGATCAACGCGCAGCTCAACCTCTGCGGCAACACGGTCAACGTCATCGGCCTGCTCAACCCGGCGGTCGGCAACGTCTGCCTCAACGACTGACGAAGCAGTGGTCGGTGTGGCCCCCGGACAGTTGTCCGGGGGCCACACCCCTGTCGGCACCCTGTCAGCCGGCCACGTCCCGCGCCGTGAACACCCACGTGCCGTGGGGGACGCGATGGACCACATGACCGGACTCGGTCCGGTCGTAGCGAGCACCCTCAGGTGCGCTGACAGCCGAGCGGCCCGCGGCGGGCAGATGGACCTCGGCCTGCGAACCGACCGGCACCTCCACCGTGAGGCGCAGCTCCCCACCCGTACGCTGCCAGCCCGCGGACACCCGCCCCCTGACCGTGCGGATCGCGGTGCGGGCCCAGGTGACGCCCGTTCTCGCGTCGGGACGGACGACGAAGCTCCGGTATCCGTCGTCGCCGGGACGCAGGCCGGCCACGTTCTCGTAGAGCCACTGCACGACGGTTCCCTGGAAGTAGTGGTCACGCGAACGTGAGTCGAGCGGCCACATCTCCCACATGGTGTCGGCGCCGTTCTCGAACCAGTGCCCCCAGCCGGGATAGGTCTTCTGCGTGGCGATGGCATGGGCCACGTCCGCGTGCCCCTCGGCCGTCAGCGCGGGCAGCAGCACACTGGTCCCGAGCGCGCCGGTGTTGAGGTGGCTGCCCCGTGCGGCGATGTCGTCGAGGAGACTTTGGGTCACCGAAGCGCGTGCGGACTGCGGCACGAGCCCGAACGCCAGCGGTATCGCGTTGCTGGTCTGCCGGTATCCCGGGTCCTTGGCAGTGCGGTAGTGGCCCGCCACAGGGTCGAGGAACGCCGCGTTGAAGGCGGTCCGGAGCCGCTCGGCGCTCTCCCGGTACCGCTCGGCCGTCGCCGCCTCGCCGATGACGTCGCCCATCTCGGCGGTGTGCAGAAGGGCACGGCGCAGATAGGCCGTGGCGGTCAGACGGGTGTCCTCGGGTGGATTGCCGCCGTAACCAGGAGGCAGATAGTCACCCAGGGCGGTGACGGCGAGACCGTCCTTCAGCCGGGAGGTCTCCCAGTCCAGATAACGGGTGAGCGCGGGCCAGTGCTGCCTGGCGATCCGGTCGTCCCCGTACACCCGGTACATCTCCCGGACCAGGAAGGGATAGACGGTGGTCCATTCCGGCGAGGGGCCCAGATCGCCGTATCCCCAGCCGCCGCTCGGCACGATGACGGGCAGTTGGCCGTCCGCGTTCTGGCTGTCCGCCAGGTCGTCGAGCCACTTGGACAGGAAGCGGTGGACACCGAAGGCGTGGGCCATCACGGGGGCGCCGAGCTGGGCGTCGCCGGTCCAGCCGTTCTTCTCGTACATCGGGGTGTCGGTCGGGATGCCGTGCAGGTTGTTGAGGACCGTGCGGCGCATCGCCCTGTCGAGCTGCTCGTAGAACGGTTCGGAGCAGCGGAACTCGCTCACCTCGTCGACCCTGGTGTGCACCACACGGCCGAGCACCTCGTCGGGGTTCGGCCGCCGTGGCAAGCCGCTGATCTGGACGTGACGAAAGCCCTTGTAGGAGAACTTGGGCTCCCAGGTCTCCCGGCCCCTGCCCGCGCACACGTACTCGTCCGTCTGGAACCGCCCGGGCACGTGGCCGGTCTCGGCGTGCACGCTGCCGTCGGCCTTCAGCTTCTCGCCGTGGATCAGCCGGACCGTGGTCCCGGCGGGGGCGGTGACGGTGAGGCGGGTCCAGCCGGCGAGCGTGCGCCCCATGTCGACGACGTGGACGCCGGGGCTCAGCTCCGTGACAGCGGTCGGCCGGACCGTCTCGATGATCTCGATCGGATCGTGGGGCTGGGCCTTGAGCGTGCCCTTCGGGGCCTGCTGGACACGTGAGGCGGACCACTCACGGTCGTCGAAGCCGGGCCTGGTCCAGCCGCGCTGCGCGCGTCGCGCGTCATAGGTCTCGCCCGCGTAGAGGGAGTTGGAGAGGGTGGGGCCCTGCGTGATCCGCCAGTCGGGGCCGGTCGCCACGGTCGTGCGGGAGCCGTCGGGGTGGTCGATCTCCAGCTGGGCCAGCAGCCGGGGCTCGCCGTGCCAGGGCGGGCGGTGCCAGTTCCAGACGTTCGGGGTGGTCATGCCGTAGAAGCCGCGGCCGAGGGTGACGCCGATGGCGTTGGCGCCACGCTCCAGGTGCTCGGTGACGTCGTGGACGGCGTACAGCACGGTCTCGTCGTAGTCGGTGAAGCCGGGGTCGAGCACCTGGCGGCCCACGCGCCGTCCGTTGATCTCCGCGTCGTAGTAGGCGAGTCCGGAGATGTACAGCCGGGCGCGGGTGAACGGCCTGCGCAGGGTGAACTCCCGGCGCAGCAGCGGCGCGGGCCGCTCCGGGACGGCGACGGTGACACCGGTGCCCCAGGGGCCTTGACCGTAGGGGGCGAGGACCACGGCCGGTGCCCAGCCGCTGTCGTCGTGGTCGGGCCGTTGCCAGCCGTCGTGTTCGGATTCCTCGACCCGCCAGCCGTTGCCGGTCACGAGCTGATGCCGGTGGCCGTCGGCGGTCTCGACCTCGAGACGGACCAGGAGCCCGCCGGGGTTGATGACAACGTTGCCGCGATTGGTCGCCACCGCCGCCAGCACGATGCGGCCACCCGAGGCCCGCACCTGCTCGGTCACGTCGGCGCTGTGGCCGGTGCGCCAGCCGTCCGTCTGCTCGGGGGCGTGCAGTACCTGCTGTCCGCCCAGATGGAGGGTGAAGTCGTCGTCGGCGGTGGCCACCACGGTCGCCCGGGACACCTCGGTCCCGGCGGGCAGTTTCAGGGCGGCACGGAACCAGCGGGGTCCGGCCGGGGCGTCGGTGGAGGTCGCGCCGGGCGACCAGATCCAGGAGGCGCCGTCGAAGCCGGGCGCCTCGGGGGCCGGCTCCGTTCCGATCCAGCGGGCGCGCCAGCCGTCTGCGGGCAGAGCGGTCTCCCACCAGTGGACGGCACTCCACGAGGAGGCGCGGCCCTGTTCGTCCCAGACGCGCACCTGCCAGTGGTAGCGGGTGCGGGGCCGCAACTCGGGTCCTGCGTAGGGGACGTTGCCCGACCGGTCGGAGACTACGCGGCCCGAGTCCCACAGCGGGCGGCGGCTCAGATCACGGACGTCGACGGCGACGCGCACCTGGTACGCGCTCTGTGCGGCGCCCCGGCCACCGGCGGCGAGCTCCCAGCCGAGGTGCGGGGTGGAGATGTCGGTGCCGAGGAGTTCCTCCGCGTACTCGACGGTCGTGCGCTCGACGCGCAGCCGGCCGGCGCCGGGCCCGGGTGGCCGTGGCGCACCGGCGGCGGAGCCCATGGTGCCGGCCGCGGCACCGGCCGCTGCCGACACGACGGCCGCGCGCAGGAATACCCGGCGGTTCCAGCTTCTGCTCATGACTCGTCCCTCGCTCTGGAGTGTGAGATGGAGCGTGATGGCAACGATGCACTCGTGCCCGCCACCCGCATTCGTGACGAAGCGTCAAAAATCCTGTGTATAACCGGCGTTGGGAGAGGGGGGACCTCAGCGCCGTTTGAGAGCCGGCCTCGCGATGGAGGAGCCCCGCACCACCAGCTCGGGCTGGAGCACGATCCGCTGATGACGGTGGTCCGCCGCATCGGGCCCGGTCTCCTCGATCAGCAGCTCGGCCGCCAGCCGCCCCATCCGTACGGCCGGCTGCCGCACCGATGTGAGAGGCACCGCGGCCGCGGAGGCGAACTCGATGTCGTCGTACCCGACGAGCGCGATCTCGTCGGGGACGCTCACGCCGGCGGCGAAGAGTGCCTGGAGGACACCGAGTGCCAGCAGGTCGTTGGCGCAGAACACCGCGGTGGGCCGGGGCGACATCCCCAGCAGCCGGGCCCCGGCGTCCCGGCCGGCCGACACATCGAGCTTCCGGGTCTCGAGGACCGTCAGCCGGTCCGCGTCCAGCCCGGCCTCGGCGAGGGCCCGCAGCACCCCTGTACGCCGGTCCTGGCACTGCGAGAGCTGAAGCGGTCCGCTGACGTACACGATCCGCTCATGCCCCTGGTCGAGCAGATGCCGTCCGGCGAGGCTGCCGCCGACGACGTCGTCCACCGACACCGAACACCCCTCGGCGCTCGGCACCACCCGGTCGACGGTCACGAACGGGATCTCCTGGCGGCGGAAGCCCGCCAGATTGTGCCCGGAGGTGTCCGCGGGGGTCACCAGCACGCCACGCACCCGCTGTTCGCTGAAGAGACCGAGATACTCGGCCTCCTCGTCGCTGCTCTGCGCGCTGTTGCAGAGCATCACGCCGAGTCCGGCGTCACGGGCCACCCGTTCGGCGCCGGCCGCGACGTCGACGAAGAAGGGGTTGGCCATGTCGAGCACGAGCAGCGCGATGATGCGGCTCCGACCGGCCCGCAACTGGCGGGCCGACTCGCTGCGTACATAGCCGAGCCGGTCGATAGTGGACAGGA
Source organism: Streptomyces sp. NPDC096193 (assembly GCF_040302905.1). Lineage (NCBI taxonomy): Bacteria > Bacillati > Actinomycetota > Actinomycetes > Kitasatosporales > Streptomycetaceae > Streptomyces > Streptomyces sp. NPDC096193. The sequence continues at coordinate 355,183 of NZ_JBEOSJ010000004.1, read as the reverse complement.
CGCGGGACCGGGTCGCCTCCGCCACCGAGTCGGGCCGGTTGATGACGTTCGACACCGTGCCGACCGACACCCCGGCCTCACGCGCGACATCCTTGATACCCACCGACTGCGTCATCAGGCCGAGACCTCCACCAGCTCCAGTCCGCCGAGATCGGCCAGCGCGCGAAGGTCGGGCAGCAGACGACCGGTGGCCAGTGCCCAGTGATGGCCGACCCCGCCGGCACTCCACGCGTCGGTCCATTCACCGGGGTCGCAGCCGAAGTCGACGCGCGACGTGGTGTTGCCGATCTCGAGGAGCGGACCGCCGACCACTTTACCCTCGGCCGCGACCAGCCGGTATGCGCCCTGACGGGTCTGCCCCAGGCCCACCAGGGTGACCGGTCCATGGCGTACGTCGAACTCCACCGACACGCCCCAGCCCCGCTTGCCGTGGAAGACGCCGAGCCCGCGGAGCAGTGGTCTGCGGGCGCTGACGGCCGGATGGCCCGGGCCGTCGTGGCCCATCTCGACCACGCCCGCCCGGAAGTCCAGTGCCTGGAGTTCGGTGAAGGATCCGCCGCCGCCCAGGCGTCCCGCGATGAGCATCGCGATCGAGGTGCGGAGCTCGTACTCGCCGCAGGCGGGAATCCCGCGAGCGGTCAGCAGCGACGAACCGAGGATCATGCCGGCACCGAGGCGTTCGTGGATCTCGCCGTCCAGACCCCGGTGGTAGTACGCGAGGCTGTCCAGGTCGAAGTCCGCGACGAGCCGGTCCAGGCCCACGGAGACCCGTGCCGCCCACGCGAGGTCCTCCGTCACCACGCTGTCGTCGAGTTCGAAGACCTCGCGCGTCTCGGCGAGTCGGGCCTCCACCTCCGCGTCGTCGGCCTTTTGGACCCGGACCCGCAGATCGTCGAACTCCAGGACCTCCACATGGCCGCCGAGGTGGCCCGGCACCATCGTGAGGTCCGTCGAGACGTCGTACATCCCGGGGTACAGATGGCCCATGAGGCCGTGCCGTCCGCCGCGCAGCACGGCGAGGGCGCCCGTTGCCCTGATCCAGCGGCCGATCCGCTCCCAGGCCCGCTCGTCCTCCAGATACCCGGACACCGAGCGGAAGGGGACGCCGACGCGTTCGAACGTGTTGGCCATCTCGGGCAGCGGACAGGCCCCGCAGTACGCCAGCCAGTCCCCGGTGCCGAACGATGCGTGGTCCATCGCCTCGGTCGGCTGGAGGTTGACGAGCAGCACGGGCGCGCCGCTGCGCCGGGCGATCGGCACGAGCATCGTCGCCGTCATGTACGTGGTCAGGAAGCCGACGATGAGATCGCAGTCGGCCGCGCGCAGCCGTTCGGCGGCCGCCGCACCGTCCGTGGCGTCCGAGATGAAGCCGACGTCGACCACCTCCGCGTCGAACGCCCGCATGCGCTCGGCGACCCGCGCCGCCGACCGTTCCAGCTGGGGCAGCAGATCGGGGAACTGCGGCCAGTAGGCCCCCAGTCCGCCCGCGACGAGACCGATCCTCGGTCTGCGGCTGACGGCGGGGACGCGTCGAAAGGCGCCGGCCTCGGTGGTCATGTCCGTATCTCCGTCTCCTCGGCGTCGCCGCCGAGGTGGAACACCTCGGTCAGCGGCGTCATCGCCTCGTCCGGTCCGGCGCCGGCCGGCGCCTCGAAGAAGTCCGCCATCTGCGCCTGCCAGCGGGCGTTGACCCCGGTGGCGGCCATCGCCTTCCGCGCGGCCGTGAAGTCCTCCGTTTCCAGATAGCCGACGAGCAGGCCGTCCTCGCGCAGGAAGAGGGAGTAGTTGCGCCAGCCGGCGGCGGTCAGCGCCGTGAGCATCTCGGGCCACACGGACTCGTGCCGCCGGCGGTACTCCTCCGTCCGCTCGGGACGGACCTTCAGGACGAAGCACACGCGTTGCATCCCGGCTCCCCGGCTCAGAAGTCGAACTCGTCGATGTTCTCGACGTCGAAGACGGTCGGCGGGCCGAGGATGACCTCCCCGTCCTTGCCGATCGTGTACTCGCCCAGATCGCCTGCCGTGAACATCTCGCCCTGCGCTCCCGTGATCCGGCCGGAGGCGAGGGAGGCCGCCGCGTACGCGCCGAGGCGTCCCAGCTTTTTGGGGTCCCACAGCGAGAACTGCTCGACGGTGCCGTCCTTCACGTACTTGCGCATCTGATTGGGCGTGCCGAGGCCGTTGAGCACGACCTTGCCCTTGTACGACGAGCCGCTGATGTAGCGCGCTGCCGCGGCGATGCCGACGGTGGTGGGGGAGATGATGCCCTTGAGGTTCGGATACGCCTTGAGCAGTCCCTGCGTCTCCTGGAAGGACTTCTGGTCGTCGTCGTCCCCGTAGGCCACCTTCACCAGCTTCATGTCCTGGTACGCGGGCTTCTTCAGCTCGTCCTTCATGAACTCGATCCAGGTGTTCTGGTTGGTCGCGTTCTGGGTGGCCGAGAGGATCGCTATCTCACCCTTGTTGCCGAGCTGCTTCGCGAGATGCTGCACCTGGGTGCGGCCGATCTCCTCGGAGCCGGCCTGGTTGATGAAGATCTGCCGGCAGTCCTTGGCGGTGTCCGAGTCGTAGGCCACGACCTTGATGTCCTGACGCATGGCCTGCTTGAGCGGGCCGCAGACGGCGTTGGGGTCGTTCGCCGCGATGAGGATGGCGTCCTGGCGCTGCTGGATCAGGGTGTTGATGTACGAGACCTGGGACGAGGCCTTGGCGTCGGAGGGGCCGACCTCCTTGCCGGTGGCGCCGAACTCCTTCGCCGCGGCGATCCCCGCTTCGTCGACGATCTTCTCGTACGGGTTGTTGATCTGCTTCGGCAGGAAGGCGAGCTTGAGGCCCTTCTTCATCGGCGCGCCGGGATCCGCTTTCGCGCCGGCCGCCGCGGTCCCGGTGTCCTTCGCGGCGTCGTCCTTGGTGGTGCCCGAGCAGCCGGTGAGAGCGACGGCGAGGGCGCACACGGCTGCCGCGGCGGGCAGGATACGGCGGCGTGCGCGGGAGTGCGGTTGCATGGCGGGGCCTTTCGGGTTGCGGGGGCGGGCATCGGGACGGGTGGTCGGGAGGTGGCATCAACTCACGGGTGTGGCCGCGGCGTTGCGCCGGTGACGGCGCTCGGTGACCGTGGTGACGACCCTCGGGGTGAGCACGGAGGTGATGAGCAGCAGCCCGGTGACGATCACCTGGATCTCGTTGGACACGTCGTTGAGGGTGAGCAGGTTGTTCAGGAGGCCGATCAACAGAACGCCGGCGACGGCGCCGCCGAGGGTTCCCTTGCCGCCGTCGAAGTCGACGCCGCCCAGCAACACCGAAGCGATGACGACGAGTTCGAGCCCGACGCCGTTGTCGGCGCGGGCGCTGCCGTAGCGCAGGGTGTAGACGATGCCGGCGAACGAGGCGACCAGCCCGGAGACCATGAACAGCGCCAGCTTGATCCGCTTGACCCGGATGCCGGCGAAGTGGGCCGCGTCCTCCTGCGCGCCGATGGCGTACAGGGAGCGGCCGAATCCGGTGCAGTGCAGGACGACTGCAGCGACGACCGCGAGGACGGCGAACAACGCGACGGGATAGGGCACAAACGTACCGGGAACGGTCTCCGTGTAGCGGGCCCACCGGGCGTACGACTCGGGGAAGTCGGCCACGGCCTTGTCGCCGAGGGCCACGGAGGCGAGACCCCGGTAGAGGGTGAGGGTGCCGATCGTGACGGCGAGCGAGGGCAGTCCCACCCGGGTGACCAGCCAGCCGTTGAGGAGCCCGCCGAGGACGCCGGTCAACAGGCAGATCGGCACGATCAGTTCGAAGGTCCATCCGGCGTCCCACAGCGAACCGGCCAGCGCGCTGGACAGCCCCAGCATGGAGGCCACCGAGAGGTCGACCTGTCCCGCGACGACCAGCAGCGTCATGGGCAGGGCGATCAGCGCGATCTCCGCCGTGTCGTCCAGCGCGGCCGAGAGGTTCGCGGTGTCGGCGAAGCCCTCGGTGGTGCCCGCGCCGGCGAGGAAGACGGCTATCAGCAGGATCCCGACCGCCGTGTCCCAGCGGAGGTACTTGGTCAGAGTGCTCATCGCCGGCTCTTCTTCCTCAGGGCGCGGGTGGTGCGCACCTGGACGACACGGTCGGTGGTGATGGCCAGGAGCAGCAGGACACCGGTGATCGCCTGCTGCCAGAAGGAGTCCACCTTCAGCACGACCAGGGCGCTGCCGATCGTGGTGAGCAGCAGGGCACCGAGCGCCGCGCCCCACACACTGCCGGTGCCGCCGGTGATGGCGATTCCGCCGACCACGACCGCGCTCACGACGGTGAGTTCCCAGCCGTTCGCGGCGTCGGCGACGACCGTGCCGAACCGTGCCAGCCACAGGGCGCCGGCGAAACCGGCGACCGCGCCCGAGAAGGCGTAGGCGGCCAGGACGCGTCGGCGGATCGGGATGCCGGCCAGTCGCGCGGCCTCGGGGTTGGAGCCGATCGCGTACAGCTCGCGGCCGCTGCGGTAGGTCCGCAGGAAGTACGCGGTGCCGGCCAGGACCGCGGCGGAGATGAGCGGCAGACAGGGGATGCCCATGACGGAACCGCTGCCCAGCGAGAGGACCCCGTCGGGGACGTCGGCGGCGTTGATCTGTTCGCCGTGGGCCCATGCGTGGTCGAGACCCTGGATGACGTAGAGCATGCCGAGGGTGACGACGAGGGCCGGGACCCGGCCGAAGCTGACCAGCGCACCGCTGACCAGTCCGCACACCACGCCGAGCGCGATGCCGAGCACGACGACGGTGAAGGCGCTGTGGTCCGTGCCGGAGACGAAGTTGCCGCAGGCGAAGGCGGTCAGGCCGACGACGGAACCGACCGAGAGGTCGATGTTGCGGGTGATGACGACGACGGACTGACCGACGGCGAGCAGCACCAGGATCGAGGAGTTGAGGAGCAGGTCCTTGATGCCCTGGTCGTCGAGGAAGGACGGATTGGCGAGCCAGGTGCCCGCGATCAGCAGGACGAGTGCGCCGCCGATGCTGATCTCGCGGGCGCGGAAGACGGCGTCGGCGAGGGAGCGCGCCGAACGCTCGGGCTGCGTCCCGGTGGTGGGCGGCTTGTCGAGCGCGGTGGTCATGCGGAGCTCTTTTCGTTGTCTCCGGCTGACGGCGCGGGGACCGGCGGCCGGCCGGCTCCCGCGCCGGTTGCGGCGGCCATCACCGTCTCCTCGGTGGCCTGGGAGCGATCCAGTTCCCCGACGAGCCGGCCCTCGCGCATCACGAGGACCCGGTCGGCCATGCCGAGCACCTCGGGCAGATCGGAGGAGACCATGAGCACCGCGAGTCCGTCGGCGGCGAGCGACGAGAGCAGCCGGTGCACCTCCGCCTTCGTCCCCACGTCGATGCCGCGGGTGGGCTCGTCGACGATGAGGACGGCGGGCCGGGTGGCCAGCCACTTGGCGAGCACGACCTTCTGCTGGTTGCCGCCGGACAGCACGCCGACCGGGTCGGACAGCTTGTTGTACTTGAGCTGGAGGCGGACCGCCCAGTCGGCGGCCCGGGCCTGTTCGAGGGCGCGGCGCACGAGGCCGCCCCTGCCGAGCCGGTCCAGCCCGGTGAGGGCGATGTTGCGCTCGATGGACATCTCCATGACCAGTCCGCGCTGTCTGCGGTCCTCGGGTACCAGCGCGATGCCGGCGTCCATCGCGGCGGTGGGGGAGCCGGCCGGAAGTTTGCGTCCCGCCGCCGTCACCTCACCGGCGTCGGGTCGGTCGACTCCGAAGACCGCCTGGACCACTTCGCTGCGCCCTGCGCCGACCAGTCCGGCGAGTGCCACGATCTCACCGCGGTGCACGTCGAAGGAGATGTCGCGGAAGACGCCCTCCCGCGTGAGCCGCCGCACGGACAGGGCCGACTCCCCGACGGTGGTGCGCTGTTTGGGATACAGCTCGTCGAGATCCCGGCCGACCATCCGCCGTACGAGCGCGTCCTCGGTGAGGCCCTCCAGCGGTTCGGTGGCGATCAGCCGTCCGTCCCGCAGCGTGGTGACACGCCGGCAGATCTGAAAGATCTCCTCCAGGCGGTGGGAGATGAACAGGACGGCGGTGCCCTCGCCGCGCAGCGTCTCGACGACGGTGAAGAGGCGTGCGGTCTCGCTCGTCGTGAGCGCTGCGGTGGGTTCGTCCATGATGAGGACCCGTGCGTCGAAGGAGAGAGCTTTCGCGATCTCGACGATCTGCTGGTCCGCGATGGACAGTCCGCGGGCGGGGCGCTGTGGGTCGAGTCCGACACCGAGCCGGGTCATCAGGGCCGAGGTGGCCTCGTGGACGGAGCGGCGGTCGATACGGCGCAGCGCGCCCAGCGGCTGACGGCCCATGAAGATGTTCTCGGCGACGGACAGGTCGGGGAAGAGCGTGGGTTCCTGGTAGATGACGGCGATACCGGCATCGCGGGCGTCACCGGGCCCGTGGAAGGCCACCGGGACCCCGTCGAGCAGCAGCGTGCCCGCGTCGGGCCGGTGCACCCCGGCGAGGATCTTGATGAGGGTCGACTTGCCCGCACCGTTCTCACCGGCGAGGGCATGGACCTCACCCGGGAGAAGGCTCAACGAGACGTCCTGCAGGGCCCGTACGGCACCGAAGGACTTGGAGACGTCCGTCAGCGCCAGAACGGGGGCCGGGCCCGTGTCGGACTGGTTCATGGGGGACTCCTCAGGGTCGCCGGGGGTCGTTCTTCCCTGACGCCGTGAAAGGTTTCAAATGAGTTTCACGGAAGCTAGACGCGTGGGACCGGCGCCGTCAATGGGTCTGCAGCCCTGAGTTTTCCTGTTGAATCTCGCGACTCAACAGAGCGGAAAGTCCTGCGGGTTGAGCCCTTGACAGTCCTTTGCGGGCTCCTTAGCTTCGGCCTGATGAATCGATTCATGGTGTTGTTGTCCGTGACACGGGAGTGCTGACCATGCCGAGCCGAACCACCGTCATCGCCGCCCTCCAAGCGCAGGCCGTCGAGACGGCCTCCTGGGCGTACGCGAACTCCGGCACCCGTTTCAAGGTCTTCGCCCAGCGGGGCGTCCCCCGCACCCCGCAGGAGAAACTGGACGACGCCGCCCAGGTCCACCGCCACACCGGCGTGGCGCCTACCGTCGCGCTGCACATCCCCTGGGACAGGGTCGACGACTACGCCGCCCTGGCGAAGTACGCCGAGGAGCGCGGACTGCGCCTCGGCGCGATCAACGCCAACGTCTTCCAGGACGACGACTACCGACTCGGCAGCGTGTGCCACCCCGACGCCTCGGTCCGCCGCAAGGCACTGGACCACCTCTTCGAGTGCGTCGACATCATGGAGGCCACCGGCTCCCGCGACCTCAAGCTGTGGTTCTCGGACGGCACCAACTACCCCGGCCAGGACGACATCCGGGCCCGCCAGGACCGGCTCTCCGACGCGCTCGCCGCGGTGTACGAGCGGCTCGGCGACGACCGGCGGATGCTCCTGGAGTACAAGCTCTTCGAGCCCGCCTTCTACACGACCGACGTGCCGGACTGGGGCACCGCGTACGCGCACTGCCTGAGGCTGGGGGAGAGGGCCCAGGTCGTCGTGGACACCGGGCACCACGCGCCGGGCACCAACATCGAGTTCATCGTCGCGGTGCTGCTGCGGGAGGGGAAACTCGGCGGCTTCGACTTCAACTCACGGTTCTACGCCGACGACGACCTCATGGTCGGCGCCGCGGACCCCTTCCAGCTCTTCCGGATCATGTACGAGGTCATCCGCGGTGGCGGACTCGTCCCCGGCACCGCCTTCATGCTCGACCAGTGCCACAACATCGAGGCGAAGATCCCCGCGATCATCCGCTCGGTGATGAACGTTCAGGAGGCCACGGCCAAGGCACTGCTGGTGGACGCCGAGAGCCTCACCGCGGCACAGGCGAGCGGAGACGTGCTGGAGGCCAACGCCGCCCTCATGGACGCCTACAACACCGATGTACGGCCGCTCCTCGCCGATGTGCGTGAGGAGATGGGCATCGACCCCGATCCCGTCGGCGCCTACCGCCGCTCCGGCTGGGCCGAGAAGATCATCGCCGAGCGTGTCGGCGGCACGCAGGCCGGGTGGGGAGCATGAACGAGACGACACAGCACCCGGCGGCCGCCGAACTGCTCGCCCGTTCCCACCGGCTGGGAGCGGACCCCCGGAACACCAACTTCGCCGGCGGCAACACCTCCGCCAAGGGCACCGCCACCGACCCCGTCACCGGCACGGACGTCGAGCTGATGTGGGTCAAGGGATCGGGCGGCGACCTCGGCACGCTCACCGTCGAGGGCCTGGCCGCCCTCCGTCTCGACCGGCTGCGCGCGCTCACCGCTGTCTACCCGGGCATCGAGCGCGAGGACGAGATGGTGGCCGCCTTCGACTACTGCCTGCACGGCAAGGGCGGGGCCGCTCCCTCCATCGACACCGCGATGCACGGCCTCGTGGACGCGGCCCATGTGGACCACCTTCATCCCGACTCCGGCATCGCGCTCGCCTGCGCGGCGGGCGGTGAGGCGCTGACCGAGGAATGCTTCGGCGACCGGGTGGTGTGGGTGGCATGGCGGCGGCCCGGCTTCCAGCTCGGCCTGGACATCGCGGCCGTCAAGAAGGCACACCCGCAGGCGATCGGCTGCGTCCTCGGCGGCCACGGGATCACCGCCTGGGGGGCGACCTCCGAGGAGTGCGAGCGCAATTCGCTGGACATCATCCGTACCGCCGAGACCTTCCTGGCCGAGCGCGGCGCACCCGAACCCTTCGGCCCGGTGCTCGCCGGGTACGAACCCCTGCCCGAGGCCGAGCGGCGGGTCCGCGCCGCCGCTCTCGCGCCGGTGATCCGCGGCCTCGCCTCCCACGACCGGGCGCAGGTCGGCCACTTCACCGATGCCGGACCGGTGCTCGACTTCCTGTCCCGGTCGGAGCATCCGCGACTGGCCGCGCTGGGCACCTCGTGCCCCGACCACTTCCTGCGCACGAAGGTACGGCCCCTCGTCCTGGACCTGCCGGCGGGCGCCGGACTGGAGACCGCCGTGGACCGGCTGAAGGAGCTCCACCGGGAGTACCGCGAGGAGTACCGGGCCTACTACGAGCGGCACGCCGACGAGCACACACCCCCCATGCGGGGCGCCGATCCGGCGATCGTGCTGGTCCCGGGCGTGGGCATGTTCTCGTTCGGCAAGGACAAGCAGACGGCGCGGGTCGCCGGCGCGTTCTATCTCAACGCGGTCGAGGTCATGCGCGGTGCCGAGGCCGTCTCGTCCTACGCGCCGATCGAGGAGTCCGAGAAGTTCCGCATCGAGTACTGGGAACTGGAGGAGGCCAAGCTGCGGCGGATGCCGAGGCCCAGGCCGCTGGCGGCACGGATCGCGCTGGTCACCGGAGCAGGCTCCGGCATCGGCCGGGCGATCGCTCACCGGCTCGTCGCCGAAGGGGCGTGTGTCGTCGTCGCCGATCGTTCCCGGAGCGGCGCCGAGACGGTGGCCGCCGAACTCGGCGGACCCGATCACGCGGTCCCCGTGACCGTCGACGTGACCAGCGAGGAACAGATCACCGAAGCCTTCGCGGCGGCCCATCTCGCCTTCGGCGGCGTCGACCTGGTGGTGAACAACGCCGGGATCTCCATCTCCAAGCCGCTGCTGGAGACCTCGTCGCAGGACTGGGATCTCCAGCACGACATCATGGCGCGCGGATCGTTCCTGGTCTCCCGGGAGGCCGTCCGCACGATGATCGCCCAGCAACTGGGCGGCGACATCGTCTACATCGCGTCCAAGAACGGGGTCTTCGCGGGCCCGAACAACATCGCGTACGGCGCGACGAAGGCGGACCAGGCCCACCAGGTCCGGCTGCTGGCGGCCGAGGTCGGCGAACACGGCATCCGGGTCAACGGGGTCAACCCCGACGGAGTGGTGCGCGGCTCCGGCATCTTCGCCGGCGGCTGGGGCGCCCAGCGGGCCGCCGTGTACGGCGTGGAGGAGGCGGAGCTCGGCGCTTTCTACGCCCGGCGCACGCTGCTGAAGCGGGAAGTGCTGCCGGAGCATGTGGCCAACGCGGTCTTCGCGCTGACCGGCGGGGACCTCTCGCACACCACAGGACTGCACATCCCGGTGGACGCCGGCGTGGCGGCCGCCTTCCTCCGCTGACCGCGCGGCGCCCGATGACGAACAGCCGGAACGCCGCACCCGACCCGGCCCCGACCGGGAGACGTCGGCACCCGACCGGCAGGAGGTGCACGTGACCGTCGCCGAACCACTCGCCTTCGCCGCCGTCGACCTCGGAGCGTCGAGCGGGCGGGTGATGCTGGGCCGGGCGGGCCCGGGCGTACTGGAGCTGACCGAGGTCCACCGGTTCCCCAACCGGCCGGTCAGGACCGGCGCCACCCTGCACTGGGACATCCTCGCCCTCCACCGGGGTGTGCTCGACGGCCTGCGGGCCGCGGCCGCCGCGACGGACGGACGCCTCGCGGGCATCGGCATCGACAGCTGGGCCGTCGACTACGGACTGCTCGACGCCTCCGGCGAGCTCCTCGGCAATCCGGTCCACTACCGGGACGACCGTACGAAGGGGGTGGCGGAGAGGGCGGCGGCCCTCCTGCCACCCGGCGAACTGTACGCGGCGACAGGGCTCCAGTATCTGCCGTTCAACACCGTCTACCAGCTGATCGCGGCAGCGGGCACCCCCCAACTCGCCGCCGCCCGACAGGCGTTGCTGATCCCCGATCTGATCAGTTACTGGCTGACCGGCAGGGCCGGGACGGAGATCACCAACGCCTCCACCACACAGCTGGTCGACCCCCGCACCCGTGACTGGTCGCGCACCGTCGCCCGGCGTCTGGGGATCGACCTCTCCCTCTTCCCACCGCTGCGCGCACCCGGTGACGCCGCCGGCACTCTTCGCCCCGAGGTGCTGGCCGAGACCGGGCTCACCGGGCCGGTGCCGGTGATCGTCGTCGGCTCGCACGACACCGCGTCGGCCGTCGTCGGTGTCCCCGCCGACGGCGAGGACTTCGCCTATGTCGCCACCGGCACCTGGTCACTCGCCGGACTGGAGCTGCCCGCGCCGGTCCTCGGGGAAGCCAGCAGACGCGCCAACTTCACCAATGAGCTCGGCGTGGACGGTACGGTCCGGTATCTGCGCAACATCATGGGCCTGTGGCTCCTCCAGGAGTGCATGCGGACCTGGGAGGCGCAGGGGCGGGCGCAGAGTCTTCCCGCGCTGCTCGACGCGGCAGCCGCCGCCGTACCGCTGCGCTCGGTGGTCGACGCGAGCGACCCCGCGTTCATCGCCCCCGGCGACATGCCCCGCCGCATCGCCGAAGCCTGCCTGCGGACGGGGCAGCCCGCGCCCCGCACCGAGGCCGAGACGGTGCGCTGTGTTGTGGACTCGCTCGCGCTGGCCCACCGACAGGCGGTCGAGGAAGCCGTCCGGCTGTCGGGACGCTCCGTCTCGCGCGTGCACATCGTCGGGGGCGGAGTGCGCAATCCCCTGCTGTGCCGGCTGACGGCCGAGGCGACGGGCCTGCCGGTCGTCGCCGGTCCGGCGGAGGCCGCGGCCTTCGGCAATCTGCTGGTCCAGGCGCGTGCGGCGGGGGCCGTCGGCGGAGGCCTTCAGGATCTGCGTGCTCTGCTCCGCACCACCCAGGAGCCGCGGGTGTACGAGCCGCGGGGTACGAGTGGCAGCACGCGCGAGGCGTGGGACGCGGCGGCGTCCCGCTGTGGTCGCGCCGAAGGGGCACCCGCCGGGCCCGGGTGAACCCGTGCCGCCCCGGTGTCGTCACACCCCTGCGCCCCGGAGGGCCGCGGATCCTCACTGGTCGGGTCGGCCGGGGAGTGCGATTCTGGGAGAGGGCAGTCTGCCGAGGGGACTCGGGAGGGCCGATGGGACGAGACGTTCCGGCGAAGGTGTTCACACGTGAGGACCGCCGCCGGTACCGGATCAAGATGCAGGCATGCCTCGACGCCTTCGCGCAGATGCTGCGCGACTCCCGGTTCGAGTTCGAGCGGCCGCAGGTCGGTCTGGAGATCGAGCTCAATCTGGCGGACGCCGACGGCCGGCCCGCGATGCGCAGCACCGACGTGCTGGAGGCGATCGCCGATCCCGCCTGGGCGACCGAGCTGGGCCGGTTCAATCTGGAGATCAACATCCCGCCACGGCGGCTCACGGCCGGCGGTCCCGACGACTGGGAACAGGAGATCCGGGACGCGCTCAATCATGCCGAGGAGCGGGCCGCCGCCGTCGGTGCGCATCTGATCATGGTGGGCATCCTGCCGACCCTGCGGCAGCCGGACGTGGGCGAGGCCGCGCTGTCGGAGGATCCGCGCTACAGGCTGCTGAACGAGCAGGTCTTCGCGGCCCGCGGCGAGGATCTGAGGATCGCCGTGGACGGGGTGGACCGGCTGCGGACGTACGCCGACACCATCACGCCCGAGGCGGCGTGCACCAGTACCCAGTTCCATCTGCAGGTCTCGCCGGACGAGTTCGCCGGCTACTGGAACGCCGCACAGGCCATCGCCGGCGTCCAGGTGGCACTGGCGGCGAACTCGCCGTTCCTGTTCGGCAAGGAACTGTGGCACGAGACCCGTATCCCCCTCTTCGAGCAGGCCACCGACACCCGCTCCGACGAGATCAAGGTGCAGGGGGTGCGGCCCCGCGTGTGGTTCGGGGAACGGTGGATCAACAGCGTCTTCGACCTCTTCGAGGAGAACGTGCGGTACTTCCCCGCGCTGCTCCCGCTGTGCGACGAAGCCGATCCGCTGCAGATCCTGGACGGTGGCGACATCCCCGAACTGGCCGAACTCACCCTGCACAACGGCACGATCTACCGCTGGAACCGGCCGGTGTACGCCATCGACCACGACAAGCCGCATCTGCGCGTGGAGAATCGCGTCCTCCCCGCCGGGCCCACGGTCGCCGACGTCCTCGCCAACGGAGCGTTCTACTACGGTCTGACCCGCGCGCTGGTCGACGAGGAACGTCCGGTCTGGTCGCGCATGTCGTTCTCGGCCGCGGAGGACAATCTGCACGCCGCCGCGCGGAACGGGATCGACGCACGGCTGTACTGGCCCGGCATGGGTGAGGTGCCCGTGGTCGAGCTGGTGCTGCGCCGGCTGCTGCCGCTGGCGCACCAGGGGCTGGAGCGGTCCGGTATGGACGCGGCATGGCGGGAGCCGCTGCTGGGGATCATCGAGCAGCGGTGCGTCACGGGCCGCAACGGGGCGGTCTGGCAGAAGGAGATGTTCCATCACATCGCCGACTCCACCCATGTCGGATCCCACGAGGCGCTGCGGCGGATGACCCGGCAGTACAGCGACTACATGCATCTCAACGCACCCGTCCACACCTGGCCGGTGGACTGAGAGCGGCACAAGGCCCGGCCGCCTTCGAGAGGTGGCCGGGCCTCCGTCGCTGTTTGTCGTCCGTGTGTCAGGGGGCGTTGATCAGGTCGTGCGGAGGAACGGTGACCTTGCGGGCACCCGCCTTGCCGCTGAGGACGACCTTGCGCAGGGCGACGTTGTTCTTGAGGTTCGTCTCCTGCAGCCGCTTCTCGGGGTTGGCGATGACCTGGATGTAGTAGGTGCCGTTGGGCAGGTCCGTCACGTCGAAGGACTGGCCGGGACGGTACTGGGTGTAGGTGTCGCCGGAGCCCACGTCCAGGACCTCACGCACCGAGATCGAGCTCTGCTGGCCGCACGCGGTGGACAGATCGGTGTTGAACGGGTGCCAGTTGGCGTTCTTCACCGTGTAGTCGATCGCGTCCGTGTTGGCCAGGCAGAAGGCCTCCTTGCCACTGCGGACGATCTCGCTCTGGTCGGCGCTCAGGAGGCGGTAGCTGGCGAAGTCGGTGAAGTGCCAGTGCTCGTGGCCGATACGTGGGTCCCACTCCATGGTGCCCGTGGGGGTGTAGCCGACCTGCTTGCCCTTCGCGTCGTAGAAGTACTGGTAGGCGTCCATCAGGTCCTTGCCGGGACTGCGGAAACCGTCCACGACGAGCGGCGCGGGACCGGCGTTCCACACGTTGGCGCTGAAGACCATGTAGTCCTTGCCAGGGACGTCACCGTCCTCGCCGTCGGAGATGCCGATGTCCCAGGCGGGCAGCGAACGCAGGTCGGGCTTGGGCACGTCGGGCACACTCGCCCGGCCGGTCGGACGCTTGGCGTTGGGCTGGAGGGCGGGAGCGATACGGGAGCCGTCGGTGTGGCCCGGGCCGTCACCGAGGTGACCGGCCGCACGGGCGGCCTTGAGCGCGTACGGCAGGGCGGGCGGCGCGGGTGCGTCGGCTCCCCGGCCCTCGTGGTAGGCGTGCCCGGAACCGGCAGCCGGCTTCCCGTGGGCGGCGCCGTGACCGGAGTGACCGGTCTTCGACGAGCGCATCCCTTCCCCGGGCGGGCTCTGGCCTTCCCCGGACGGGCCCTGGCGCACGGTCACCTTGAGCGACTTGGTCTCGTTGGGCATGCCGAACAGATCGCGGTACGCCTTCGTCACCGACAGCTTGGCGGTGTACTCACCCACGGGCAGGTTCACCGGCTCGGAGTAGTACCCGAGGTAGGTGTTGGAGGCCCAGCCGTTCTCGACGCCCCAGACCGAACCGAGGGTGAAGGGGTTGGTGGGACAGCTCTCGGGATACTTCGACTTCGCCGGGGCGTCCGGGCGGATCCGGCCGGACGCGTTGTTCGGGCAGAAGGTCTCCTGCTTGCTGAGCACCTTCTTCCCGTTCTTGTCGGTGATGGTGACCTGGAGGAAGCCGGCCAGACCGGTGAAGTCCTTGACGAGGCCCTTCGGCAGCGTCTTGGTCGTGGTCTTCTTCCCCTGGCGGACGACCTGTCGGGCCACGACAGGGTCCTTGTAGGACGCGCGCCTGACCTGGAACTCCAGGGGCGCGCCCTCGGCGGTGAGGTAGGTGCCGAGGTCGAGATAGACCCCGGATTCCTCGTCCCGGTCGAGAGTGACAGCGTTGGAGGCGGCGATCAGCCGAAGCTTGGGTGTGGTCTGGGCCTTGGCGGTGTCGGGTGCGGCGGCGGCAACGCCGGCGATCACAGCCAGCGCGGCGGAGCCCGCGAATGCGGCGCGCCAGAGACGATTGCGGTGAGGTCTGGTCATCGGTTCCTCGTCCTCGGGAGCCAGCGGAATGACCGATCAGTTCTGATCGGAGCCTGGCCGACCTGTCAGAACGCAGGACGCCCGAACCGGTTGTCTGAGGACCCTCAAGTCCTCGATCGTTGTCCGAAATGATGGCCGGTCCGCGACAATCCGGCCGTCCCTCTGCCTTCTCGCCCCGCGCCAAACGGCGCTGTGCTAACGGACGCGGCCGGGTCCGGACCATGCCTGTCGCGGTGTCACCACACAGTGATCCCGGTGGAGCGGTGCCCCGGTTCCGGGAGTGAGGGAAACTGGTGATCATGACATCTGAGGCGATTACCGCGACGGCCGCGGGCACCTGGAGACTCGGCGACCTCGTGGTCAACCGGATGGGATACGGCGCGATGCGCCTCACCGCGACCGCGGACGGGCGGCCGACCGACCGCGACCGGGTGATCGGCGTGCTGCGCCGCGCCGTCGACCTCGGGGTCAACCACATCGACACAGCGGCGTTCTACTTCTCGACGCTGCGCTCCGCCAACGAACTGATCAACAGCGCACTCGCGCCCTACCCCGACTCCCTCGTCATCGCCACCAAGGTCGGCCCGGGGCGCGACCCCTCGGGAGTCTGGTCGTGGGCCACGCCCGGACAACTGCGCGGCCAGGTCGAGGAGAACCTGCGCCAGCTCGGCCGCGACCACCTGGACGTGGTGAATCTGCGGATCCCGCGGCAGGACAGCACCGGTTCGATCGCCGAGCACTTCGGTGCACTGTCCGAGCTGCGCAACGCCGGACTGATCCGTCATCTGGGGCTGTCGAACGTCCGGCCCGACCACCTCGCCGAGGCACTCGCCATCGCGCCGGTGGTCTGCGTCCAGAACTCCTACGGGGTCGGCGCACCTCCCGGGGAGCACGCGTTCCTGCGCGCGTGCGGCGAACAGGGCATCGCCTACGTGCCGTTCTTCGCCATCGCGGGCGCCGGTCGCGAGGAGGGCGCGAGTGCCACCGACACCCACGAGGTGCTGGCCGTCGCCCGGGCCCACGGAGCGAGCGCCGCGCAGGTCCGCCTTGCCTGGACGCTCCAGCGCGGACCTCATGTGCTGGCCATCCCGGGCACCGGCAACCCGGACCACCTGACCGACAACGTGGCCGCGGGCGCGCTGCGGCTGTCCGAGGACGAACTGGCGCGGCTCGCCGGGTAGAAGGCAACGCCGGTCGGACGGGAGCCGGACGGCCGCCTGGCGCGGCGGGCGGTGAGGGCGTGGCGTGGCGGACACCGCGCCCTGACGGCACCGGGGCCGGCGCGCCTGTCGGCTCATCGGTCTCGGACGGCACTCCGGCTTCGTTGACGGCGTCGGGCCCCGCGCGTGGCAGCACGCTGCCGGCGTGCCCGACCGCGGACAGCTGCCCCGATCGTGCCGGGCACAGGGCACTGATCATGCCGGGCACAGGATGTCGGGTGCGGGACCGGACCCACGTCCTAGCGTGGGTGATCAACAGGGAGGAGGCCGGCGTGCTGGACAGACTGAACCAGGCCATGGAGCACATTGAGCGCCGACTCGACCAGCGGATCGAGACGGCCGAGCTCGCACGTATCGCCGTCACGTCGGAGTACCACTTCCGGCGGCTGTTCTCCGCACTCGCGGGGATACCGCTGTCCGCATACATCCGGCGCAGGCGGCTCACCGTCGCCGGGGCCGAGGTGATCTCCGGGGAGCGGACGCTGCTGGAGATCGCCGTGCGATACGGCTACGGATCGGGCGAGGCGTTCGCCCGCGCCTTCAGGGCCGTGCACGGCGTCGGACCCGGCGAGGCCCGGCGCACCGGTGCGGCTCTGGTCTCCCAGCCACGGATGTCCTTCCATCTCGTCGTCGAAGGGAGCAGCAGCATGCAGTACCGCCTGGTGGAGAAGGAGGAGTTCCATGTCGTTGGGCGCAGGGCCCGTGTGCCGCTGGTGCACGAGGGCATGAACCCGGCGATCGTCGCGTTCATCCGGAGCATCGGGCAGGAGACGTTGCAGCGGATGACGGACCTGTCCGACCAGGAGCCGCGGGGGATCGTCGGGGTGAGCGACAACCTCGCCGACAGTCGTGCGGAGGGAACGGAACTCGACTACTACCACGCTGTGGTGAGCGCCTCTCCGGCACCGGAGGGCATGGACTCACTCGCCGTTCCGGCCGGCACCTGGGCGGTGTTCGAGAACGCGGGTGCCTTCCCGCAGGCGCTGCAGTACCTGTGGCGCGATGTGTTCACCCAGTGGTTCCCGTCCAATCCGTACCGGAGCAGGCCGGGCCCGGAAATCCTGCGCACCCGGCTCTCGCCGGACGGTGCACAGGCGGAGGCGGAGCTCTGGATCCCGGTGGAGAGGACCGAGCCCTGACGCCATGAGCGACCCCGGTGGCGCCGCAACGGATGGACCACCTTGCCCGTACACCGGTCGCGGCCTACTGTTCCGGTGCCGGAGACCCGGTGCGGTCTCCGGTGCCAATGACCCACTCCGGTCTCAGTGGCTCACCCCGAAGACCTGCGTCCACCACGGACCGCCCGGGCCTTCGTGGATGCCGAGGCCCATGTTCTTGAAGTCGCAGTTCAGGATGTTCGCCCGGTGACCAGGGCTGTTCATCCAGCTCTCCATCACCGACGCCGCAGTCTGTTGTCCCCTGGCGATGTTCTCGCCGTAGGTCCGCCACTGGTAGCCGGCAGCGGTGATGCGGTCGCCAGGGCTCCTGTCGTCCTGACCGGTGTGCGAGAAGTAGTTCTTCGCCGCCATGTCGTCGGAGTGCCGGCGAGCGGCCGTGTCCAGCCGGGCGTTGCCGCTCAGCGGTCCGCAGCCGGCCGCGGTCCGCTCCTTGTTGACCAGGGAGAGGACGGCGCCGGCAGGTCCGGACCGGGTCTGCCGCGTTGCTGTGTCCGGTTTCGGAGCGGGCGCGGAGTCCGCGACGACGGGACGTGGGGCCGGCGTGCGGGTCGCGGCGCGCTTCGTCGGTGACGGCGAGGGCCGGGGTGTCGGGCTCGCGCTGCTGCGAGACGGCGAAGGTGAGGCGGTCGCCGTCGCCTTCGCCGGGGGAGTGGATGGCAGAACTCCCTGTGCTTCGCTGACCGTCGACGGGGTCTGCGTCCCGGGATCCTGGTCGTCCGTGAACAGGTGGAGCGTGCCTCCCGCGGTGACCAGCGCCGCCACGGTCAGGGCCGCGGCGGTCGTCCGCCGGCGTCGTCGGGCCCGATCCAGCCGCCGCTGCGCCTCGCGCCCCTGGGCACGGCCTCCGCCGTGTCCGAGGCCCGTTGTTCCGTGCTCCCCAGGTGTCTCGTGACGCCCGGCCGTCTCGCGCTCCCCGGATATATCGTCGTGCCCGGGTATCCGGTCGTGCGCTGCGGCGAGTGCCGGATCCGCCGCTGCCAGAGTGGTCGCGGCGGCCGCGAGCGGCACGAGCCCCAGTCCGACGAGGAGGCGCTCCGCTGGGACGAGCCCCGCCGAACAGCCGGAACACACCGTGCATTCACGGGCATGGCGGGCGATGCGCTTGCGCCACAGGGCGGAGGGCGCCCCGTCCCACCCCTCGACCAGCGACTCCAGCAGCACACACCGCGGTTGGGCCGCGAGGGCACGCACGACCACCCGGGAGGCGTCGAGCTGGGCCTTCATCCGCTGCACGCGTACGGCCGTGTGCTGCGGGGACAGCTCCATGGCCACGGCGACCTCGGCGCGGGTCAGTTCGCCGGTGGACTCCAGCCACCACAGGGACAGCAACGACCGGTCGTCCTCGTCGAGCCAGCGGGTCGCCTCCGCGACCTCGCGTCGCTGCCCCGACAGACCGAGGCGCGCGATGGTCAGGTCGACGAAGTCCGCCCCGGGGTCGGCCAGGTCGTAGGCGTCGTCCAGACCGCCGGCGACAGGCGCGTCCCGGTGCCGGCGCCAGTGGCCGCGGATCTGATTCACCGTGATGGCCACCAGCCACGACCGGAAACTGCCCGGGTCGCGCAGCGTCCCGATACCGGAGAGTGCGCGGAGCATGGTCTCCTGCGTCACGTCGTCGACATCGGCGTGCCCGTCGAGCGCCCGCCCGACGATGTTGTGGACGAGAGGGAGGCACGCGGCCACGAGCCGGTCCTGGGCCCGCTGATCCCCGGACCGGGCCGCCACGATCTCCGAGACCTCGAGGTCACTGCTCACGTTCTCTCCACTCCTTGCTTCCGACTCGGGCCTGTTCCGTCCCACAGAAGGGAGATGCGAGGAGTCCAGGCCGATAACAGAAACCGGGAAACCGGCCGATGGGCGCTCCCGTCGGCGTGGGTCGCAGAGATCGTAAGCGAGCAGGTGTTCCGGGGCGACGGGTGCCTGACGGAAGAGTGATATCGGGTGCCGTCCTTGAAAACGCGCTTGCCATCTCGTGGCCTCGGACCCGTCCGCGCCTATGCATGCGCCGGCCCGCCGTCGCCCCCCGCCGCGAGTTCGGCCGCCTGGATGGTGAGGTAGTGCCGCTCCGGGAGGCTCGCCGTCCGGTTGGCGGCGGCCCGGTAGTTCGCCACCGCCCCCTCCCGGTCGCCGGCCATCCGCAGCAGATGGGCGCGCACCACGTACAGCCGGTGGTGGTCCTTGAGCCGCGCGTCCGACGCCAGGACCTCCAGTACCTCCAGGCCGGCGTCGGGACCGTGCACCATGGCGGCGGCGACGGCCCGGTTGAGTACGACGAACGGATTGTCCGAGATGCGCTCCAGCACGCCGTACAGCGCCAGGATCTGCGGCCAGTCCGTCTCCTCGGCCGTCGGCGACTCGTCGTGCACCGCGGCGATCGCCGCCTGCACCTGGTACGGGCCGACCGGGCCGCGCGGCAGTGCGGCGGTGATCAGGGCGACACCTTCGGCGATCGCGCCGACGTCCCACAGGCTGCGGTCCTGTGCGGCGAGGGGGATCAGTTCACCGGCGGGGCCGGTCCGCGCCCGGCCGCGCGCGTCGTTGAGGAGCATCAGGGCCAGCAGCCCGGTGACCTCGCCGTCATCGGGGAGCTGGGCATGCACGGCACGCGTCAGACGGATCGCCTCGGTCGAGAACTCGACGCGCCGGACATCCGGGCCGGTACTGCTCGTGTAACCCTCGTTGAAGATCAGGTACAGCACGTGGAGAACCGCGTCCAGCCGGTCCGGCCACTCCTCGCGGTCCGGCATCCGGAACGGGATCCCCGACGTCTTGATGCGCTGCTTCGCCCGGCTGATCCGCCGGCCCAGCGTGGTCTCCGGAACCATGAACGCCTGGGCGATCTCGCCGGTCGTCAGTCCTCCGACGGAACGCAGCGTGAGCGCGATCGCCGCATCGGCCGACAGCGCGGGGTGGCAACACAGGAAGAGCAGCATGAGCGTGTCGTCGTGGTCCGCACCGCGCGCGGTGTCCGCCGCGGGCGCGGTCCGCCGGTCCGCCGGGTTCTGCGCGGCGACCAGTTCCTCCCGGCGGCGCCGGGCCTGCTCGCTCCTGACCTGCTCCGTCATCCTCCGCTGTGCGACCTTGATCAGCCAGCCCCGCGGATTGCGCGGCAGCCCCTCCTCCGGCCACTGGTGCGCGGCCGCGAGCAGAGCTTCCTGCGTCGCGTCCTCGGCCGTCTCGAAGTCGCCGTAGCGCCGGGTGAGTACGCCGACGACCTGCGGCGCCAGGCGGCGCAGCAGGTCGCTCTCGGACTCGGGCAGGCCGGTCAGAGTCGTCGTCCTTGTCCTCGGTCACCGTCGGCAGGCGTCGACCGGCCGGCGGCGCGTGGGCCCGGGGTGACGGGCCTACCACCCTTCCTACAGGTCGCCGGTCGGAGCCGACATCACCTGTCGTACCTCGATCGGCATGTTCAGGGGCGCTCCGCCGGGGCCGGGAGCGGCCGACACGGTCGCCGCGATCTCGACGGCACGCTCGACGTCCGGGCAGTCCACGATCCAGTAGCCGGCGAGGAACTCCTTGGTCTCGGGGAAGGGCCCCTCGGTCACCACCGGCGCCCCGCTGCCGTGACCCCGGACGATCTTGGCCGTCTCCGGCATGGCCAGCCCCTGGCCGTCGACCAGCTCGCCGCGGGCCGTGAGCTGCTGATTGGTCTCGTTCATGAAGGCCATGTGCGCCTTGACCTCGTCGGCGGACCAGGCGGTGATCGGCGGCAGCTCGTCCTGCATGTCCGCGCTGAACTGCATGAGCAGCATGTACTTCATGGTGGTCTCCCTCTGTCCGGGGAGCCCCTCCTGGGGCGCCCTCACAGGTAGGTAGAAGCACGGGCCGCGATTTCGACAGCCTACGGACGATCTGCCGAAAAATTCTGGCGTCGGCTTCCACCGGGCGCCGCTCCCGACCGCCGGACCTGCCCTCGTCGTTCATGCACACATCGCATTCGTCATCGGTGCGGCGCATGATGGGGGGCATGGCGAAGCCGACCATCCTGACCGTCGATGACGATCCAGGAGTCTCCCGAGCCATCGCTCGCGACCTCCGTCGCCGGTACGGCGACCGGTACCGCGTGCTCCGGGCACCGTCGGGCGAAGAGGCGCTGGAGGCTCTGCGCGAGGTCAAGCTGCGCGGCGAACCACTCGCCGTGATGATCGCCGACTACCGCATGCCGACGATGAACGGCGTGCAGTTCCTGGAAGCGGCGATGGATCTCTTCCCGCTGGCCAGACGCGTCCTGCTGACGGCGTACGCCGACACGGGGGCCGCCATCGACGCCATCAACATCGTCGACCTCGACCACTATCTGCTCAAGCCGTGGAGCCCTCCGGAGGAGAACCTCTACCCGGTGCTGGACTCCCTGCTGGAGCTGTGGTCGAACGCCCCCGAACGAGGGGCGGGCGAGACCCGTATCGTCGGCCACCGCTGGTCGGCGCCCTCCTTCGCCGTACGGGAGTTCCTCGCCCGCAACCTCGTCCCCTACCGCTGGATCGCTGCCGACGATCCGGAGGGCCGACGGCTCCTGGACGCCGCGGGCCTGAGCGCCGACGACGTACCGCTGGTGATCACCTCCGACGGCAAGACCCTGCAGTCGCCGACTGAGGCCGAGCTCGCCGACCAGGTCGGCCTGAGCACCACACCCGCCTCCGACTTCTACGACGTCGTCGTCATCGGTGCGGGCCCCGCCGGTCTCGGAGCCGCCGTCTACGCGGCGTCCGAAGGCCTGCGGACCGTCCTGGTGGAGCGGAGGGCGACGGGCGGGCAGGCCGGCCAGAGCAGCCGCATCGAGAACTACCTCGGCTTCCCGGACGGAGTGTCCGGGGCGCAGCTCACCGACCGGGCACGCCGCCAGGCCACCCGCTTCGGGGCCGAGATCCTCAGCGCCCGCGAGGTGGTCGCCCTGGAAGCGGCGGGAGCGGGCCGGGTGCTGCGGTTCAGCGACGGCACCTCCGTCGGCGCGCACACGGTGGTCCTCGCCACCGGGGTGTCGTACCGCCGGCTTGAGGGAGAGGGCCTGGACGAGTTCACCGGAGCGGGCGTCTTCTACGGCTCGGCGTCCTTCGAGGCCGCGAACTGCTCCGGTCAGGACGTGTACATCGTCGGCGGCGCCAACTCCGCCGGCCAGGCCGCCGTCTACTTCTCCCGCTACGCCCGGCGCGTCCATCTCCTCGTCCGCGGCGCCGACTTGATCCGGTCGATGTCGTACTACCTCGTGCAGCAGATCAGCGCCATCGACAACATCGAGGTCCATCCGCACACCGAAGTGGCGGGCGGTGAGGGCGACAGGCATCTGCAACGGCTGACGCTGCGCGACAACCGGACCGGGGATGTCGTGATCACCGACACCTCCTGGCTGTTCATCTTCATCGGCGCCGAGCCGCCCACCGACTGGCTGGACGGCGTCGTGGCCCGTGACGGACGCGGCTTCGTGCTCACCGGTCCCGATCTGCTCATCGAGGGCGCGAGGCCCGCCCACTGGCCGCTGTCCCGGGACCCGTACCACCTCGAGACCAGCGTGCCCGGAGTCTTCGCCGCCGGAGACGTGCGCGCTGACTCCGTCAAACGGGTCGCATCCGCGGTGGGGGAGGGTGCCATGGCCGTCTCCCTGGTGCACCGCTATCTGGAGGCGCCATGACCGACCCGGGCCCGCGCACCGGGCTCACCCCGGCCGAACTCCAGGAACTGTTCCTCTTCGAGGCGCTCGACGACAAGCAGTTGCGCTGGCTGTCCGAACGCGGCCGCGTCGAGACACGACCTGCCGGCTCACCCGTGTACTCCGAAGGTGAGGCCGCCACCTGCTTCTTCGTCCTGCTCGACGGCACGGTCTCCATCGGCCGCCGTATCCACGGCGACGACCTGGAGTTCAACCGCACCGACCAGAAGGGTGTCTACGCCGGGGCCACGCAGGCCTATCTGGGGGACCGGGTGGATCAGGTCTACCCCAACACCCTGGAGGCGATCACCGACGTCGAACTCTTCCTGCTGCCCGCAGACGAGTTCGCCTACGCCGTCCGCACCTGGTTCCCGATGGCGCTGCACCTGCTCGAAGGCCTCTTCTTCGGGACCCGGGCCAGCAACACCATCATCGGGGAACGCGAACGGCTGGTCGCCCTCGGCTCCCTCACCGCGGGCCTCACGCACGAGCTCAACAACCCCGCTGCCGCGGCCGTCCGGGCCACCGACACCCTGCGCGACAGGGTCACCAAGATGCGCCACAAGCTCGCCCTCATTGCCGACGGACGCGTCGACGGGACCCGGCTGCACCGGCTCGTCGAGATGCAGGACGCCGCCGTCCAGCGGGCCACCAACGCCCCCAGGCGGACGGCGATCGAGTCCTCCGACGCCGAGGACGAGGTCGCCGACTGGCTGGAGGACCACGAGGTCGACCGGCCCTGGGACATCGCGCCCGTCCTGGTCGCCGGTGGCCTCGACCCCGACTGGCTGGCCGACGCGACCGACGACCTGGGCGATGAGAACCGGCAGGCAGCGGTGGGTTGGCTCACCTACACCGTCGACACCGAACTGCTGATGAGCGAGATCGAGGACGCCGTCAACCGTATCTCCGGACTCGTCGACGCGGCGCGCCAGTACTCCCAGCTCGACCGCTCCGCCCAACAGCCCGTCGACGTGCACGAACTCCTCGACGCCACGCTCGTGATGCTCCAGGCCAAGGTTCCCCCCGGTGTGCGCGTGGTGAAGGAGTTCGACCGCACCCTGCCACCCGTCCCGGCGTACGGCGCCGAACTCAACCAGGTGTGGACGAACCTCATCGACAACGCGCTCGGCGCGATGAACGGCAGCGGCACCCTCACCATCACCACCGGGCGCGAGGGCGACCGCCTCTTCGTCGAGGTCCGCGACACCGGCCCCGGCATCCCCGCCGACGTCCGGCCGCGGATCTTCGAGCCCTTCTTCACCACCAAACCCGTCGGCGAGGGCACCGGACTCGGTCTCGACATCTCCTATCGCATCGTCGTCAACAAGCACCACGGCGACATCCGGGTCGACTCGCATCCCGGCGACACACGCTTCCGCGTCTGTCTGCCCATCACACCCCCCTCGGACGACGGCAGTCCACCGCCCGAGGACGTCGGCAGTACCGGAACCGAGCCGGCCTCCGGCTGAGTGAGGAGAGACGCCATGGCAGACGACCGGATCCCCGGTATCGACACCTCGGCCGAGCCCAGCGGGGAGGGATGCGCCGAGTGCCTGGCCGGCGACGGACCGGGCTGGTGGGTGCATCTGCGCCGCTGTGCCGCGTGCGGACACATCGGCTGCTGCGACTCGTCACCGTCGCAGCACGGCACGCGGCACGCGAAGCAGGAGGGCCACCCGTTCCTCACCAGCTTCGAACCGGGGGAGGAGTGGTTCTGGAACGTCGAGACGGAGCAGTACTACGAAGGCGGTCCCCAACTGCCGCCTCCTGTCGCCCATCCGCTCACGCAGCCGACGCCCGGGCCGGAGGGTGCCGTACCCCCCGACTGGCAGCAACACGTCAATTGATCGCGGGCCGGCCGCGGTGCCTATGGTGGGTCATGTCGGTCTGCCTACGCGATTGATGGGGATGGCGGATGCTGTGGAAGACGTTTCGCTGGTCGTTCGGCATCACCGCCATCGGTCTCGTGGTGGCGGTGTTCTACGACGGGTGGGCGGCACTGGGGGTCGTGGCGATCCTGACCGTGCTCGAGATCTCGCTGTCGTTCGACAACGCGGTGATCAACGCCGGAATCCTGAAGAAGATGAGCGCCTTCTGGCAGACGATCTTCCTCACGGTGGGCGTGCTGATCGCCGTCTTCGGTATGCGGCTGATCTTCCCGGTCGTCATCGTCGCCGTCAGCGCCCGGCTCAGTCCGCTCGACGCGGTGCACCTCGCCGTGACCGACAAGCCCCGCTACCAGGAACTCGTGACCGACGCGCATCCCTCGATCGCCGCGTTCGGCGGGATGTTCCTGCTGATGATCTTCCTCGACTTCGTCTTCGCCGACCGTGAGATCACCTGGCTCGGCTGGCTCGAACGCCCGCTGGCCAAGCTGGGCAGGATCGACATGCTGTCGGTGTGCATCGCCCTGATCGTGCTGCTGCTCAGCGCCACGACCTTCGCGACCCACGCCCATCAGCACGGCGGCGCTCACGTCGACAAGGGCGAGACCGTGCTCGTCGCGGGTGTCGCGGGGCTGGTGACGTATCTCGTCGTCGGCGGGCTGTCGGGCTTCTTCGAGAACCGGCTCGAACAGCAGGAGAAACGCGAGCACGAGGCAGAGGAGCAGGCGCGGCGCAGCGGGAAGGATCCGTCCGCCGTGGTCCTGGCGGGCAAGGCCGCGTTCTTCATGTTCCTCTACCTGGAGGTGCTGGACGCGTCGTTCTCCTTCGACGGTGTCATCGGCGCCTTCGCCATCACCAACGACATCGTGCTGATGGCGCTCGGTCTCGGCATCGGTGCCATGTACGTCCGGTCGCTGACCGTCTACCTGGTTCGCCAGGGCACGCTCGACGACTACGTCTACTTGGAACACGGCGCGCACTACGCGATCGGCGCCCTCGCCGTGATCCTGCTCGTCACCATCCAGTACCAGATCAACGAGATCATCACCGGACTCATCGGCGTCGTCCTGATCGGGGCGTCGTTCCTGTCCTCCGTACGCCGCAACAGGGTGCTCGCCGCCGACGGCGAAGACCCGTGACCGGCGCCGTCAGGGGGTGGGGATGCCGCCCGGCCGTGCGGGGCGGCCGAACCGTACCGGGACACCGGGCGAGTACAGGACGCTCACCGGATCACCCACGGGTGCCCGGAGCCCGGCGGCCGTGATCAGGGACTCGTCGCACTCGACCAGATCGGCGCGGTGCAGCGGCCACCGGGGGTGGGTGTTGGGCAGGTAGAGCTGCCGTCCGAAGAACGTGCTGTGCATGCCCCAGCGAGCGGTGAGGAAGTGTTCGAGGCCGGTCGGCTCCTCGATGCTCCCCCTGATGCGGATGCTGATCCTGCTGTGCGCGCCCCGAGGCCCCGGCCAGCGCCGGGCGCTGTTGTAGGTGATCGTGTCGTCCGTGTGACGGATGGTCATCCTCGACCACATGTACGGCAGCCGGAAGAGGGCGCGGGCCACCGCCACGGGGATGAACCGTGAGGCGTCGAGCGAACGGAAGACGACCCCACGCCGTCCGTGTTCGTCCACCGAGTAGAGCCGCACATTGGTCTCCGGGAACGTCCCGAGATACGGGACACCGGGCAGACGGAACCACCCCACGCGGTGCATACGGAAGGCGACGAGGCCCACGTAGCTCACCCCGCCGAGCGTGTCGGGCACGGTTCCGGTGGGGAGCAGCGGTGCCACATCGGCCGGGTCCACGGCCCAGTGCAGAAAGGCCAGGTCCAGCCACGACTGCGTGAGCAGCGGATTCTCCGTACGGTGCGGAGGATCGGCCGCTATCGGGCCCGCGTCGAACGATGGTTGGGACACCGCGCCAGCATCTCAGATGCGGCCCGCGACCGGCCGTCGCGTCAGTTCCGCCCGCGTCCGCCGCCCAGCACATCGGCGGCGACGGACGTACGCATCGCCTCCAGGGCCGCTGCCTGCTCCTTCGCCCGGTCGAGGAGCCCGTCGAGGAGGCCCGCGTCCAGCCGGCTGTCGGAGTCCGCCAGCGCACGCAGCGTCCGCCAGCACGACGCCTTTCCCTCCACCCCCAGCCGCATGACCTCCAGCTCCAGGACGTCGCTCAGCGGCGAGCGGGAGGCGACGCGGCCGTTGAACTTCAGCCGGCCCGCCTTCTCACCGATCCACCCCACGGCGACCTTGGCCCGCTGCGGCGGCACACCGAGCTGCGCCATGAGCCGGAGCAGCGTCTCCCGGTCGGCCGCCACCTCGGCGGCCAGTCTCGCGAGTTCGGCCCCGATCGAGCTGTTCCGGTGCGATCGCGCCGACCGCCGCAGCAGTTCCACGCCGCCCGTCGCACCGGCCAGATGGTCGTTGAGATAGATCCGCAGCAGCGACGACGTGTCGCGGGTACCGGCCGCCTGGGTCTCCATGGCAGTCCTCCAGCTCGTCGGAGCGCGGTGGGATCTCCATGGTGCTACGCCCCGTGCCGCGTGTCCTGCGCGGTGTGTGACCCGCTCCTGCGGGGGAACTCGGAGTCCGTCAGGGCCGGGGCTCCGTGCAGGGGCCGGGCGGCCGGTGTCCATCGCAGACGAGGAGCCGCGCGTGAGCGAGCACATCTGGGGTTACCCGCAGACGGCAGGGCATGTCGCGGGGGTCGACCTGGTCGGGTACAAGGTCGAGGCGCTGGACGGAAGCGTCGGCAAGGTCGACAAGCACTCCGACGACATCGGCTCCGCCTATCTGGTCGTCGACACGGGCGTGTGGATCTTCGGCAAGCAGGTTCTGCTGCCCGCCGGCACTGTCTCCCGCATCGACACCGAGGGCGGGACGATCCACGTCGACCGCACAAAGGCCCAGATCAAGGACGCTCCCGAGTTCGACAAGGACAAGCACCTCGGGGATCTGGGCTATCACCAGCAGCTCGGCGGGTACTACGGCAGCCACCGCGCCTGAGAGTGACCCGGGCCGGGGGCACGCCCGGCTGACGACCGATGCATCGGGCTGATGCGGTCGGTCCCGGTCCCGTGGTCGCGACCGGTGCAAAAGTTGTCGGGCGGCAACGGTGTAGGGCTGCGCTGTCCGGGCAGGTGCCTAGAAGGCCCCTAACCCGAGGTGACGTCGTGACGACATCCACGCAGGTGAGCGGAACGCCCCGTACGACCCACCGGTCGGCACCGCAGGCGGTGGCGGACGCGACGGGCGGGCTGCCTCGGTTCGCCGACGCGGGCAAGATCGCCCCCAAGGACGCCCGGGAGCTGTCGCGGCTGTTCTTCTCCCGCCTCCAGGCCCTGGATGAAGGCACCCACGAGTACCAGTACGCCCGGAACACGCTGATCGAGATGAACCTGTCCCTGGTCCGCTTCGCCGCGCGCCGGTTCCGCAATCGCGGCAGCGGTGAGATGGAGGACATCGTCCAGGTCGGCACCATCGGGCTGATCAAGGCGATCGACCGGTTCGAGCTGTCCCGCGAGGTCGAGTTCACCTCGTTCGCCGTGCCCTACATCGTGGGCGAGATCAAGCGGTACTTCCGTGACACCACCTGGGCCGTCCATGTGCCGCGCCGCCTTCAGGAGCTGCGTGTCGACCTGGCCAAGGCCAAGGAGGTGCTCTGTACCCGTATGGACCGCGACCCCACCGTCAAGGAGCTGGCCGCCCACCTGGACCTGAGCGACGAGGAGGTCCTCGAAGGGCTGGTGGCCGCCAACGGTTACACCGCGGGTTCCATCGACACTCCCGGCGTCGGCGAAGACGAAGCGGGCGACGGCGGACGTGTCTACGCCGACACCATGGGCGAGCCCGATCCTGCGATGGACCTCTTCGAAGACCTCCATGCCCTCGCTCCCCTTCTCGACCGGCTGGACGACCGCGAGCGGACCATCATCGACATGCGCTTCGGCGGCGAGATGACCCAGGCGCAGATCGGTGAGGAGCTGGGCATCTCCCAGATGCACGTCTCCCGGCTGCTGGCCCGCACGCTGGGCAAACTGCGTTCCGGCCTGCTCACCGACCAGTGAGCCGTCGTCCTGCGAGACCGGCTCGTCCGTGAGACCTGCCGACCCGCAGGACCTGTCGATCCGTGAGAGGCGTCAGTGAGCGGGGTGCGGCGACGGCTCGGCACCCGGGGTGAAGCAGGCCGTGATGGTCTTGCCACCCGGCTGAGGCCGGGTCTCCCAGTGATCGGCGAGAGCGTCGATGAGTACGAGCCCGCGTCCTGAGGGCCTGGTGAAGTCGGGTTCGCGGGGCGTGGGGATCCCGGTGTCCGAGTCGTGCACGCTGACGTGCAGGCATTCGCTGTCCCAGGTCAGGATCAGCTGGGCGTCGCTGTGGGCGTGCACATGCGCGTTGGTGACCAGCTCGGAGACCGTGAGCAGGACCGCGTCCACCGTCTCCGGCGCCCGCGCGGTCCAGCCGAGGGCTTCCAGATGTTCCCGCGCCCACTCGCGTCCTGCCCGTACGCCGTCGGACACGGGGAAGGACTGGGCCCACCCCACGGCCCTCAACGAGGTGTCGGTCATGGTCTGCCCTCTCTGCACCGATTGCGGCTCCGGCCTGTCGAGTACCCGCTCACGGCCCGGTCACCGGTCGTTCTGCGGGCCCTCGGACGGAGTGCGGGATCAGGCCGCCAGGATCAGACAGGTGTTCAGGCGGGCGGGGTGAGCAGGGAGCGCTGGCGGGCCAGTTCGACGGCCTCCATCAGGCCGGCGATGTCGTACGCCCCTTGATGACGGCGCCCGTTGACGAAGAACGTGGGAGTGCCGGTCACACCGCTCAGATCGGCGGACTCCACGTCATCGGCGATCCGCCCGGCTCCACGACGACGTTTGACGTGATGGCGGAAGGCGTCCACGTCCAGCCCCAGTTCCGAGGCGTAGCGCACCAGATCGGCGGGTCGCAGGGCGTCCTGCCGCTCCATCAGCAGGTCGTGCATCTCCCAGAACGCCCCCTGATCGGCAGCGGCTTCCACCGCTTCGGCGGCGAGCTGGGCGTTGGGGTGCACATCGGTGAGGGGCAGGTGGCGGAACACGTAGCGGACGTCCCCGTCCTCCGCGAGCAGATCCCGTACGACCGGTTCCGCCTGGCCGCAGTAGGGGCACTCGAAGTCGCCGTACTCGACGAGGGTCACCGGCGCCTCCCGCGGGCCGCGCATCCTGTCGCGTTCCTCGTCGACGGGGACGGTGAGGTCCGTGAGGGGTTCGGTGGTGCCGAGCAGGGCGCGGGCGCGGCGATGTGCGGGCAGCAGCCCGATCACCCAGGTGATCGACCAGCTGACGACGAGAGCGCCGATCAGCGTGGCGAGGATGCCGATCTTGGCGTTGTCGAGCTCCTCGCCCTCGAAGGCCAGCACGGCGATCAGCAGGGAGACCGTGAAGCCGGCTCCCGCGATGCTGCCCGCTGCGGCGACCGAGCCCCAGCCCACCGGCGGGCGCAGCCGGCGGCGGGTGATGCGGGTGACCAGCGCCGTGGCGCCGAGGACGCCCACCACCTTGCCGACCACGTACGCGGCCAGGATGCCGAGGGTCACGGGGGAGGTGAAGGCGCGTGCCAGCTCGCTCGGGCCCACCGGGATACCGGCATTGGCCAGGGCGAACAGCGGCACGATCACATAGCTGGTCCAGGGGTGGTACATCTGCACCAGGCGCTCGTTCACCGAGACGGCCGAGGCCAGGCCCCGCCGTACGGACCGTTCGAGTTCCGGTGTCGGCTGTTCACGGAAGCGGCGGAACAGCCCGCTGGCGGCCTCCAGATCGCTGCGCGCGGCCGGGTAGGCGACGGCGAGCGCCCCCACCGCGAGCCCGGTGACCACGGGATCGATGCCCGCCTCCAGGAGCGCCACCCAGACGACGACGGCGAGCACGCCGTACAGCGGACCGCGTCCGACGCCCGCGAAGCGGACCACGAGGATCAGGGCCATCGCGCCGGCGGCCACGGCGAGCGCCGGCAGGTGGATGGTGTCGCTGTAGAAGACGGCGATGACCAGCAGCGCGATCACATCGTCGACCACGGCGACGGACAGGATGAAGGCCCGCAGCGACGCCGGGAGCCGCGAGCCGAGGATCGCGAGGATGCCGAGTGCGAAGGCGGTGTCCGTGGACATCGCGGCACCCCAGCCGTGCACGGAATCACGGCCGCTGTTGATCGCCACATAGATGAGAACCGGCACGATCATGCCGCTCACGCCGGCGAAGAGGGACAGCAACACCCAGCGCCGGTCGCGCAGTTCACCCACGTCGAACTCGCGCCGTGCCTCCAGGCCCACGACGAGGAAGAAGAACGTCATGAGCCCGCTGTTGATCCATTCGTGGAGATCCAGCGAGAGACCGTACGAGCCGATCCGGAAGGACAGTTCGGTGGCCCACACCATCTCGTAGGCGTGCAGATCGACGTTCGCCCAGACGAGGGCGGCCACCACGGCGGCGAGCAGCACGGCGGCACTGCCCGTCTCCGTACGGAGGAAGTCCCGCAGGGGCTTGTTGACCTCACCGGCATCGGTCGTCTGACCCGAGAGGTCGGAGTCGTCCGCTGTCCCGCTCACCGGAGCAGTATCTCCGCACGGCGGCGACTCAGCACCTCCGCGCGGCAGTGCTGCCCGGGAGCCACGGCGGCTCCCGGCGGAATAGAGGCGCCGCCTTCCCGGTTGTGGCATCCGCACAGGCTTTCCGGCCTGGAGCCCGACGGAAGGTGGAACCGCCGTGAAGGTTCGCAAGTCTCTACGTTCCCTGAAGTCGAAGCCGGGAGCGCAGGTGGTCCGACGGAGGGGTGTCACCTTCGTCATCAACAAGAAGGACCCGCGCTTCAAGGCTCGCCAGGGCTGACCCACCGGCGGGTTCGTCCGGGGGAATATCCCGGGGCGGCCCGCCGTTGAAGCTAGCAGACATTGACATGAGCGAGACAAGCTCAGGTGGATGTTCCGCGCTAGGAGGATTCATGGCCCGCAGTACCGCACGCCCCGTCGTCACGCTCCGGTCGTCGGCCGGCACCGGCACCACGTATGTGACGCGCAAGAACCGCCTCAACGATCCCGACCGCCTCGTGCTGCGCAAGTTCGACGCGGCAGCGGGAGAGCACGTCCTGTTCCGCGAGGAGCGCTGAACCACGCATTCCGCCGGGTTCTCCGGTCGGCGGACGGCAGCAGGAAGGACACCGCATGAAGCCTCGTATCCACCCCGAATCCCGTCCGGTCGTCTTCCGTGACCGTGCCGCCGACGTCGCGTTCCTGACACGGACGACCGCCGACTCGGCACGCACGATCCAGTGGGAGGACGGCAACACGTATCCCGTGATCGACGTGGAGACCTCCTCGGCGAGCCACCCGTTCTACACGGGCACCTCGCGCGTGATGGACACCGCCGGTCGCGTACAGCGCTTCGAGCGCCGCTACGGAAGCGGTGCCGCCGCCCGCCGCGGCTGAGGATCCGCCGAGGCGGGGACGTGAATCGAGCACGGCCCCGGTGTCATGGTCAGCCGACCGTGACACCGGGGCCTTCGCCGTTCCTCCCCACGACCGGCCGGGGAGGACCCAGCCGGAGATGAGTAGCAGCGCTCAGGCGCCCGCCGGCCTCCGCGGCCGACGATGAGGACCTCTTCCCGTCGTCGCACCTGTGGAGGTCCGCCCATGCTCAGCCGTATCGCCGGGACCGTGCTGCCCGCATTCGGCCGTCTCACCGTGACGACGGACCCGGAGACCCGGCTCGTGCCCGGGAGCGTCGTCGTCGCGAACCACACCTCCCTCGCCGACCCGGCCGTGGTGCTCGCCGCGCTGCACCGCCTCGGCGTCGAGCCCGTCGTGCTGGCGACCGCCGGGCTCTGGCGCATTCCCGGGCTCGGCCGGGCGCTCACCCGCGAGGGCTTCGTCCCGGTGCACCGCAACGGCCCGCGGGCGTCCGACGCCCTGGCCGGTGCCGCGAGCGCCCTCGCGGAGGGCAGGATCGTCCTCATCTACGGCGAGGGCGGCATCCCGCCCCGCAAGGGCTCCGGCGAAGCACCGCCCGCCGCGTTCCGCACGGGCGTTGCCCGGCTCGCGCAGCACACCGGAGCGCCGGTCTCACCGCTCGGCCAGGTGGGGGCCCGGCGGCTCTCGTCCGGCACCTGGGCGAAGCAGCTCGCCGGACTGGTCACCGCTCCCGTACGACGGCCCGCCCTGCACGTCCACGTCGGAGCGCCCCTGCGGCTCACGGGGGACCCGTCGTCGGCGTCGGCGCGGGTGCGCGAGGCGGTGACGGCTGCCTGGCGTACCGCGGCCGGTCACATCGGTGAGGCGTGCCCGATCGCGCTTGCCGAGGAAGGCGCACGTGAGTCGGTGGCAGCCTGACACCCCGCGCGCCGGGCACGGCCCGTGCCGAACGATCCGGGGTGCGGAGCCGGTTCGCCCTCACCGGCTGAGCGGGCCGTTCAGCACGGCCGGCACGGGCCCGCCGGTCACTCCCAGGACGAGCGAGGCGGCGGCCGCGGTGCAGGTCACCGTGCGGGCCGTGCGGCTTCCCTCGTCGTGCGCCTGCGGGCCACCCCCGGGCGTCCGACGGGCACCGCCGCTGAGAGCGGGGACGATCCACCGCAGGGAGGAGAAGACGAGCACCAGGAGCACCGGAAGCCAGTCCGCGCCCGCCATCAGACAGTCCCTCCCGCGCTCGCCTCGCCGTCGCCGCGGCCGGCGCACGGGCCGCCGTGCGCCGGTGCGGACGCGACATGTCGGGGCATCCCCGGCAGGTCCGGGGAGGTGGTCGAGGCGAACTCTCCGCTGCGCAGGGGCAGTCGGCGCGAGCTTATACGGGCAGGGGGTATGGGGGGGATCGGGTACGACGGCGACTCCTCGCGGGCCGATGTCACCCGGTGGCCCGGAAGTTGCGCAGCCGCAGGCTGTTGCCGACGACGAAGACGGAGGAGAAGGCCATCGCCGCGCCCGCGATCATCGGGTTGAGCAGCCCGGCGGCGGCGAGCGGCAGGGCCGCGACGTTGTAGGCGAACGCCCAGAACAGGTTGGACCTGATGGTGCCGAGTGTCCTGCGGGACAGCCTGATCGCGTCCGCCGCGGCTCGCAGATCACCTCGTACCAGGGTGAGGTCGCCCGCTTCGATGGCGGCGTCGGTACCGGTGCCCATCGCGAGTCCGAGGTCGGCCTGGGCGAGGGCGGCGGCGTCGTTGACCCCGTCACCGACCATGGCCACGGAACGGCCCCCGGCCTGAAGCCTCTTGACGGCCTCGGCCTTGTCCTCGGGCATGACGTCGGCGATCACTTCGTCGATGCCGACCTCGGCCGCGACGGCACGGGCGACCGCCGCGTTGTCGCCGGTGAGCAGAATCGGCGTCAGCCCGAGACCGCGCAGCCGTCGTACGGCTTCGGCGCTGGTGTCCTTGACGGCGTCGGCGATTTCCAGGACCGCGCGTGCCTCCCCGTCCCAGGCGACCGCGATCACCGTCCGCCCGGCGCTCTCGGCGTCGCGGGTGGCACGGGCGAGCCGCGCGGGCAGCTCGATCGCCCACTCCCGCAGCAGCTTCTCGCGGCCGACCAGGACCGCGTGGCCCTCCACGATGCCCTGGACGCCCAGCCCGGGGATGTTCACGAAGTCCTCCGGCGCCGGCAGGACGCCGACCCGGCCGGCCGCTCCCGCGGCGACGGCCCGGGCGACGGGGTGTTCGGAGGCGTGCTCGAGCGCGCCGGCCCGTCGCAGCACCTCGGTCTCGTCCGCGCCCTCGGCTAGATGCACGGCGAGCAGTGTCATCGTGCCGGTGGTCACTGTGCCGGTCTTGTCGAGGACGACGGTGTCGACGGTGCGGGTCGTCTCCAGGACCTCGGGGCCCTTGATGAGGATGCCGAGCTGCGCGCCGCGGCCGGTGCCGACCATGAGCGCGGTCGGTGTGGCGAGCCCCAGGGCGCAGGGGCAGGCGATGATCAGTACGGCGACGGCCGCGGTGAACGCGGTGGTCAGCCCCGCGCCGTTGCCGAGCCAGAATCCGAGCGTGCCGAGCGCGAGGGCGATCACCACGGGGACGAAGACCGCGGAGATCCGGTCGGCGAGGCGCTGGGCGGCCGCCTTGCCGTTCTGGGCGTCCTCCACCAGCCGTGCCATTCTTGCCAGTTGGGTGTCGCCGCCGACGCGGGTGGCCTCCACGACGAGACGGCCCGAGGTGTTCAGCGTGGCGCCGGTGACGACATCACCGGAGGTGACATCCACGGGCACGGACTCGCCGGTGAGCATCGACGCGTCGATCGCCGAGGAGCCCTCCACGACGGTGCCGTCCGTGGCGATCTTCTCCCCGGGCCGGACGAGGAAGCGGTCGCCGACCGTCAGCTCGGAGACGGGGACGGTCTCCTCACGTCCGCCGCGCAGCACGTTGACATCCTTCGCCCCCAGCTCCATGAGTGCCCTCAGCGCGGCACTTGCCGTGCGCTTGGAACGTGCCTCGAAATAGCGGCCGGCGAGGATGAACGCCGTGACGCCCGCCGCCGCTTCGAGGTAGATGTTCCCGGCGCCGTCGCTGCGGCCGATGGTGAGTTCGAAGGGGTGGGTCATCCCCGGTGTGCCGGCGGTGCCGAAGAACAGGGCCCACAGGGACCACAGGAAGGCGGCGGAGGTGCCGACGGAGATCAGCGTGTCCATGGTGGCAGCGCCGTGGCGGGCATTCGTGAACGCGGCCCGGTGAAAGGGCCAGGCGGCATAGGTGACGACGGGGGCGGCGAGGGTGAGGGAGAGCCACTGCCAGTACTCGATCTGCAGTGCGGGGATCATCGCCATCGCGATGACCGGCACGGCGAGCACGACGGCGGTGACGAGTCGCTGCCGCAGCGTCCGCAGCTCGTCGGGCTCCGCCGGTGCGTCGTCGTCGCCGGTCCCGGGTGAGGTGCGCGGCGGGGCCGGCTCGGTGGCCGTGTATCCGGTGGCCTCGACGGTGGCGATCAGATCCGTGACGTCCAGGTCGCCGCCGTAGACGACCTTGGCCTTCTCGGTGGCGTAGTTGACCGTGGCCCGGACACCGTCCATGCGGTTGAGCTTCTTCTCGATACGGGCGGCGCACGAGGCGCAGGTCATCCCGCCGATGGCGAGTTCGACCTCGGCGGTTTCGGTGACCGTGGTGGTCATCACTGCTCCTCGGACTGTGGGTGCACGGGGCGGGGCGCCGGACCCGTGGGCTCGTCCGGCAGGGGCGCCGGGTGGCCCGGCGGCGGGACATGGACTCCTTCTGAACATGCGTCCCATACCCCCTAGGGGTACCCTGAAGGTCTTCAGGTATACCCCCGCCCCGTATTTTTGGCAAACGGCTCCACGGCCTCTGCCTATACCCCCATGGGGTATACGCTCGGCGATGGCAGCCCCAGCCGGGGGCTCCCCCAGGAAGGACCGTCATGAATACCGTCGTGAAGATCACCGGGTTCGGCGCCGCCCTCGTGGCCTTCTTCGGGGCCGCCTACGGCCTCGGCAGCGCCGTCGGCCCCGTCACCTCCGAGCCCGCGCCCGCCGCTCACTCCCGCCACGACGGGGGCGCCTCGCCGGCTCCCGGCGGCGGCTCGGCCGACACCGCCCCGGGAGGACTCCAGATCTCCGAAGGGGGCTACACCCTCGACCTGAAGACGGCCGGCGTGCGTGCCGGGGAGGAGGGCGAACTGCGCTTCGCCATCCGCGACCGGCACGGCCGTCAGGTCACCGCCTTCCAGCGGGAGCACGACAAGGAACTGCATCTCGTCCTTGCCTCACGCGACCTGGTCACCTACCAGCACCTGCACCCGTCGCGGGCCGCCGACGGCACGTGGTCCACCCCGGTCACGCTCCCCGCCGCGGGGTCCTACCGGGTGTTCGCCGACTTCACCCCCGGCGTGAAGGGCGGGAAGAACCTCACCCTCGGCGCCGATCTGCCGGTCGCCGGTCCCTTCAAGGCCGCGGAAATGCCGGTGCCCTCGCGGACGGTGACCGTCGACGGCTACACCGTCACCCTGGACGGCACCCTCCCGCCCGGCAAGCCCGGCCGGCTCACCCAGAACGTCGCACGCGACGGCCGGTCGGTCACCGATCTCCAGCCCTACCTCGGCGCCTACGGCCACCTCGTCGCCCTGCGCTCCGGGGACCTCGCCCATCTCCACGTCCACCCGAACGGCGAGCCCGGCGACGGCAGGACCCCGCCCGGGCCGGGCATCTCGTTCACCACCACCGCTCCCAGCTCGGGCACCTACCGCCTCTTCCTCGACTTCCGGCACAACGGCACCGTCCGTACCGCCGCCTTCACGGTCGAGTCCGGGGCGGGCGGGGACACCGCGGCCCGGGAATCCTCGCCGGCCGAGACGGACGGGCATGCCGGGACCGGTGGAAGCCGCGGGCACGGGCACTGATCCGGTATCCGAGCAGGGCGTCGAGGGGTGCCGGTCCCTGCCGTGTGCGGCCGGGACCGGAGCCGCCGGCGCTCGTCATGTGATCACTCCTCGGTCACGTGCTCCGCGCATGCCCGTCAGGAGCCCGGGACTCCGGCACGGCCCAGCTGGGCCGCCGCGCTGTCGAGCAGCATCTCCAGGGCAGCGGGGTATGCGCTGTCGTTCATCCGGGCGACCAGCAGGTGCGCGGTTGCCGCGATATGGGGGTGCGTGGCGGCGGGCAGCCTCGCGTACGTGGCCTGCCAGACCTCCTCGTCCGACTCCCGGGCGGCCGCCGGCAGCGCCAGTGAGGCCGCGTCGAGTGCCGAGAACGCCAGAGCCTGGTCGATGAAGGCGTGATAGATCCGCACGGCGACCGCGTCCGGGAAACCGGCCGTGCGCAGCACCCCCAGGATCGTCTCGTCGGCGGCCACCTCGTGCGCCCTGCCGCTCACCCGGCTCGCGGTCAGCACCGCGGCCTGCGGATGTCCGAGGTACGCGGAATGGATCCGCAGCCCCAGGTCCCGCAGGTCCGACCGCCAGTCCCCGGTGGACTTCCAGCCCGTCACGGCCCGCCCCACGAGTACGTCCCCGATGGCCAGGGTCAGATCGTCGATGCCGCGGAAGTAGCGGTACAGCGTGCTCGGATCCGCGCCGAGCGCGATCCCCAGACGACGGACGGTGAGGCCCGCGCCGCCGTGCTCGCGCAGCATGCGCAGCGCCGTCTCGATGATCACCTGCTCGGACAGCACCGCGCCGTTCTTCGTCGGTCGGCGCCGTCGCCGGGCCTCTTCCGGCACGACGGGCTTGGCCACAGCGCGCTCCTTCGCCACGAGCCGGCCACGGCTCCCGAAGCGGCCGCGTCCTGGCGTGTCGACCTTATGCCAACACCATTGACGTGAATAGTGGCGCACGCGTTGGATCGAATGAGGACAGGCGCCGCAATCTGGAGCGGCGCCCCGCAGGCTGTGCCTGGAACGGAGATCTGCCATGCGTGTACTGCTCGTGGGGGCCGGCGGGGTCGGTACCGCCATCACCCGGATCGCGGCCCGCCGCTCCTTCTTCGACCACATGGTCGTCGCCGACTACGACCTCA
The DNA here is from genome assembly GCF_040302905.1 of Streptomyces sp. NPDC096193. Taxonomy (NCBI): domain Bacteria; kingdom Bacillati; phylum Actinomycetota; class Actinomycetes; order Kitasatosporales; family Streptomycetaceae; genus Streptomyces; species Streptomyces sp. NPDC096193. The sequence goes on along the minus strand of NZ_JBEOSJ010000004.1, from coordinate 316,708 downwards.
CGCGGGCCGAGTCCGCCGTGGCGGCCCTCGCACCCGACCAGCGCTTCAGCGCCGAGCGGATCGACGCGGGCGACGAGGCCGCCGTTGCCGCCCTGCTCCGGCGCGAGAACTGCGACGTGCTGCTCAACGCCACCGACCCGCGTTTCGTCATGCCGCTCTTCCAGGCGGCCCTGTCCGCCGGGGCGAACTACCTGGACATGGCCATGTCCCTGTCCCGCCCGCACCCGGAGCGCCCCCACGAACTGTGCGGGGTCAAGCTCGGCGACAGTCAGTTCGAGCGGGCCGGGGACTGGGAGAAGGCGGGCGCCCTCGCCCTCGTCGGGATCGGCGTCGAACCGGGTCTGTCCGATGTGTTCGCCCGGCACGCCGCCGACGAACTCTTCGACGAGATCGAGGAGATCGGCATCCGTGACGGAGCCGATCTCACCGTCGACGGCTACGACTTCGCCCCGTCCTTCAGTATCTGGACGACCATCGAGGAGTGCCTCAACCCGCCGGTCGTGTGGGAGGCCGACCGCGGCTGGTTCACCACCGCCCCCTTCAGCGAGCCCGAGGTCTTCGACTTCCCCGAGGGCATCGGCCCGGTGGAGTGTGTGAACGTCGAGCACGAAGAGGTGCTGCTGGTGCCGCGCTGGGTCGAGGCGCGCCGCGTCACCTTCAAGTACGGCCTCGGCGAGGACTTCATCCGGACCCTGCAGACGCTGCACCTGCTGGGCCTCGACCGGACCGACCCCGTGCCGGTGCCCGCGGCGGACGGATCGGGGACCGTGCAGGTCTCCCCGCGGGACGTGGTCGCGGCCTGCCTGCCCGACCCGGCGACGCTGGGGGAGCGGATGCACGGCAAGACCTGCGCCGGCACCTGGGTCAAGGGCACCAAGGACGGCCGCCCGCGCGAGGTCTACCTGTACCACGTGGTCGACAACCAGTGGTCCATGCGGGAGTACGGCTCACAGGCGGTCGTGTGGCAGACCGCCATCAACCCCGTGGTGGCCCTCGAACTGCTCGCGTCCGGCACCTGGTCGGGCAGCGGGATCCTCGGTCCCGAGGCGCTGCCGGCCAGGCCCTTCCTGGACCTGCTGACGGAGTACGGCTCGCCCTGGGGCATGCGGGAGCAGTGACCGGCCGGTGCCGGTGTACGGGCCGCGCACATGCACGGCCCGCACACCGCCGGGTTCGAGGTGTCAGCACACCGCCTCGCTCAGGACGTCAGCCCACCGTGAAGGCCGGCGACACCCCGGTGAACGGCGTGATCCTGCCGAGCAGGTTCTTCGAGTCGCCGAAGTGCACGATGCGATACGTGCCGGGGGCGGCGCCCGCACCGACGGACCAGGTGATCGTGGCCTTCGACGTGCCGGTCAGACCATTGATCCGCGTCCAGCGGTACTTCGTCTCCCAGTCGCCGTCGTCCAGGGTGCGCACCCACTGCCCGTCGACGAGCCGCTGCACCTCCAGGAAGGTGCCGGCCCGCCGCAGATTGTTCTTCGGGTGCCCGGTGGCGAAGTCGACGGTCACCGTCTGACCACGGCTGTACGACGCGGCAGGCGGGGTGAGGACCGACCCGAACGAACTGTTCGGAGGCGGGTTGTCGTACACGACGCCGGTCTGGAAGTTGAACTGCCGGGCCGACTCGTCCGGCGGCGCCGTGCCGCGGTCCAGCGGGGTACCCGCGCGCAGGGACGCCGCCACCCGGGCGAACTCCTGCTGGTACGCGGGCAGGGTGTAGCGCCCGTACAGCGTGGAACCGCCCTCGTACTGCTGGGCGTCGTACTCCTCCGGCGTCGTCACGTACTGGCTGTAGGCGTTGGCGTACCCCTGAAGCAGAACTCGGTCGAGCGGCACACCGAGCTGCGCGGCCACGGTGCGGCGGACGCGCAGACCGGAGGTGATGGTGAACTCTCCCGGGCCCGCGACGAGGTAGAGCTCGCCGATCTTCATGATCTGCAGCGGCATGATCTTCGGAGTGACCGGATGGACGTTGCTCAGCAGTCCGGTGGGGACCAGGCTCGCCTTCGGGTACTGGCAGGCCGCGAGCCACGAGGGCGTGTCGATGTGCAGCGCGTCGATGATGGCGGCGACCGGGGTCCGCATGCCCTCGGTGAAGCCGGGGATCGCCGGCCCGTCCTCGACACTGCCGGCGAGCGTGGACGCCCCCACGACGGCCGGGCAGGTGCGGTGCTCCTGCTGGTCCGGGGTGTAGGCGCCGCTCACGGTGACGTTCTCCATGTCGACGTACGTCAGCCGTGAGTCGACACCGCCGCTGACCGGCTTGGCGTTCCGGTAGACCTCGCTGGCCTTGTCGAACTGGCGCTCACCCAGGATGCGTGCGTTCTCGAACTCGTCCTCGGTGGGCCCCGAGCCGGGCTTCAGATTGAGGTTCGGCGACATGTCGCCGGCGTTCGTGTTGGGGAAGGCGGCGACGAAACCCGGGGAGTTGTCGAGGTAGCGGACGCCCTCGTGGTCGTGCTCCCAGGTGTAGGCCGCATACCCCTTGTTGTCGGGGCTGATGAGCGTGTTCTTGTTGGTGATCGACGTGTTGTGGGTGGCGAACCAGCTGATCGCGCCCGCGTCCTTGTCACCCTGACGGAAACGCAGCACGGTCATGGCCGGGTCGATGCCACCGGGGAACGCGGCCCGGTCGTAGGCGGGGTTGCGCTCGAAGGCGGTGCGGGAGCGGTTCACGCTGGCATTGGTGAGGGTGCCGGTGCCGAGACTGATCGTGCCCGGCTTCAGATCGTCGTGCGCCTTGGCGACCGAGTCGACGATGCCGTCGACGATGGCGCGGTAGGTGCCGCTCTGGAAGCCGAGGACGGAGAGGTTGTAGGCGACATGGTGGGAGTAGCCGCCGGGCCCGGAGTGCGTGTGGGTGGCCGACAGGAGCACGTTCTCGTCGCCGTACAGGCTCCCGTAGCGCTCCTTGAGGCGGGCCATGACGCCCTGTTGGACGGACTGGAAGATCATGGCGAGATCGGCGTTGACGTACACCACGCGTTTGCCGCTCGCCCGGTCCACGACGACGAAGGCGCGGGACCGCTGCCGCTGATGGATGCCGGACGTCTTCTGGTCGAAACTCGAATAGCCCATCATCCCGGTCTCGGCGGCCTCGCCGGTGACGTCGGAGATGCCGCGGCCGACGAGGTACTCCCCGTCGAGTGCGGCACCCGAGGCGGGCGAGGGGGCGCCGAGAGTGACCGCTCCCAGGGTCGCGGCGAGCGCCACGATCGGGAGTTTGCGTCGGGAGCGGCGGGGTGTGGGGGGCATGGAACCTCCTGGGGCGGGAGAAGACCTGTCGCCCGGTCCCGGTCGGCGGCTCACCGGCCTGTGGTGGTCCCGGAGCGGTGCCCCGACGGTAGAGGGGTGTGACCTGCGTCGCATAGATCTCTACCAGCCAGTAAGAGCCTTTCGCGGCACCGCCGTCCGACCCGCGAGGGGATATCCGCCTCTATGCGGGGGTCCACCCCTCTTACTCCGTGCGCCGACGCGCGGAGCCGGTCACTCGTTCGCGAGGAGATCCTCGGCGCCGTCGAGCGAACCGTCGGCAACGATCGGAACGGAGACCGGGAGGCCCAACGGGCCTTCCTGTGTGTCGGCGTGCGCCTGGGGCGACGGGGTGAGCAGGGATGCCACGACACCGGTGACAAGGGAGGCAACAGCGGCCATGCTTCGCTTCTTCATGACGTGGTCAACGTCCGACGCCCCTCGACGTCACGGTTCGCGTGGCGTGCTCGGGGCAAAAGGCTGCACCGCCGGCCGGGCCGGACCCGCTGTTGGTTCGGTGCCGGCCGTCACGACGCGGGTCCACGGCCCGGTGCGTCCGAACCATCAGTCGGCAGACGGTCACCCCACGTGCCTGAAGGTCCGTCATGATCGCGTCGGGGGTCGCCGAAGTACGCGCGGTCCCGCATCGTGACGGGCGGTCCGACCCGCTCCAGGGACGGCAGTTCGAGCAGAGGGCCGGCGTTCTCCAGCGACGTACACGACCCGAGAGAGCGCGGTGGCGCCGACGGTCAGCGCGCCTGCCCGCAGGAAGCGGCGCAGGTCGAGGGGCAGGAGGGCGCTCCTGCCGGTGGGATGTCGAGGGAGCGGCCGTGCGTCCCGGTGAGCGCCGGGGAACGGGGGCCGCGCGGCCCGGTGTCGAAGGGCCGAGGGGGCCGGGTGGCCCGCCCACCTCGCCAAGTGAGGTGGGCGGGCCATTCGGATCAGGGGTTGGTGCAGGTGAGTGTGCCGTTCTCGGCGCCCTTGATCAGCGCCTCGTGCGCAGCCTTGAGGCGGCCGACATCGGACTTGACCACTCTGCGGTCATAGGTGATCAGACCGTTCAACTCACCCTCCACATCGGTGATCTGGGTGTAGACCGCACCGTTGCCGCCCTTGCACGCGGCGAGTTGCCCGACCTCGTTCAGCCGGTCGACGTAGACATCGGTGTACTTGTCCTTCTCGACACCGACATAGGTGTGCTGGACCGGGAAGGAGTGTCCCGGCACGGCGAGGCCGAGACCGCCGTACTCGCCGCTGACCAGGGCCCGTTTCCCGTCGGAAGCGGGCAGCAGCGCGGTGGGATAGCCGTGCGCGTCGGCGATGTCCCCGTTGCCGCCGTCGACCGCCCCGCAGCAGTTGACTCCGCTCATGTTGTTGACCAGCCGGGTCGGGTCGAGCGACTTGGCGTAGTCGGCGATCCTGGCCTGGTCGTACTGGCCCCAGCCCTCGTTGAACGTGACCCACATGATGACCGAGGGGTGGCTGTCGTGCTGCTCGATCATCCGCTTCAGTTCCAGCTCGAACTGGGTGCGGGCCGCCCCCTGCGGCGTCCTCGGCATGGACGGCATGTCCTGCCACACCAGCAGACCGAGCCTGTCGGCCCAGTAGAACCAGCGGTCGGGTTCGACCTTGATGTGTTTGCGGACCGAGTTGTAGCCCATGGCCTTGTGCATCTTCAGGTCGTACGCGAGCGCCTGGTCCGTCGGCGCGGTGTGCAGGCCGTCCGGCCAGAAGCCCTGGTCGAGGGTGGCCATGGAGTAGACGGGCTTGCCGTTGAGCAGGGTGCGCTGCTTGCCGTCGACGGTCTTGACCTCGACACTGCGCATACCGAAGTAACTGCCGACGCGGTCCCTGCCGACGGACACCTCGAGCCGGTACAGATGCGGGTCCTCCGGCGACCACAGATGCGGGTCGGGCACCGGGACGGTGAGCGGCTTCCCGGTGGTGCCCCGGGCCCGGCCCACCTCACGGCGGCCGTCGTAGGCGACGGCCGTGACCGGTACACCGGCCCTGGTGCCGCGTACCTCGACGGCGACCTTCTCGCCGGTCACATCGGGGGTGGTCTTCACATCCGTCGCGCGGTCGGCGGCGACCGGCTCCATCCACACCGTCTGCCAGATGCCCGAGGAGGAGGTGTAGAAGATGCCGCTCGGGTCGAGCCGCTGCTTGCCCATCGGCGGATTCTCGCCACCCGCCGCGTCCGTCGGGTCGTAGACGCCGACGATCAGCTCCTGCGGGCCACGCCCCTTGAGGGCGTCGGTGACATCCACGCTGAAGCGGTCGTAGCCGCCCTTGTGGTCGGCGAGCTTCTTGCCGTTGACGTACACGGTGGTCTGCCAGTCGACCGCGTCGAAGTTGAGTTGCAGACGCCTGCCGTCGCCGACCTGCCAGTTCGGCGGCACGGTGAAGGTGCGGCGGTACCACATGCGGTCCTCGTGCCGCTGGATGCCCGAGAGCTGGGACTCCACCGGGTACGGCACCAGGATGCGTTCGCGCAGCTGCTTCCCGAACGGCGGCGCCTCACCGGCCTCCGCGCCCGCGAACTCCCACCGGCCGTTGAGGTTCTTCCAGTCCTTGCGGGTCATCTGCGGCCGCGGGTACTCGGGGAGCGCGTTGTCCGGTCCCACCTGCGAGGCCCAGGGCGTCTTCAGTTGGTACGTCGAATTGATCGGGCCGCTCGTCCAGAACTCCGCGACCGCCTTGCCGTCCGCGCGGGTGAGGCCGCCCCGACCGTCGTAGCGGACGTCGGCGGAGCCACCGTGACCGCCGACGACCGGCTCGTCCAGCGGCACGATCAGCCGCTTCGGGTCGGCCGGGTCGAGCCGGGCCGCACCCCGCGGCCACTCGGTGCCGCCGATCTCGATGCCCAGATGCTCATCGAGCCCCGCCGGGGGAGCGGCGAGGGGCTCGGCGAAGTCGAGGGTGAGGGTGCGGCCCGTCTTCTCGACGGCCACCGCGGTCGGGCCGTCGTAGTCGAAGCCGTCGGGGAGGGTGAACGCGGACTGGGGCACGGCCTTCTTCTCGCCGCCCGGGGGCGTCCAGCGCAGATGGAGGTTGGAGCCGCCGAAGTGCTCGAAGTACTCCACCTTGATGTCGTACGCGCGGCCGGCTTCGAGCGCGACGGGCTGCGAGTTCTGCTCGCGGTCCCAGTCGTCGACCCAGTGGTCGATGACGAGCGAGCCGTCGATCCAGAGCCGGAATCCGTTGTCACCGATGATCGAGAAAACATGGTCGCCGGTCTTCTCCGGTGTGATCCGGCCGGTCCAGCGGACGCTTGCGTCGTCGGCCTGGCCGGTGCGTGCGCGCAGTCGTGGTTCGAGGTCGTTGAAGTCCAGTGACGGATCGACGGCCGTGGTCTTGAGGGTGCCGAAGTCGAAGGCACCGGGGGCGGACTGAAGGAAGTAGTCGCCTTTCAGACCGTGTGCGGCCGCGGGCTCCGCGGCCTCGTTCTGAGCGGCGGCCGGGCCGGTCGTGGTGAGCAGAAGGGCGAGTACGGAGAGGAGGGCGACGGCCCAGCCGTGCAGGCTGCGCCATGGACGAGAGGAGAGTGATCGCACGGAACCTCCGGGAAACGGAGAAGCGGGTGCTGGCTCTGCCGGTTGTCCCCACCATCTTGTATAACGTTGGAAACAAGGGCAGTTGGCATGACAGCACGCCTCCTGCGCCCTGTCCAGGTGCATGACAAGCGGGGATGGAGTGTCGGGTGAGGGTGAGCCTCAAGGACGTCGCCGAGCGGGCCGGTGTGTCGATCAAGACCGTCTCGAACGTCGTGAACAACTATCCGCACGTCACACCGGCCATGCGCACCCGGGTGCAGCAGGCCATCGACGAACTCGGCTATCGCCCCAATCTCACCGCCCGCCACCTGCGCAAAGGGCGCACGGGCATCATCGCGCTGGCCGTCCCCGAGCTGGGCAACCCCTACTTCGCCGAACTCGCCGGAGCGGTCATCGACGCGGCGGCGGAGCACGACTACACCGTGCTCCTCGACCACACCGGGGGCAGCCGGGAGCAGGAGATCCTCGTCTGCCAGGGGTTCAGGTCCCGGGTGATCGACGGGTTGATCCTGAGCCCTCTGGAACTGGAGACGGAGGATCTCGCCGCGCGGGCGGACGACATCCCGATGGTGCTGCTCGGCGAACGGCGTTACGACCTGCCGTACGACCACATCGCCATCGACAACATCGCCGCGGCACGGGCCGCCGTGCGCCATCTGCTCGACCTAGGCCGCCGGCGTATTGCCTTCCTCGGCGCGCGCCAGGACCGCGTCCATCAACCCGCTCACCTGCGCCATCTCGGCTGGCAGGCGGAGCTGGCCGCCCAGGGGGTGCCGATCGACGAGGCGCTGGTGGTGCACAGCCGCGGCTGGGGTCGCGAGGACGGCGCTGTCGCCATGGCCCAGCTGCTCGACTCGGGAGTGGTGCCGGACGCGGTGTTCGCGTACAACGACCTGGTCGCCGTGGGAGCGATGCGGGTGATGTACGAACGTGGGCTGCGGGTGCCCGAGGACATCGCCGTCGTCGGCTTCGACGATGTGACCGAATCCCGGTTCGGAGCAGTGTCGTTGACCACGATCGCCCCGGACAAACAGGTGATCGCCCGCCTCGCGGTCGAGTCCCTGGCGAGCCGGCTCGACCGGGACCAGGACGGCGCCGTGACGCGAACCCCGCGTGAGCTCCAGCCGGGGTTCGCCCTGGTGGAACGCGAGAGCACCCTAGGGCGAACATTCGCCTGACGTGTCGTCAACTCCGTGGCCTGCACGGTCTTCTGTGGGGTCGCGTAGGACACCAGTTGCTGCGCGGGGTGTTTACAGCGTCCTTCCAACGATGTAAAACCGTCCCGGATGTGGTCCACCACCCGGCCCTCGGCGCCTTGAGATGGGGAGTCCCATGAAGCCGCACGCCCGCCTCACGATCACCAAGAGCCTTCTCTCCGTCGGTCTCACCGCGACCCTCGCGCTGTCCACGGGCTGCGCCAAGTCCGAGGACGACCCTACCGAGAGCAAGGGTTCCGCCTCCGGCGCGACGCAGGACAGCGGCCAGAAGGTCGCCGAGAGCAGCAGTGGCGAAAAGTGCGGCATCGAGGCCTACGGCGGCAGGAAACTCGACCTCAAGGGCGCCACGGTCGGCTTCTCGCAGTCCGAGAAGGAGGCCAATCCGTTCCGCATCGCGGAGACGGCGTCCATCAAGGCCGAGGCCGGGAAACGGTCCGTCAAACTCCTCACGGCCAACGCCCAGTCGCAGTTCTCCAAGCAGATCAGCGACGTCCAGGACCTGATCGCCAAGGGTGCCGACCTGCTGGTCATCGCCCCGCTGAACTCCGACGGCTGGGGGCCCGTGCTTCAGCAGGCGAGCGCCAAGAAGATCCCGATCGTCACCATCGACCGCAAGATCAACGCCGAGCCCTGCAAGGACTACATCAGCTTCATCGGCTCCGACTTCACCGAGCAGGGCAAGCGCGCCGCGGACCAGATGATCGACGCCACCGGCGGCAAGGGCGAGATTGCCATCCTCCTCGGCGCCCCCGGCAACAACGTCACCACCGAACGGACCAAGGGCTTCAAGGACCGGATGGCGGAGAAGGCCCCGGACCTGAAGGTCGTCTTCGAGCAGACCGGTGAATTCGCCCGCGAGAAGGGCCAGTCGGTCACCGAACAGCTCATCCAGTCCAAGCCGGGCATCACCGGGATCTACGCCGAGAACGATGAGATGGGTCTCGGCGCGGTCAACGCCCTCAAGGGCGCGGGGAAGAAGGCCGGCGCCGTCAAGATCGTCACCATCGACGGAACCCGCAACGCCGTCCAGGGCATCGTCGACGGCTGGATCCACGGTGTCGTCGAGTCCAACCCCCGCTTCGGCCCGCTGGCCTTCCAGACCCTCGACAGCTTCACCAAGGGCGAAGAGGTCGGCGAGAACATCGTGATCCAGGACAGCGAGTACACCCAGGGCAATGCCAAGGGCGACCTCGGCAAGGCGTACTGAACGTGACCGCGGAGGACTCCCGGGACGGGACCGGGCAGGGAGCCCGGGGAGACACCGTGCACGAGAGCGCGGCACGGAAGGAACCCCGGGCCGGGGCCCGACAGGAACCCCCGGACGATCCGGCCGCCGACCGGGCCCGCCGCGTACTGGAGGTCCGGGGTCTGACCAAGCGCTTCCCCGGCGTCGTGGCACTCGACGACGTGACGTTCGCGGCCCGCGCGGGGGAGGTGCACGCGCTCGTCGGAGAGAACGGCGCCGGCAAGTCCACCCTGATCAAGGTTCTCACCGGCGTCCACCACCCCGACGAGGGCGACCTCGTCCACCTGGGCGAACCGGTGTCCTTCGCGACACCGCTCGCCGCCCAGCATGCGGGCATCTCGACCATCTACCAGGAGGTCAACCTCATCCCGCTGATGAGTGTGGCCCGCAACCTCTGCCTCGGCCGCGAGCCCCGCACCCGTTTCGGCCTGATCGACTTCGGACGCATGCACCGCGAGGCCGGCCGGACCCTGCGCGAGTACGGCGTACACGTCGACGTCCGCAGGCCCCTGCGCGAACTCGGCGTCGGTGCCCAACAGATGGTCGCGCTCGCCCGGGCCGTCTCGGTGGACGCCGGCGTGGTCATCATGGACGAGCCCACCTCCTCACTGGAGCCGCGGGAGGTCGAGACCCTCTTCGGCGTCATCCGCAGGCTGCGCGACCAGGGCATCGCCGTCGTCTACGTCAGCCACCGCCTGGAGGAGCTGTACGCCGTCTGCGACACCGTCACCGTCCTGCGCGACGGCCGCGTGGTCCACACCGGGCCTCTCGCCGAGACCGACCGTCTCGCCCTCGTGTCCCTGATGCTGGGCCGGCCGCTCGGCGAGGTACGCGCGGAGGGTGTCACCAAGTTCTCCGGCGCCCACGACACCGGACAGGAACCCGTCCTGCTCGCCGAGGGCCTCACCAGGCGCCACCAGCTGCACGACATCTCCCTGCGCATACGCCCCGGCGAGGTGCTCGGCCTCGGCGGGCTCCTCGGCTCGGGACGCAGCGAGACGGCGAAGGCCATCGCCGGGGCGCTGCCGCTCGGTTCGGGCCGGATCACGGTCGCCGGCACCGCGCTGCGCACCGGTTCGACGCCCGCCGCGATCCGGGCGGGCATCAGCCTGCTCCCCGAGGACCGCAAGGCCGAAGGCATCGTGCCCGGCCTGTCGGTCCGGGAGAACATCGCCCTCGCGGCCCTGCCGCGACTGTCCCGCTTCGGCCTCGTCTCCGACACACGTATCGACGCAGTCGTGGACACCTTCATGAAGCGGCTGCGCATCAAGGCGTCCGGACCGCACCAGAAGGTCGGCGAACTCTCCGGCGGCAACCAGCAGAAGGTGCTCCTGGCCCGCTGGCTCGCCATGCATCCCAAGGTGCTGCTGCTCGACGAACCCACCCGCGGCATCGACGTCGGCGCCAAGGCCGAGGTCCAGAAGCTCATCGACGAACTCGCCGAGGACGGTCTGGGAGTCCTGCTGATCTCCTCGGACGTCGAGGAGCTGATCGAGGGCTCCGACCGGGTGGTGGTGCTCAGGGACGGCGCCGTCGTCGGCGAACTGTCGGGGGACGACGTCACCGAGGACCGGCTGATGCAGGCGATCGCCGCGGCGGCCGAGGAGGAGGCGGTCACGCATGGCTGACGTGGCGCTGCGCAAGGCGGTCCCGGCGGACAGGGCCGTACTGCTGCGCCGGCTTCAGGAGTACGGCGTCTACGGCGGGCTGGTCGTGCTGCTGGTGTTCAACATCGCCTTCACCGACAACTTCCTGTCCGCCGAGAACTTCCGCACCCAGGCCGTCCAGGTCTCCCCGATCCTCATCGTCGCTCTCGGCATGGCGCTCGCCATCGGGACCGAGGGTGTCGATCTGTCGGTCGGGTCCGTGATGGCCCTGTCGACATCGCTGCTGGCGCTCTACCTCGGCTACGGTCCCTGGCTCGCCCTGCTCGTGGTCCTCGTCGGCGGCGCGGTCGTGGGTCTCCTCAACGGCTCGCTCATCGCGTTCGTCGGGGTACAGCCCATCGTGGCCACACTGGCCCTGATGGTCGCCGTGCGCGGCCTCGCACTCGTCCTGCTCCCGCAGCTGAAGGACGTGCGCAACCCCGGTATGGCCTCTCTGGGCTCGGGTGACGTCGCGGGCATCCCCTACGTCGTGCTCATCGCCGTCGCGCTGGCACTTCTCGTCGGGTTCGCCGTCCGCCGCACCACCTTCGGCCGTCAGCTGCTGGCGATCGGCGACAGCCGGCCCGCGGCCCAGCTCGCCGGACTTCCCGTCCGCCGGATGCTCGTCCTCGTATACATCTGCTGCGGCATGCTCGCGGCGGTCGCCGGCTTCCTCGCGACCGCCCGGCTCCAGGCCAGCGACCCGACCTCGCTCGGCAATCTCATGGAACTGTCCGCCATCACCGCCGTGGTGGTCGGCGGCACTCCGCTCTCGGGCGGCCGGGTGCGGATCGCCGGAACAGTCGCCGGAGCTGTGCTGATCCAGCTGCTCACGGCGACGCTCATCAAGCACGATCTGCCGCCGTCCTGGACGCAGATCGCCCAGGGCGCGGTGATCGTCCTCGCCGTCTACGCGGCACGGGAAAGGGGAAAGCGGTGACCGTCATGAAGGAGCAGCCCGCCTCCCTCGCGACCACGACGGACGAGGGCACGCCGGGAAGCGGCCGCGGCGAGCGGCTCAGCGCCCTCGCCCAGCAACACGGCGCACTGGTGGCACTCGTGGTCCTCGCCGCCGTCGCCTCGTTCTCCTTCGACTCTTTCGCCACCGGAGACAACCTGGAGAACATGGCGGTCTCCTCCGCCTTCCTGGCCGTTGTGGCGCTCGGAATGACCTTCGTCATCATCACCGGCGGCATCGATCTGTCCGTCGGTTCGGTCTTCGTCCTCGGGGGTGTGCTGGCCGCCTGGGGATCGCAGTACGGGACCGTCGTCGCCATCCTGCTGCCGCTCACCGTCTGCGGACTCGTCGGTCTCGTCAACGGACTGCTCATCGCGAAGGCGCGGCTCGCGCCGTTCATCGTGACGCTGGCGACCATGCTCGCCGCCCGCGGAGTGATGCTGAACATCACCGACGAGGGTGGAATGACCTATCTCGTCGACGAGGACGCCTTCTTCGCGCAGCTCGGCCAGGGCAAGGTGCTGGGCATCGGGACGCCTGTGTGGATCACCGTCGTGCTCTTCGTGATCGGGGCGGTCGCCCTGCGCCGCAGCCGCTTCGGTCAGCACGTCTACGCCGTCGGGGGCAACGAGGACGCCGCGGCGCTGATGGGCACGCCCGTCGCCCGTACGAAGATCATCGTCTATGCGCTCTCGGGGGTGTTGGCCGGGCTGGCGGGCGTGCTCAACGCGGCGTGGCTCACCTCCGGCGTGACCATCCTCGGCATCGGCATGGAACTGGACGCGATCGCCGCGGTCGTCATCGGCGGAACGCTGCTGTCCGGTGGTATGGGCTTCGTCAGCGGCTCGCTGGTGGGTGTGCTGCTGCTGAAGGTGATCCAGAACATCATCAACCAGATCGGCTCGCTCGACTCGGCGTACCAGCAGGTGGCCAGTGGGGCGTTCCTGGTCGTGGTGATCATCGCGCAGACCTGGCTGGGACGCCGCCGACGGGTGCTCTGACCGGCGGCCGGGTACGTCCGACCGGCGTCCCGGAGCCCGTCACATTCCGCCGGCGACCCGCATGATCGTCCCCGTCGCGAAGGAGGCATCACCGGAGAGCAGCCACGACACGGCGCCGGCGATCTCCTCGGGCTGCCCGGCCCGTCCCATCGGGATGACGGCGGCCATCCTCTCGGGGCGCTGCGGGTCCGCGTGGAAGTCGGTCCAAATGACGCCCGGAGCAACGCAGTTGACCCGGATTCCATCGGCTGCCACCTCCTTGGACAGACCGACGGTCATGGTGTCGACGGCGGCCTTCGCGGCGGCGTAGTGCACGTACTGGCCGGGGCTGCCGAGCGTCGCCGCGGCCGAGGAGACATTGACGACGGCGCCTCCGCCGGTCCGCGTCATGTCGCGCACGGCACGGCGGGCGCACAACAGATATCCGAGGACGTTGACTTCGAGGGCGCGCCGCATGCCGTCCGCGTCCGCTTCGGCCAGCGGTCCGTTGGGCCCGCTGACGCCGGCGTTGTTGACCAGCCCGGTCACGGTGCCGAGCTCGGCCGCGGCGTCGAAGAGCCGGTCGACATCGCCCTCGTCGGTGGTGTCCACCCGCACGGCGAGCGAGCGGCGGCCGGCCTCGCGAACGGTGGCGGCGACCGCTTCGGCGGCGGTGGCGTCCGAGGCGTAGCCGACGACGACGTCGTGGCCGTCCGCGGCGAGTCGTGCGCAGATCGCGGCGCCGATGCCACGGCTGCCTCCGGTCACGATGGTGAGCTGGCGCACGGAGACCTCTCGCTCTCTGTCCGGTGACGTCGACACGATCACCCTACGACGGCGGCGGGCAGGCGCTGCGGCCGCCGGAAGAGACGGCGTGCGACCCTCCGCGCGTCGCTCCAACCCGCCCTGACCAGGGGGAAGGTGACCGTGCGTGAGGCACGCGGGAGGTGGAGGGGTGGCGTCGGCTGTCCTTGCTGTGCAACGCTGGGAGGAAGAAGAGGCTGTGTCCGGTTCTTTGGCAAAGAGGATCTGGGGACAGGGGTTCTCCGAACGTTGCCCCCTTCACGGGCATTCGGCCCCCTCCATCGCTGACCGGTACGCGAAATCTCCGGCCGCCGTGGGCTTCCGACCCCGCAAGGGGGACCGCCCCGCATGAAGACCATCACCACCATCAGCGGCACCACCGCGACCATCACGTTCCACACGGACATCGACTTCGAGTCGCTGCACGAGATCGAGGCGGCCGTGACCCTGCCGGCCACGGTGACGGACGTGACCTGGAACCTGGAGAACACCCCCTTCATGGATGTCACCGGCCTCCGGTTGCTCCAGGAGCAGCGCGACGCCGCCCGTGCCCGGAAGGGCTCCCTCACCGTCACTGGTCTGCACAGCCAGCCGCAGCGCCTGCTCCAGACGGCCGCCGAATTGTTCCCCGCCATGGACTGGGACCAGTTCCTTCCCCGGCCCACGCATTTCCCCGCCCCTGGCCTGTCGGCCCGGGGATCGGGAGTGGTCGGCATTTCCTGAAGCATTCGCGGGCCGGATTCACGCGCGCCAATCGCGCGGCACGTACGCATTCGAATGCCGTGGTCCGGCCCCTCCGCGAAACGACGCGGTGACCTGCATTCCCGCAAACCGCCATACCGTTGCGCTGCCTGTTGATGAAAAGCGCCGGTGCTAATGTGGCGGCATGTCTGAGTCCGAGCACCGCGTCGTTGTCGAAGGCTCCCGGATTCTTACGCCGCGGCTCATTCTGCGGCCCTGGGAGCGAGAGGACGCCGAGCCGGCCCTGTCGGTCTACGGATCCGACGACGTGGCCCGCTGGCTGGCGCCGGCCGTGGAACGCGTGCCGGACGCGCAGACCATGCGGGCGTTCATCGATCACTGGATCGCCGACTCCGAGACCCGCGAGCAGCCGCAGGGGCGCTGGGCCGTCGTCCTTCGGGAGACCGGTGAACTCATCGGGGGAGCGGCACTGTTGCCGCTGCCCCCGTACGACGTCGACCTCGAGATCGCCTGGCAGCTGGCGCCGGACGCATGGGGCAAGGGACTGGCGGCCGAGGCAGGCCACGCTGTCGCCCACCACGCGTTCGCGTCGGGGATCGACGAGCTCTTCGCGGTCGTACGGCCCAACAACGCGCGGGGTGCCGCGACCGCACGGCGCGTCGGGATGGCCTGGGTCGGCGAGACCGAGAAGTACTATGACCTCCGGCTCCAGGTGTACCGCCTGCGCAAGGCCGATCTGGACGCGCCGGCACAGCCCTACGGGATCTGAACCCCCGCCCCCTGAGGGGGGCCGGGCGCTGTGAGGGGTCTGCTACTCGCGGGGGAGCTTCGCCGCGGTGTCGAGGTAGAACGCGTCGATGCTCTGCACGGCCCGGTTGAAGTCGTCGAGGTTGACGGGCTTGGTCACATACGCGTTGGCGTGGCGCTGGTACGCGCCGGTCACGTCGTCGGGTGCTGCCGAAGTCGTGAGAACCACCACAGGGATGGCACGCAGGGCATCGTCGGCCTTGAGGATGGCGAGGAGCTCCCGGCCGTTCATGCGGGGCATGTTCAGATCGAGCACGATCAGATCCGGCTTGGGGTTCTCGGAATTGCGCAGATAGTCCAGCGCGGCAACGCCGTCCTCGACCTGAGTGAGGTTGCGGGCACCGCGTTCGGAGAGTGCGTCGCCGATGAGCATGGCGTCGGCGAGGTCGTCCTCGACGAGCAGCACGTCGTAAGGGCGTGCTGAAGCTGTCATCATCATCGTCGGCTCCGGGTGCGGTGGGAGGTGGTGCTCGGGGCGGTGGCGAGTGTCCGCCGTATCCGGTTCCCGCCTGCGGTGGCAGGCAACCTCACTTTAGGCGGGAGCTGCAGTGTAGAACAACAACAGTTGTCGGACAGCAGTTAAAGTGGCGCCTGCCGCGGGGGGCTCGGACAGCGGCGAAGCGGAGGGCGGACCAGAGTGGTGACAGACGAGACCGGCCGGAGGTCCGGACGGGGCGGCCCGTGGGCCACCTGGACGACCCGGCAATGGCTGCGGGTGGGCGTCGGCGTGGCCCTCGCGGTGCTCGCGGTCCTCGGAGGCGTCGGCATGTGGACGCTGAGCCGCACCACTGACCTCACTCATCAGCTGGTCGACGTCCGCTCGCCGGCACTGATCAACTCCGTCCGGTTGGAAGCCGCGCTCCTCAACCAGGAGACGGGCGTTCGCGGTTACGGGCTCAGCGGCCAACAGCAGTTCCTCGGCCCGTACACCCAGGGGCTGGCCGACGAGCAGGCCGCCCTCGACCGGCTGCGTCCGCTGGTTCGCAAGGACGGCCGTGCGCTCGCCGACATGGAGACGGTGCTCGCGCGCGCGGAGCGATGGAAGGAGCGGGTCGCCCGCCCCATCGCGGGGGCGGCCTCCGGTCCGGCCGTGGCGCTCGCGGACGAGCGTGCGGGTGAGGGCAAGACCACGTTTGACGATCTGCGCCGGTCGATGGACCGGCAGCAGGACTATCTGCAGGAGGCACGGACCGCGGCCGGCTCCGACCTCGAACGGGCGACCCGGCAGCGCAACGGAGTGTTCATCGCGATCGGTCTGCTGATCGTGCTGCTCGCCGGACTGGTCTTCGAAGGCCTGCGGCGAGGCATCACCGACCCGCTGACCCGGCTCAGCAGCGACGCACGCCTGGTGGCCGAGGGCAGCTTCGGCCACGCGATCACCGCGACGGGACCGGCCGACCTACGCCGGCTGGCCGGGGACGTGGAGGCGATGCGGCAGCGTCTGTCGGACG
The DNA here is from genome assembly GCF_040302905.1 of Streptomyces sp. NPDC096193. Classification (NCBI taxonomy): domain Bacteria; kingdom Bacillati; phylum Actinomycetota; class Actinomycetes; order Kitasatosporales; family Streptomycetaceae; genus Streptomyces; species Streptomyces sp. NPDC096193. The sequence continues at coordinate 300,085 of NZ_JBEOSJ010000004.1, read as the reverse complement.
AGCTCGGCTTCGCCGAGGAGGCGCGGCAGCGCCTCGACGAGCAGGCGGCGGATCTTCGGCGGTCCAACGCCGAACTGGAACAGTTCGCCTATGTCGCCTCGCACGACCTTCAGGAGCCGCTCCGGAAGGTGTCGAGTTTCACCCAGCTCCTGCAGCGCCGCTATGCCGGCCAGTTGGACGACCGGGCGGACCAGTACATCGGCTTCGCCGTCGACGGCGCCAACCGGATGCAGCGGCTGATCAACGATCTGCTGGCGTTCTCCCGCGTCGGGCGCGTCCACAATCAGCAGGAGGTCGTCGATCTGGAGACGGTCGCGGACGGCACCGTGGAGGCGCTGAGCGTCGCCATCGAGGAGTCCGGCGCCGAGATCACCCGCGATCCGCTGCCCACGGTCGTGGGGGACGCCACACAGCTGGGCATGCTGTGGCAGAACCTGATAGCCAACGCGGTGAAATTCCGCAGCCCCGATCGGAATCCTCGCATTCACGTCGAAGCGCGGCGCGACGGCGACACATGGCGATTCGCTGTCACCGACAACGGCATCGGTATCGGGCCGGAGTTCGCGGAGAAGGTCTTCGTCATCTTCCAGCGGCTGCATACGAAGGACGCCTATCCCGGCAATGGTATCGGCCTGGCGATGTGCAAGAAGATCGTGGAATTCCACGGCGGCACCATTGCCATCGACACCACCCACAGCAAGGGGACGCGGATCCTGTTCACCCTCCCTGTCCACACACCCGTCGAGGGCGACGACACGACCGGAGAACCGAGACCGTGATGCCCGCCGGTTCGGCCGATCCCCGGTACCGCATCCTGCTCGTCGAGGACGACGCGGGAGACGCGGTCCTCGTGCGCGAGTACCTCGCCGACACCGAGCTCGCGTACACACTCCAGTGGCACAAGACGCTGAGCGAGGCGCGGACGGAGCTGCAGGGCCGGACGGTCGACTGTGTCCTGCTGGACCTGCATCTGCCGGACGCGGTGGGGCTGAGCGGGGTGTCGGCGATCCAGGAGGCGGCGCCGGACGCGGCCGTCATCGTGCTGACCGGTCTGGCCGAGTCGCAGGCCGGCGCCGACGCGCTGGCGGCGGGCGCCCAGGACTACCTGGTCAAGGACAAGGTCGAGCCCGAGCTGTTGCAGCGAGCAGTGCGCTACGCCGTACAGCGAAAGCAGACCGAACGCGCCGGTGCCGACCTCCAAGCCGGACACCTGCGCGCGCAGGAGAACGCCCGGCTGGAGCGCGGCCTGCTCCCGCAGCCCATGCTCGGCATCGCCGGGACCCCCGCCGTCACGGCGACCAGCCGTTATCTGCCAGGCCGTGAACGCGCCCTGCTGGGCGGCGACTTCCTCGATGTCGTCGAGACCGACAACGGACTCGTGCACGCGGTCATCGGCGATGTCAGCGGTCACGGTCCCGACGCGGCCGCTCTGGGGGTCTGCCTGCGCATCACCTGGCGCGCACTGGTCCTGGGCGGCCACCGGGGCCACGAACTGCTGCGTCTGCTCGAACGCATGCTGGTTGCGGAACGCGCCCAGACCGATATGTTCGCGACCTGCTCGCTGGTCACCCTGGACCTGTCGGCGAGCACGGCCACGATCCACCTCGCGGGCCACCACGAACCGCTGCTGACGGATTCCGGCGCGACCGGGGAGGTCGTTGCCCAGCACGGGATCGGCCTGGGCATAGCACCCGGAGTCGAACACTGGCCCCCGACGACCCTGCGGCTTCCCCGGGTGGGCACCCTGACCCTGTACACCGACGGCCTGTTCGAAGGGCATGCGGGCGATGGCGGCGACCGACTCGGGCCGGACGGGCTCCTGGCGCTCATCAACCGCCTGTCCTCGGACGACCCGGACAGTCTTCTCGACCGGCTGATCGCTGCTGTCAGCGAGCTCAACGCCGGGCGCCACACGGACGACCTGGCCATCCTCCGCCTCGACTGGGCGACCGCACGGGTCGGCGCGCAGCCGGGGCCGCCGACCCTGCCGGGCGGTACCACGAGCATGTGACGCAGTTGCGGGACCGGCCGAAGGAGCCCCGGTCCGTCCCCCCGAGAAGGCGGGCGGACCGGAGCGTCCGACTGACCCTAGAAGCCGGAGACCCAGTAGGGCTCCAAGGTCATCGAGCCGTTGTCGCGAGCGCCGCCGGACGAGCCGGACAGCGATTGGGCGAGTGTGTACCAGGAGTCCACGTAGTCCGGATCGTCGGTCCACCAGTCGTCGGGCATGGCATCCAGGACGGCGTTGACCAGGGGAATGTACGCGCCCAGGTCGGCGATGGTGAGCAGGACACCGGCGATTGCCGTCGCGAGGGCCCGGTAGTTGGTACTGCCGTCCTCCTCCATCATCACCACGTCGGCGAGGTTGTACTTGTAGGTCGACCAGTTGACCAGGATCTGGTTGGGGCTGTAGGTCTTTCCGTCCTCGTCGAGGTACGGCATGTCGACCGGGTCGACGCGCACCTTGCCGTCGAGGCCGAATCCGGTCACCAGGGAGTAGATCTCGGCGTCGCCCTTGACCCACGGTTCCTCGTCGTCGGACAGCCGGACCGAGGAGATACGGCTGGTCCAGAATCCGTTCGCGGTGGCGGCGGCCGGAGGTGTCGCCGGGCCGGAGAGGCCGTGGGCGGCGAACTGCTCGCGCAGGACGGCCATGCCCGCGGCGACGGCCTTGTCACCGTCGAGGTCGATCACATAGACGGGGCGTTCGGGGATCTTCCGCATGTCCAGCAGGTGGGTGCGGCCACGGCTGTCGTAGGCGGTGACGGCGGTGGTGTCGTCGTCGGAGGGCGCGGCGGCCACCACGGGCTCGGCTCCTGCCCCGAGCGCCCGGCGCATGGAGCTGTCACCGAGGCGCAGTTGCAGGAGCGAGCCGGTACCGGCGCGGAGTCCCTTGGCACGGGCGAGGTCGCGGTCGGCATCGGCAATGGCGGACTTCAGGCTCTCGGCGGCAGGTGAGCCGGGCTTGTCGACGAGCGAGCCGAGCGTCACCGCGGGGGAGGCGAGGGCGGCGTTTCGTATCTCGCTTCGCCAGGCAGGCCGGCCGAGGGACGCGGCGAGCGTTCGGGCCGTACGGTCCTCGATGCCGGCGACGGCCTGGGCGCGTATGCCGTCCGCCGGGTGTGCGGAGGCGGGGGCCGTGCGCTCCGCGGAGGGGGCTGGGGCGGTTGCCGCGGCCGAGGCGGCCGGGACGCCGAGGAGGCTGAGAGCGGAGAGGGCGGCACACACGACGGTCGTTCTGTACCGGTACCGGTGCTTGGTCACGCGAGTCTCCTGTGAGGTGGGGGGTGAGCCTGTGCAGGGACGTGCGAGGTGCGGCCGGTTGTCTATGCGGGTAGAACCCGGCCCGGCGACAAGAATGACGGTGTCATGCCAAGGCGACAAGAGGGCTTGCCGATCAGATATCTGACGGGCAGTGAGGCGTGCGGACGCGGCCCGGGAATCCCGGGCCGCGCCGTGCTCTTCGACCGATGGGAGGCGCCGAAGTCCTTGCGCTCCGGCGACGCCCGGCAGAGCGTGCCTGGCTCAGGGCGCTCGCCTCGTGGACCCGGGCGCATGGCACCCTGCTGGTGGCCGACGACATCCACATGGGCTGCGGGCACACCGGCCCGTTCTTCTCCTTCGAGACGGCCGGGATCGTCCCCGACATCACCTGCCTTTCCAAGTCCATCAGCGGGTACGGGATGCCCATAGCCCTCACACTGTTGCGCCCCGTGTACGACGTGTGGCGGCCGGGCGAGCACAACGGCACCTCCGGGGCTACAACCCGGCGTTCGTCACCGCTGCCCGTGCCCTGGAGGTGTTCTGGTCCGACGGCGCCCTCGCGGCCCGGACCGCGACACTGGGCGAACGCGTGCGCCGCTCCCTCGCCGAAACGGCGCACCACCACGGCCTGGCCGGTCCGCGCGGGCGGGGCCTGGCCTGGGGCCTTCCCATGGACCGCCCGGGCGCGGCCCGCGAGGTGTGCGACGCCGCATACCGGGCGGGACTGCTGCTGGAGACCGCAGGCCCGCAGGACGAGGTGGTCAAACTGCTGCCCCCGCTCACCGTGGCGGAGGGGCAGTTGGAGCAAGGCCTGGCGATACTCGACGAGGCCGTCGCGGCGGTCTCCGGCACCCGGACCCTGGTGGCCTGACCGCGACCCCGGTCCGCAGACGCGCACGATCCCCCCGGCCGCAAGGCCGCGGGGCGGACGAACGGAGAACGAATGTCGGTCGATCTCATCGGCTTCCTCGGCGTGGTGCTGGTGGCGTACGTGGTCCCCGGGCCGGACTTCCTGGTGGTGGTCCGCTCGGCGGCAGAGCATCCCGCCAAGGGGCGGGCGGCGGCGCTGGGGGCCCAGGCCGGGCTGTGCGTGCACATGCTCGCCGCCGCCATCGGCCTGTCGGTGATCGCCGCCCGCTCCCCCCTGGTCTACGACACCATCAAGCTCCTGGGCGCCGCCTACCTCGTCTATCTGGGTGTGCGCGCGGTGCTCGCCGCCCGGCGGGCCGCCCGGGAACGCGCCGCTGGGCGGACGGAAGGGAGTGAGAGCCCGTACGCCGCCCCGCCGGACCCACCGGGAGAACCGCAGTCAGCCGGCGCGCGGTGGCGCTCCGGCTTCGCCCAGGGATTCCTCACCAACGTGCTCAACCCCAAGGCGGCGCTGTTTTTCCTCAGCATCCTGCCGCAGTTCGTCAACGGTGGCGGCTCGACGACCCGGCAGATCTTCTTCCTGGGCATCCTGGACGTCCTGATCGGGATCGTCTACTGGTTCGCCCTGGTCGCCGTCGCCGCCCGGCTACGCACTCTGCTGGCCCGCCCGAAGGTCCGCCACCGCTGGGAGCTGACCACCGGCTGGCTGTTCATCGCCATCGGTATCGGTGTCGCCGCGGTCGCCTGACCGGTCGTCCGAGGCGCACCGGGCAGCCGGGCACCGGCCCGCTCACCAGGTGAGCCCCGGCCGGCCCTCGACCATGGACCGTGCAGCCCAGGTCACGATCTCCACTCCCGTCCCGCGGATGCACTTCACTCCTGCCACGGGGTGATCTAGGCGTTCGGGACCCCCCTGCGCCATGCCCGGGTACGAAACGACAGCCTCACGTCATGGTGGCGATCTCGGCGAGGCCGGTGTGCCGCAGTGTCCGCTGCACCATCCGCGGCGTGCCCTGGATGGTGACTGCTGGGGCTTCGCGTAGGGAGGTGATGGCCCGTATCAGTGCGTAGGCGCCGGCGAGTTCGAGGCGGGTGACTTCGTGCATGTCGATGAGCCATTCGCCGGCTCGGCTCAGTGGCGGGGCGTTGAGGGTTCTTTCCAGCTCCGGCAGATCCTCGGTCCTGATCTCTCCGGACAGGACCAGTTCAGCCCGCCGGCCGTCGGCCGCGTAGACCGTGATGCCCGGTCCGGTCGTTGGGATGGTGGGGTTTTCGGCTGCCACGGTGACCTCCCTCGGGCGCCCACGACGCTCCGCTGTTTCCTGTGGGCGCCCGCCCGACGCCCGGGCTACGCGGGCGACGATCACGGGACGGCCTCTGGGCCGCGGTGCGGGCCCGCATGCCCCTGTTGCTGTGGTTGGACTTCCGGCACAGGGCATGCCGCGGATGCGGCGGCTCAAAGGTTGATACGACGGACGGAGACTGCTCGACTTGCCAGGGGTTGCCGAGCAGGTCGATGCCCAGCGCGTCACCGGCGGCCTTGTAGTTCAAGTTCCAGCTGACCTGGATGGGGCCGCGGCCGTAGTAGGCGGCCTGGCCGGCGGGGCCGCCGTAGGGCCGGCTCCAGTCGCAGTAGTGCGGGTAGGTGGCTTGCAACCCCCTGCATGCCTCCGGAACGTGAAGTCGGGGATGTCCCCGGGCGGTACTCCTGGGCCTGCCGCCGCCTCCAGGGCGTGTAGCGCTCGTCCGCACCCTGGGCGGTAGGGAAGCTTCCGGTTCCGTATCGCCGTCCGTTCTGTGTCTACCGTCGGTAATCGCTCCTGCGTAGACTCCACATCTCCCCCGAGCCCGACGAGAGACGCTGGAGCGGACGACGATGTCTGCAGAGCAACACCCCCGACGTGAAGTCGTCACCGGCGTACCGCGCAGTGCCCGGCGGGCCCCCGGCCACGCGCCCGCCCGCTCCGAGATCAGTGAGCAGACAACCCTCGGCGCCACCTACGTGCGCTCGCTCATGCGCAGCCAGCTCAGGGCCGCGCTCTACGCACTCGGCACCCTTGCCCTGCTCGTCGGTTCACTGCCCCTGCTGTTCGCGCTCCCGGCCGCGCTCGACGGCAGCCCGGCCTCACCGGAACCGTTCGTCTGGGCGGCGCTCGGCCTCGCCGTCTACCCCGTGATGTGGCTGACGGCTCGCTGGTACGTGCGGCGGGCCGAGCGCAACGAGCAGGACTTCACCCGACTCGTCGAAGGACGCTGACGGGTGCTGCGGACGGCAGGGCCCGGTGACCGGGCCGGCACACGGCGGCCGGACGGGCGGAGATGAACCAGACCTACGCGGTCACCGCCGTGACCGTGGTGGTGCTCGCCACGGTGCTCATCGGCGCTCTCGGGCTGCGAATATCGCGCACCACCTCGGACTTCTACGTCGCCTCACGGACGGTGAAACCGGGCCTCAACGCGGCGGCCATCAGCGGTGAGTACCTCTCTGCCGCGTCCTTCCTCGGTATCGCCGGCCTGGTGCTGCTCCAGGGGCCGGACATGCTCTGGTACCCCGTGGGATACACCGCCGGGTACCTCGTCCTGCTGGTACTGGTGGCAGCCCCCCTCCGCCGCTCCGGGGCCTACACCCTCTCCGACTTCGCCGAGGCCCGGCTGGAGTCCGCCGCCGTGCGCCGGCTCGCGAGCCTCTTCGTCGTCGGTATCGGCTGGCTCTATCTCCTGCCCCAACTCCAGGGCGCGGGCCTCACCCTGGAGATCCTCACCGGCGCACCCGACTGGGTGGGCGGCCTCGTCGTGGCCGTGGTCGTCACCGGGGCGGTCGCGGCGGGCGGCATGCGCAGCATCACCTTCGTCCAGGCCTTCCAGTACTGGCTCAAACTCACCGCACTGCTGGTGCCCGCGCTCTTCCTCGTCGCGGCCTGGGCTCATGACGACGCCCCGCGCGCCCGGTTCGACGCGCCCGCGCTGCTGCGCGAGCACACCGTCGTCCGGGTGGGCGACACCGTACGCGTGGAGCTGGAGATGCCACTCACCCTCACGGTCCGCGGGGAGATCGACGGCACCGCGTACGACAACCGCACCGTCACCCTCGACGAGGGCACCCACCGGATCGACGCCGGTACCCGCCTCGGCTTCCCCGAAGGCGCGGAGGTGCCCGAACGGGCCTTCACCGGCGACGATCCGGCGGGCTGGTCGCAACCGCTGTCCGGCGGGCGCGACGGCTACCACCTGTATGCGACGTACGGGCTCATCCTCGCCACCTTCCTCGGCACGATGGGCCTCCCGCACGTCGCTGTCCGCTTCTACACGAGCCCCAACGGGCGCGCCGCGCGCCGCACCACGCTCGTCGTGCTGGGACTGATCGGCGCGTTCTACCTGCTGCCTCCCGTGTACGGAGCGCTCGGCCGGATCTACGCACCCGAACTCGCCCTCACCGGGGACGCGGACGCCGCCGTGCTGGTGCTTCCGGAGCGCGTCGTCGGCGGGATCGCGGGCGATCTGCTGGGTGCGCTGCTCGCGGGCGGCGCGTTCGCCGCCTTCCTGTCCACCGCGTCCGGGCTGACCATGTCCGTCGCGGGCGTGATCACCCAGGACGTCCTGCCCTCACGCGGCGTACGCCACTTCCGGCTCGCGACCCTGCTCGCCATGGTGGTTCCACTCGCCGTGAGCGTCGTCGCCACGAACGTCCCGGTCGCCGATGCCGTCGGGCTGGCGTTCGCGGTGTCGGCGTCCTCGTTCTGTCCGCTGCTGGTGCTCGGCATCTGGTGGCGAAAACTCACGCCGCCGGGCGCTGCCGCGGGCCTCGTCATCGGCGGCGGCACGGCGCTCACCGCGGTGATGGCCACCCGCGCCGGACTCGCGCCCGAAGGCTGGCCGCACACCCTGATGGCGTGGCCGGCCGTCTGGTCCGTACCGCTGGGATTCCTCACCATGGTGCTGGTGTCGCTCGCCACCGCACGCCACATACCGCGGGGCGCCACCGCCATGCTGGCGCGACTGCATCTGCCGGAAGACCTCGTCGGCAGACCCCAGCCCGAGGGAGCGGAGCGATGACCGGGACCGGACTGGCGGCACTCGCGGCGGCAGGTGTCGTCCTCCTCGTGATCGGTGTCGTCGTCGGCCGCCTCACCGCACGCCGTGGCGGGGAGAGGGACCTCGACCTCGGCACGCCCGTCGAGCGGGCCACCTTTCACACCCTGCACACCGCGTCGCTCGCCGCGCCGCCCCTGCGGGCCGGACTGACCGAGGACACGGCCCGCAAGGCCGCCCGCCGGCTGCGTTCCCTCCTCGGCACCGAGGCGCTGTGCCTCACCGACCGGGAGACCGTGCTCGCCTGGGACGGTCCGGCCGCCGACCACCACCGACTGCGGGTGATGGAGCCTGTCGCCGAAATGCTGGAGTCGGGGCGCAGCATGAGTGTGCGCACCGACTGCGACGAGTTGGAGTGCCCGCTGCGCTGGGCGGTGATCGCGCCGCTGACCGGTGAGGAAGGGGTGCTCGGCGCGCTCGTCGCCTACGGCTCCCGGGAGTCGGCCGTGCTGGTGCGGGCCACGACCGAGGTGGCCCGCTGGGTGTCCGTACAGCTGGAGCTGGCCGAACTCGACCGGTCCCGGACCCGGTTGATCGAGGCGGAGATCCGCGCACTGCGGGCCCAGATCTCACCGCACTTCATCTTCAACTCCCTCGCGGCGATCGCCTCGTTCGTCCGGACCGACCCCGAGCGCGCCCGCGAACTGCTGCTGGAGTTCGCGGACTTCACCCGCTACTCCTTCCGCCGGCACGGCGACTTCACCAACCTCGCCGACGAACTGCGGTCCATCGAGCAGTATCTGGCGCTGGCCGGGGCCCGGTTCGGCGACCGGCTGAAGGTGACCCTCCAGGTCGCCCCCGAAGTACTGCCGGTGACGCTGCCGTTCCTGTGCCTCCAGCCGCTCGTCGAGAACGCCGTCAAACACGGCCTGGAGGACTCCAGGAACGAGTGCCGGGTCACCATCGCCGCCCAGGACGCTGGTGCCGAGGCCATGGTGACCATCGAGGACGACGGCGTGGGAATGGACCCGGCCGTGCTACGCGCGATTCTCGCGGGGGAGCGGCCCGCGACATCGGGCATCGGTCTCTCCAACGTCGACGAGCGACTGCGCCAGGTGTACGGGGACGACTACGGCCTCGTCATCGAGACCGGCGTCGGTGCGGGCATGAAGATCACGATGCGGTTCCCCAAGTACCGCTCAGGTGTGCACTCTTCGGCGGGCCGCCGCTCCTCCGGATGACCCGCCCGTGCGCCGTCGTCGTACGCGCGCCGCAGACGTCTCGTACGTGCGCGAGGGCGGGGACCGCACCTGCGCGAGGGACGTGGCCGTGTGCGCGCGCATGCCCTGGCCGACCTCAGCGGCCTGATCTGCGGATTCCCGGGTACCTGATGCGGACGTGGATCATTCACTGATGGGAGGGGACGTCGATGGCGACGGAAGCGCAGCAGGATGCCGTCAGAGCGGACGGCCGGGACGAGACGCCGGACGAACGGGCCGATCGGCAGTGGGGCGAACTGGTCCAGGAGATACGCGTCGCCCAGACCGGTGTGCAGATCATGTTCGGCTTTCTGCTCACCGTCGTCTTCACGCCCCGGTTCGTCACGCTCTCAGGCACCGACAGGGCCATCTACATGGTCACCGTGGTGCTCGGCGCCGCCGCTGTGGGTGCCATGATCGCGCCCGTCGCCTTCCACCGGATCGTCTCCGGACGGCGTATCAAACCGCATGCGGTGCAGTGGGCTTCGCGGCTCACCTTCACCGGACTGCTCCTGCTCCTGGCCACGCTGGTCTCGGCGCTCCTGCTGATCCTGCGGGCGGCCACGCACGACCACATCGTGCCCTGGATCGTCAGCGGAGTGTTCGCCTGGTACGTGCTCTGCTGGTTCGTGCTGCCTCTGTGGGCGAAGCGCCGGCACACCACGGCCCCGTGAGCGGAACCCGACGGGACGCGGCGGAGGTATGAGCAAGGGCCGCTTGCGGACCCGGCGGCGGTCCGCACCCGGCGGGCGAGCAGGCGTCGGGTGGCCGGAACCGGCCGCAACCACCGGCAACCGAACCACCTGGCCCGCCGTCAGGCCTGAGCGACCCCGGTGAGCCGCGCGATGTCCTGGGGGTCCAGACCGGTGAGCCGGGCGATGCGCGAAGCGGGGACCCCGGCCGCCAGGGCGCGGTGCACCAGGGCTTCCCAGTCCTGCGTCACCTCCCGGAACCCGAGCAGTTCGTGCTCCATGTCCGTCACCGCCTGAGGAGCACACTCCTGCTGTACGCGGAAGGCCTCCTCCTCGCTCAGCGGAACGGGCAGCCGGTCGACGTCCTCGGGGATGAACACCTCGGAACCGCCCGGCAGAATCCGCACCTGCTCGGAGGAGGCGGAGACACGATGGGCGTCCAGCCAGCCGCGGACCGCCGGGGTCTCCAGGCACTCCAGGCCGCCGACCGCGCCGAGTGCGGCCCCCAGCAGAGGAGAACGGTCGGGGAGCAGGAAGAGACAGGCCTCGTCAGCCATCGTGCGGAACCGCCTTCGTCGTAGAGCAAGCGGACACCGATGCTAACGCCGCCCGTCGGCGCGGCCCGCCACGCCCCTCCGGGGCGCGGCGCGCCCCGGAGGCGGAACCGGCGGCCCGGCCGAACCGGCGAGCCGGGCCGGACCGGCGGAACGAGCGGACCGGCCGCACGAGCGGACCGACACGTCCCGGCCGAACGAGCGGACACCTGGTGACACCGAGCCCCCGCAGGTCGGGGCTCTCGTCGCGGATCCGGACCGGCCGCGGGGCGATGCGGCGGCATGCGGGGCGGGCGCCCGGCCAGCCGGGCGCCCGTACCCCCGGACACCGGGCGTGGCGCGCCCCGGGCGGCGTGTGTCCCGAGGTGCGAACGATGGTGAACGCGCGGAGTGTGGAAGTAACCCGATCGGCCTACGGCGAACCGTCCGGGAGGCTTTGCAGCACCGGGTGAAGGAGCAGACCATGACCAGCCATGTGAGCGGGGCCCGACCGCACTCCACGTCGAGGAGTTCCACCAGCAGCGCGTTCGTCAGCGGCTGGACGGTGTTCGCCGGCGTCATGATGATCTTCGGTGGTCTCATGGCCCTCTTCGCGGGCATCGCCGCCATTGCCAAGGACGACGTGTTCGTCGCCACGCGCAACTACGTCTTCCAGTTCGATCTCACGGGGTGGGGCTGGATCCACATGATCCTCGGCATCGTCATCGTGATCGCCGGGTTCGCCCTCTTCCAGGGCGCCACCTGGGCCAGGGTGGCCGGTATCGCGCTCGCCGGCCTCGCCATGCTGGCGAACTTCCTGTGGCTGCCGTACGCCCCGTTCTGGGCCATCGTGCTGATCGCCATCGACGGCTTCGTGATCTGGGCACTCTGCGCACCCCGCCACTCGGAGTCCCCGGCGCACTGAGCTTCCCCGCTCGCGGCGGGCCGCGACCGGTCCCCGCTTTCCCGGCCCGCCACCACGACGGTCTCGTCAGCGGGCCGGTGCGTCGGGTCGTGGCCCTGGAGGGTTCCGGCTGCGGCCGGGAAGGGAGGAGAGAGGAGTGGGCGGTCCGACCGAGCCGCGTCCCTTCGGACGCGAGTGGGGCGACGCCCTCCTGGAGGCGCTGTTCACCGAGTCACCCATGGGCCTCTACCTGTTCGACGAGGACCTCAGGCTGATCCGTATGAACAGCGCGGCACGCGGGTGGCGGGGGGCGGCCGTCGAGGACCACACGGGCCATCGCCTCGGGGAAGTGGTGCCCGGCTTCGACACCGAGGCGATCGAGGCCATGCTGCGGCGGGTGCTCGACACCGGGCAAGCCGCGATCGACTTCGAGCAGCGCGGCTTTCCGCCCACCGATCCCACCCGCGAGTACGTGGCGTCCATCTCGGCCTTCCGGCTGCGGGGCAGTGGCGACGCCGCCCACCGGATCGGAGTGGCGGCGGAGGTCACCGATGTGACGGGGCAGTTCCGCGCGCGCAACCGCGTGATGCTGCTCAACGCGGCCGGCGAACGGGTCGGCAGGACGCTCGACATGACCGGCACGGCAGAGGAGTTCGTCGAGTTCGTCGTTCCGGCGCTGGCCGACGCCGCCACGGTCGACCTGTTCGACTGTGTGCTGCGCGGAGGCGAGCCCCCGGCCGGGCCGGTGGAATCGCACCTGCCGCTGCGACGTGTGGCCCGTCGCGACGTGGAGAGCACCGGCTCGGACGGCGATCAGGACGGTTCGATCCCGCTGATCAGCTTGGACCCGCCGACGCCGTACACCCAGAGCGTCGTCGATCACCGGCCGCGGCTGATCCAGCAGCCCGGCGTCGACCCGGGCGTCCCGGCCACCGGCGGACGCGAGGCGGCCGACGGCGAATCCGGCTCCGGCACCGGCTCCGTTCTGGTGCTGCCTCTCGTCACTCGCGGAGTGGCCCTGGGCGTGGCCGTGGTCCGGCGGAACACCCTCTCCGACCCGTTCGACGAGGACGATCTGGCGATCGCCGCCGAGGTGGCCGGGCGGATGTCCCTGAGTCTGGACAACGCCCGCCGGTACGAGCGTGAGCACGCGACGGCCCGTACGCTCCAGCGCGGGCTGCTGCCTCCCGCGTTGCCGTCCGTCTCCGCCGTGGAGACCGCCCACCGGTATCTGCCGGGTCTCGACGCCGGCGGGGACTGGTTCGATCTCCTCACGCTGTCCGGTGGCCGGGTCGCCCTCGTGGTGGGAGACGTCGAAGGCCACGGCCTGGCCGCCGCCACGACCATGGGGCAGCTGCGGACCGCCGTCTTCACACTGGCCGCGTTGGACCTCCAGCCGGAGGAGGTGCTGTCGCGCCTGGACGACATGATGGCCCGTATGGCAGAGGAGCGAACCCGGCTCTCGGCCGACGTGGCGAGCGACCCACCCGGGGCGAGTTGTGTGTACCTCGTCTACGACCCCGTATCCCGGCTGTGCACCTTCGCCCGCGCGGGACACCCGCCGGCCGTGCTCGTACGGCCCGACGGGCAGACGCAGGTCCTCGACGGCGGGGCGGGACCCCCGCTCGGCCTCGGCGGGCTGCCCTTCGAGGCCGAGGACAAGGAACTGCCCGAGGGGAGTCTGCTGGCCCTCTACACCAACGGGCTGATCGAAGGCCGCCGGGCCTCCGACGACGCGCTGGGCCGGCTCCAGCGGGTCCTCGCACATCCGGGACGGTCCCTCGCGGACAGCTGCGACGAGGCCGTGTCCGCCGTGCGGCCACGGCGGGCGGACGACGATGCCGTTCTGCTGCTGGCGCGCACCCGTTCCCTCACATCCGACTCCGTGGCCACCTGGACCCTGCCGCTGGACCCGGCGATCGTCTCCACGGCGCGCACCCTGGCAGGCCGCCAGCTGGCCGCCTGGGACCTGGACGACCTCGCCTTCACGACCGAGCTGATGGTGAGCGAACTGGTCACCAATGCCATCCGGTACAGCACGGGCACGGTCGTGCTGCGTCTGATCCGCGACGGCGACTCACTCCTGTGCGAGGTGTTCGACAACAGCACCACCGCGCCGCATCTGCGCCGTTCCCGCGAGAGCGACGAAGGGGGACGCGGTCTGCTGCTGGTGGCGCAGTGCTCGCGACGCTGGGGCACACGCCTGACGGCCACGGGCAAGGCGGTCTGGGCCGAACAGCCGCTGCCCGAGCCCGTATCCGTGGGACGCCTGTCGCAACGGCCCGCCGACCCGGGGTCTTCGGTGCCGTCGGGCCAGGAACCGCCGGCGTGAGCTCCGGTCACCCGCGCCGGGCGTGCCGTTCAGTCCGGGTTCGAGGGGAACGCGTCGGCGCGAACATGCGGCATGGCCCGGCTGGCCACCCGGTAGCGGCCGTTGGGCAGCTGCTCCGACGAGGTGGTGACGCGCACGGTCAGCGGACCGGCCCACTCGTATCCCTGCGTCTCCCCATGGCGGGCCAGTGAGTCCGTCAGCGCCCGCCCGACCTCCCCGACGCGCCGCAGCAGCTCCTTGTGCACACTGCGGGTCAGTTCGATCTCGTACGCGTTGGGCACGACGACGCGGCTCTGGCTGCACACCACCGCATGGGTGTCGCACTCACCGCGCAACGCGTCGACCAGTTCCACCGGGTCCCGATGAAAGACCTTGCCGAGCAGATCGTCCTGCCAGCGCTCAAGGGCCTGTTCCCACCGCTTCAGATGTCCCATGACACTTCGCGTGCCCGTGACACCGTCAGATCACGCACCCCGGAACGGTGCTCTCCCCGGACGGCGGCACTCCGGTGCCTGCGCGATCCGGCCGGCACGCCTACGACGCGGGCGCTCCCGCCGGTGCGGTGTGCCGGGCGTGCGAGAGGAAACTGCGGGCGGCGGCACTGAGCGGGCCCCGCGGATGTGCGATACCGACCGGACGTAGAAGAGGGGGCCTGAAGGATCGGACCTCCACCCGGTGATGGAACACCCGGAACACCGTGTCCCGGTAGCCGAACAGCGACCCGCGTTCCTCCGTGACAGCCGTTTCCGCGGCCGGTCGCTCATCCTTTTCGGCCACGGCCACCGGGCGCACACCGAGCCGGCCGAACATCGCTTCGAGCTCGGTACGCCGGCCCGTGCCCGGCGGAGGGAGCACCACCCGCAACCCGCCCAGCATCCGCAGCGGCACCGGGTCGGGCAGCTCCGAGCCCGGTGGCGAGATCAGCACGATCTCGCGGTCCTGGAGGCGGTACGCCGACAGATCCTGGTCCACCGGCAGATGGACCAGCCCCAGTTCGGCCGCGCCGTCGACCAGGGCGCGCTCGAGTGCCTCGCGGCTGTCGTGGCGGAGCAGCCGTACGTCGATCTGAGGGTGGCGCTCGATGAACGAGGGCACGAGCCCGGCGGCGACCGCACCGCAGAGGGCCGGCGTCGCGGCCACCTTCACGGTGGTGCGCAGCGCACTCCCGCGGGCCGTGCCGACGTCCTCGATCGCTCCGACCGCGTCGAGCACCGTTCGCGCCAGACGCACGACACGGGTGCCTTCGGCGGTCAGGGTCGCACGCCTGCCCCGGCGGTCCAGGAGCGTCACGCCGAGATCCCGCTCCAGAGACTGGATGGACCGGGAGAGGGCGGGCTGGGCGATGTAGACGGAGCACGCTGCGGCTGTGATGGAGCGGCAGTCAGCGACGGCGACGAGGTATCGCAGCTGTTGCAGTGTGGGGGTCATGTGCGGACGTTAGCCCTCCGGGTCTGAGCCCTGAAAGAGGCACTCAGGTCAACAAATCCCGTGCCCTGTATGAAAACTGACGCACCGTCCGTTGTCATCCATACCTCTGCGGCATGGATGGGCGGATGGGCGTTGACAGTGCCGCCGGGCCGCCGCAGGATGCAACGCGGCATTGCGAAGTTACTGGCCGTTAATCACCTCAGGCACCCGCGCACCCCCCACCTCACCGCCGTCGTGCCCCGCTCCCTCGACCGGCCCTGCTCGGAACCCAAGGAGAGCCTGTGATCTCTCAGCCTGCCCGGCGTTCCCGCCGGGATCTTGTCGTCGTGGTCAGTCCGTTCGAGGAGCCCCGCCCCCGGATGGTCGCGTCTGCGGAACGTGCGGGAGCCCTGGGCGTCCTGGATCTCGGCAGGGACCGCGACCGGGCCCGCGCCGCCATGGCCGCACTGCGTGGCAGGTACGGGGTGCGGGTACCGGCCGGATGCCCGCTCGCCCCGGACGACCTGCCCGCCGCCGTGGACACCGTGCTCCTGACCGCATCCCACTGGCGCGGTGGCGCCGGCGCCTGGTCGGACGGCGGACGGCGCCGGGTGTGGGCCGAGGTGGTCAGCCCGGCCGAAGCCGCGGACGCCGTCGCCGCGGGAGCCGACGGCATCGTGGCCAGAGGGCACGAAGGCGGCGGCCGCGTCGGCGAACTGACCACCTTCGTCCTGCTCCAACGCCTGCTCGCCGACCCCCGGTTGACCGTCCCCGTGCACGGGGCGGGGGGCATCGGCCTCCACACCGCGGCGGCCGCGGTCGCCGGCGGCGCCGCAGGCGTCGTCCTCGACACCCAACTCGCCCTGACCACCGAGGGACTGGAAGGACTGCCCCGCGCGGTCGCCGACGCGATGCGTGCCATGGACGGCAGCGAAACCACCGTCGTCGCGGGCCACCGTGTCTACACCCGGCCCGATATCGCGCTTCCCGAGGGCGACATCGCCGAGCGGCTCGGCGCGGGAGACCTGCACGGCATGCCCTTACCCGTCGGTCAGGAGGGAGCGACGGCCGCGCGCCTCGCCGCGCGTCACCGCACCACCGGCAGTGTCGTCCAGGCGGTACGGGCGGCGATCACGGGCCACATCGCCGCGGCCACCCGGACCCGGCCCCTGCTGCCGCGCACCGGCGAAAACCTGCTGCCCGTGGTCCAGGGCCCCATGACCCGGGTGAGCGACCGGTCCGCCTTCGCCTCCGCGGTCGCCGATGCGGACGGACTGCCCTTTCTGGCCTTGGCCGTCATGGACGGCCGGGAGGTGCACGACCTGCTCACCGAGACCGCGAGTCGGTTGGCCGACCGGCCCTGGGGCGTCGGTCTGCTCGGCTTCGCACCGGAGGAGCTGCGCCGGGCACAACTGGAAGCGGTCGCCGCCGTACGCCCGCCGTACGCGATCATCGCCGGCGGCCGGCCCGCCCAGGCCGCACCGCTCGAAGCGGCGGGCACCAGGACCTATCTGCACGTGCCCTCACCGGGGCTGTTGGAGCGCTTCCTCGCCGAGGGTGCCCGGCGCTTCGTCTTCGAAGGACTCGAATGCGGCGGACACATCGGTCCGCGTGCCGCCTTTCCGCTCTGGGAGGAGCAGATCGAGCGCCTGCTCGCGTTCCCGCACACGGAGGAACTCGACGTGCTGTTCGCCGGCGGCATCCACGACGAGCGCTCCGCCGCCATGGTCACCGCCGCCGCCGGCCCGCTGGCCGAACGAGGGGCCCGTATCGGCGTACTGATGGGCACGGCCTACCTCTTCACCGAGGAGGCCGTCGCCGCCGGTGCCGTACTGCCCGGATTCCAGCAGGCCGCGCTCGACTGCGACACCACCACACTGTTGCGTACGGCTCCGGGCCACGCCACCCGGTGCGCCGCCACCCCGTACGCCGACACCTTCACCGCCACGGCCGAACGGCTGCGCGCGGACGGCGCGAGTCCGAACGAGGTCTGGGAGGAACTGGAGAAGCTCAACCTCGGCAGGCTGCGGATCGCCAGCAAGGGCCTGCGCCGGACCGGAGCGGAGCACACCCCGGTCGATGAGGACGAACAGCGCGCCGAAGGCCTCTACATGCTCGGGCAGATCGCCACCGCGCGCACATCCGTGATCAGCGTCGCGGCCCTTCACGCGCAGGTGACCGAGGGAGCGACAGCCCTCCTCGCCGAGCGCGCCCGGCTGCTCGGGGCCGACGAGGCCGCCCCGGAGACGGCGGAACGGGCGCCGCTGGAGATCGCGGTCGTCGGGATGGCCTGCCGGTATCCCGGCGCGGACGACCTCGCGGGGTACTGGGCCAACATCGTCGCCGGTACCGACTCGGTCACCGAGGTCCCCGCCGACCGCTGGGACACCGCCGCCTATCACGACCCCGACCCGGCGCGGGCGGGCGAGCGGACACCGTCCCGCTGGGGCGGGTTCCTGGACCCCGCACCCTTCGACGCCCTCACGCACGGCATCGCCCCCGCCTCCCTCGGCAGTATCGAGCCGGTCCAACTGCTCGCGCTCGACACAGCGGCACGCGCCCTCGCGGACGCCGGATACGCCCCCGGACGGCACTTCGACCGGTCCCGCACCTCCGTCGTCTTCGGTGCCGAAGCGGGCACCGACCTCGCCGGCGCCTACGGCTTCCGTGCCCTGCACCGCGGCTACCTCGGCGACCTGCCGCCGGACCTGGACACCCAACTGCCCAGGCTGACCGAGGACTCCTTCCCCGGAGTGCTCGCGAACGTGATCGCCGGACGCGTCGCCAACCGCCTCGACCTCGGGGGCGCCAACTGCACCATTGACGCCGCCTGCGCCTCCTCGCTCGCCGCCCTCGACCTGGCGTGCAAACAACTCGGCGACGGGGACAGCGACATGGTGCTGTGCGGCGGCGCCGATGTGCACAACAGCATCAACGACTACCTGATGTTCGCCTCCGTGCGGGCCCTTTCGCCCACCGGCCGATGCCGGCCCTTCGACGCCTCGGCCGACGGCATCGCCCTTGGCGAAGGCGTCGCCTGTCTCGTACTCAAACGGCTCGCCGACGCGGAACGCGACGGCGACCGCATCTACGCCGTCGTCCAGGCCGTCGGAGCGTCGAGCGACGGCCGGTCCCTCGGTCTGACCGCACCACGCCCCGAAGGACAGCGCCGGGCCCTGGACCGTGCCTATGCGCGAGCAGGGATCGCGCCCGCCGACATCGGCCTGGTGGAGGCGCACGGCACCGGCACGGTGGTGGGTGACAGCGCGGAACTGTCCGTCCTCACCGAGGTCTTCGGCGGCCAGGAGACCGGCTTCTGTTCACTGGGCTCGGTCAAGTCGCAGCTCGGACACACGAAATGTGCGGCCGGTCTCGCCGGCCTCATCAAGGCGGTGCGAGCCGTGCACTCAGGAGTACGGCCGCCGACGCTGCACCTGACCGGCCCCAACCCGGACTGGACGGCGCAGAGCAGCCCCTTCTTCTTCGACACCGAGGCCAGACCGTGGGCCGCGCCCGCCGGCAGTCGGCGGGCCGCCGTCAGCGCCTTCGGCTTCGGAGGCACCAACTACCATGCTGTGCTGAGCGGGTACGCGGAGGCGGAGGAGCCCGAGCACGGCCTTGACGTCTGGCCCGCCGAGCTGTTCCTGTTCCGCGGAGCCGACCGGCAGGCCGCGGTACGCGCCGTCGACCGCCTCAGCGCCCGCCTGGAGCAGAACGACGCAGCCGGGCGACCCTGGCCGCTGCGCGACCTGGCGGCCGAGGTCTCCACCGAGGACGGCACGGTCCGGGTCGCCGTCGTCGCGACAGACCTCGACGACCTGGCCGGAAAGCTGTCCCGTGCCCGCGAGTTCGCGCCCGGCGACGGAGTCCACGTCCCGCGGGAGGGATGCGAGACCGGACGGACGGCCTTCCTCTTCCCCGGCCAGGGCAGCCAGCGCCCGGGCATGATGGGCGATCTCTTCATCGCCTTCCCGCGCCTGCGGTCGGTGCTCCACGACGCGGATCCCGGCTGCGTGGCCGCCATGTTCCCGCCTGCGGCGTTCACCGCCGGGGAACGGGAGGCGCAGCGCGCCGCCGTCACCGACACCCGAACGGCGCAGCCGGCGCTCGGTCTGACGGGGGTGGCAGCCCACCGCCTTCTCACCTCGCTCGGTGTGCGCCCGGACTGCACGGCCGGCCACTCCTACGGAGAACTGGTCGCCCTGTGGGCGGCAGGTACCTACGACACCGCCACTTTGCTGCGGCTCAGCGACCGCCGGGCCGCGGCCATACTCGCCGCGGCGGGGGACGACCCGGGAGCCATGGCAGCCGTACCCTGCGCGCCGCAGGACATCGCGGGCCCGCCGGCCGGCTGCGTCGTCGCCAATCACAACGCGCCCCGGCAGAGCGTCATCTCCGGTCCGACCGCGGCGGTGGAGGCCGCGGTGGCGCAGTTGCGGGCGGCCGGCGTGGCCGCCGAACGCATCCCGGTCGCCTGCGCCTTCCACAGCGACGTCGTCGCCGGCGCCGCGGACCTGCTGTCAGCGGAACTCGCGGACGCCACCGTGACCGCCCCCGACCTGCCGGTCTGGTCCAACACGACCGCCCGCCCCTACGGCCCGGACCCCGCCGCCGTACGGGAGCTGCTCGCCCGCCAGGTCGCCGAGCCCGTCCGGTTCGTCGACCAGATCGAGGCCATGTACGCGTCCGGGGTGCGGATCTTCGTCGAGGCAGGGCCCGGCCGCGTGCTCAGCGGACTGGTGGGCCGCATCCTGGGCGACCGCCCGCACACCGCCGTACCTCTCGACGTCCGCGGCGAACACGGCCTGACGCGGCTGGTCACCGCGCTCGCCGAACTCGCCGCCGCGGGTGTCCCCGTCGACCCGGAACCGCTGTTCCGGGGCCGTGCTGCCGTACTGCCCGCCAAGGCACCCCGGCGCCCGGGCTGGCTGGTGGACGGGCACCTCGTACGGACCGCGGACGGTGTGCCCGTGGCAGGAGGATTGCAGCCGGCCCGACGGGTGGAGGCGCCGGTCCCGGCGGCGGCAGACGACCGCCGGGAGGACGCCGTCCTGGAGTACCTACGCGGCGCACGGGAGCTGGTCGCGGCCCAACGAGACGTATTGCTCGGCTACTTGGGCGCGAGTGATGCGGCCTCGTCGCCGGAGCGCGAGGTCGCGCCCCGGGAGTTCGCGCCGCGGCACACCGCGGAGGAGACGGCGCCCGGCAGAGCCGTGCCGGCCCCTGCGGGCAGCGACGACCGCCCCCTGACACCCGCTCAGCTCCTGGATGCCGTACTGGAGATCATCCACATCCGTACGGGCTATCCGCACGAGATGCTCGACCGGGCACTCGATCTGGAGGCCGACCTCTCGGTGGACTCCATCAAACGCGTGGAGATCATCGGGGCACTCGCCGACCGGATCGGGCTGCCGTCCGGGGCCGGCGGCGCCGAGGAGTCCGCGATCGAGGAACTCGCCCGCATCAAGACGATCAGCGGCATCGTCGACTGGCTCGTGGCCCGCGGTACGACCACGACCGGGCACGGTACGACGGTGGCCGAGGGCGCTGTGATCACGGCCGAACCGGGTCGGGCAGCCGGGCCGGACGGCGGTCGGGCCGGCGGCGACAAGGTGCCTCTCCCCGCCGCCGCCTCCGTCCCGCTGACCAGGCTGCTCGTCGAAGTCGCCGCCGCGGAGCCGCCGGCGGCCCGCGACCCGGCCGAGGTGCTGGCGGGACGGCAGTTCGCCGTCGTCGACGACGGACTGGGCGTTGCCGTCGCCCTCGCGGCGGCACTGGAGGCGCAGGGCGCGGACGTGCGCACCGTGCACCCGGACCGGCTGACCGAAGCCGCGGGCTGCGACGGCGTCGTCGACCTCAGCGCACTGCGCCAGGCGCCCGCCCCCGTCCTGCCGGAAGGCTTCCGCGCCTTGCGCGAAACCCTGGTGGCCGGGACGCGCCGGTTGCTGCTCGTCACCGGCTGCGGAGGAGCGTTCGGCCGGGTCGCCGTCCCTGGCGGCGCGCACGGCGATCTGCTGCCTGAGGGCGCGCCCGAGGCCACGGACCCCATTCCGGGGGCCGGCCTGTACGGCTTCGCCCGCTCGGCCGCGATCGAGTATCCCGGCGCGGAGATCAGGGCCGTGGACATCGACCCCAAGGATCGACCCGAGCGGATCGCCGCGCATCTGATAGCCGAACTGTGCTCCCCGGACGAGCCCGTCGCGGTCGGCTACACCAACGGCACCCGCAATGTGCCGCGTACCGTCCCTGTACCACTGCCCGGCGGCGGACGGCCGCCCCTGCCACTGAGCCGCGACTCGGTCGTCCTGTTGACCGGCGGGGCCCGCGGGATCACCGCGCGCAGCGCCCTCGCCCTGGCGGACGCTACCGGCTGCCACATCGAACTCATCGGCCGTACGCCACCGCCCGACGAGGTGGAGGATCCGGCACTCACCCATGCCCTCGACCGGGTCGCGCTGCGTGCCGCGCTCGTCCACCAGGGACTGCGTACGCCCGCCGACATCGAGGCCGCCGCCTCGCGGGTTCTCGCCGCGCGGGAAGTCCGGGCCACTCTGGAGGCCCTGAGGCGCGTCGCGGCCTCCGTGCGCTATCACGCGGCGGATGTCACCGACCCGAAGGCCGTGTACGCGGTCGTCGCTGACGTACGCGCCCGCCATGGTCGGCTCGACGGCATCGTGCACGGCGCAGGAACCATCGAGGACAGGCTGCTGTGCGACAAGGACCCGGTCTCCTTCGCCCGGGTCTTCGGCACCAAGGTCGACGGCGCACGTCACCTCGCCGACGCCGCGGCCGACCACGGGGATGCCCCCGCGCCGGAGTTCCTCGTTCTCTTCGGCAGCGTGGCCGGCGTCTTCGGCAACCGCGGCCAGGCGGACTACGCGGCCGCCAATGACGCCCTGGACACGCTCGCCACCACCCCGGCCTGGTCGCGCCGCTTCCCCGGACGGGTCCTCGCCGTCGACTGGGGGCCCTGGGCCGCAGAGGCCGGCGGCATGGTGACTCCCGAGCTGGAGAGGATGTACGCGAACCGGGGAGTCCCGCTGATCGACCCCGACGGCGGCACGGACGCGTTCCTCGCCGAGCTGGCACACGGCACCACCGGCCAGGTCGTGCTGCTGGCCGAGCAGCCCGGCAACGGGTTCGGAGGCCGGCCGTGACCGACCCGGGCCGCGGCCCCCGGCCCACCGACGCCGCGATCGTCGGAATGGGCGCGGTCTTTCCCGGCGCGGGTGACCTGGCCGCGTACCGCCGCAATCTGTACGCGGGCACCGACGCCATCACCGACGTACCGCCCGGGCGCTGGGACCCGGAGGTGTACTACGACCCGCACGGCAGCGAAGGCCCGGCGCGCAGCGACCGCTTCTACTGCCGGCGCGGAGGCTTCATCGACGAGCTGACCGCCTTCGACCCGACGCGCTACGGCATCATGCCCGCGGCCGTGGCTGGAGCGGAGCCCGACCAGTTGCTTGCGCTGCGCGTGATCGCCGAAGCCGTCGCCGACGCCGGGGGAGAGCAGGCGCTGCCGGGCGACCGTTCCCGGATCGGCGTGATCCTCGGCCGGGGCGGCTTCATGGGGGTCGCCACCGCCCGTCTCGATCAACGAGTGCGTACCGCCCACCAGTTGGCCACGACCCTGCGCGAACTGGCCCCTGAGCTCGGCGAGGACCGGATCACCGCGGTCCGCGATGCCTTCCAGGCCGGCCTCGGTCCTGAGCGGCCCGAGGCGTCGATCGGGCTCGTCCCCAGCTTCACCGCCGCCCGGACCGCCAACCGGCTCGACTTCCGCGGCCCCGCCTACACCCTCGACGCCGCATGTGCCTCGTCCCTGCTCGCGGTCGAGCAGGCGGCGGGACTGCTGGCGGCCGGGAGCTGCGACCTGGTCGTGGCGGGTGCCGTGCACCACTGCCACATCGCCACCTTGTGGAGCGTCTTCACCCAGTTACGGGCGCTGAGCCCCAGCCAGCACATCCGGCCCTTCGACCGCAGCGCCGACGGCACCCTGCTCTCCGAGGGCACCGGAGTGGTCCTGCTGAAACGGCTCGCCGACGCCGAACGGGACGGGGACCGTGTCTATGCCGTCGTCCGGGGTGCCGGGGTCGCGGGTGACGGACGCGCGGCGAGCCTGATGAGCCCTCTCGTGGACGGACAGGTGCGTGCACTGGAACTCGCCTGGCGGCAGAGCGGCCTGGACCCGACGGCACCCGACGCTCTCGGCCTGCTCGAAGCTCACGGCACCGGCACCCCGGTGGGCGACGAGGCCGAACTCACCACTCTGGCCCGGGTGTTCGGGTCCCGGGGCGCGGGCGGCGAACCCGTCGCGATGGGCTCCGTGAAGTCGATGCTCGGACACACCATGCAGGCGTCCGGGATGGCGGGCCTGATCAAGGCCGTACTCGCCGTGCACGACGGGACGCTGCCGCCGACCCTCCATGTGGACGATCCGCACGACGGGTTCGCCCGGACGCGGATGCGCCCGGTCACGGAGGCGCAACCGTGGGAGCGCGGCCGCGCACCGCGCCGGGCAGGTGTCAACGCGTTCGGCTTCGGCGGCATCAACGCGCATGTGGTGGTGGAAGAGGCACCGGGGGCGAGGGTTCCGGGCGCTGTGCTGCCGCGATCCATCAGTCTGACGACGGCAGGTGCCGTGGCGACGCAGCCCGCGGGTGCGGGTACGGCGTGTTCCGGTGCCGCGGCCCCGTCGCCCGGCGCGGTCACGGGGATCACCGAGGTCACCGGAGCCGCCGAGGACGTGCTCCTGCTCTCGGCCGCCGACCCGCAGGAGTTGGCCGCCTCCCTGGCGCGGTACCCGGACCCCGCGGTCGACCCCGTGACCCAGTCCCGTGGTGGGCCGTGCCGGCTCGCCGTCCTCGGGCCCACACCGAAGCGCCGGGCCCTGGCCGCCTCGGTCATCGCCAGGGGACGGCCGTGGCGCGGACGGGGCGGCGTGTGGTTCACGCCGGCTCCGCTGCTCGCTGCCGACGACGCACGGCTGGCGTTCGTCTTCCCCAGCCTGGAGCCTGATCTCGTACCGGACGTGGACCCCGTCGCCGCTCTGCTCCGGTTGCCGAAGCCCACCCTGACCGGCGGCGGCACACTCGTGGAACGCGCCGTCGACGCCATCGCCACGGGCCGGTTCTTCTCCCGCGTCCTGCCGGAACTCGGCATCCGGCCCGACCTGTTGGCGGGCCACAGTCTGGGGGAGTGGACCGCGATGGTGGCCGCGGGCATGTATCCGCAGGAGGCGGTCGACACCTTCATCGACTCCCTCGGGCCCGGGGATCTCGACGTGCCCGACCTCGTGTACGCGGCGCTCGGCTGCGGGGCACGGCAGGCCACCGAGGCGCTGCGGGGCCTCGACCGCATCGCCGTCAGTCATGACAACTGCCCGCACCAGTCGGTGCTGTGCGGAGAACCCGGGCCGTTGGCCGTGGCACTGGCCCGCCTGACCGACCAGGGTGTGCTCGCGCAGGAGCTTCCCTTCCGGTCGGGCTTCCACACACCCATGTGGGCGCCGTACCTCGAGCAGGTGCGCGCCGCGTTCGGCAGACTGCCGTTGCGGCCGCCGACCGTACCGGTCTGGTCGGCGACGACCGTCTCGCCGTACCCGGTTGCCGAGCACGAGATCCGCGACGTGGTGCTGCGGCATCTCCTGGAGCCGGTGCGCTTCCGGGAGTTGACGTCACGGCTGTACGCCGAGGGGGTACGCGGGTTCGTCCAGCTGGGGCCCGGCAGCCTCCCCGGCTTCGTGGGGGACACCCTGCACGGTCAGAGTCATCTGGTCGTCCCGGCGGGCGCCGCGCCGGGTGAGGGTATTGCCCAACTCGGGCATTTGGCGGCGGCGTTGTGGACAGAAGGTCTGCAACCGTACTGGGAACGACTGCTGGGGCGTGCGCCCTCGCCCGGTCCGGCGCGGGTGCCGTCACCCCTGGCCACGGGCGAGGCGCAGGCGCGCGGGGCTGCCGCCGAGCCCGCCGGACTGCGACTCGACCTGGGTTCACCTCTCGTACGCCTCGACGGTGCGGTACCCGCGCTCACCCTCGGCACCGGCCGTGCGAGGACCGGCGTCGACCGCCCGGTACTGCTGTCGGCCCTGGACGCGGTGCTCGACGAGACGGAGAACGCCGTACGGAGCGTGGCCGACGCCTGGCGCTCGACGGCCGCACCCGCCCGTTCGGTGGCCCGCGAGGCAACCGCCCCCGCACCTTCGGTGGCCCGCGAGGCAGCCGCACCTTCCGTCGGCCGCGAGGCAGCCGCACCCTCCCGCCCCGAGGCCCGTGCGGCGACTGCTCCCGAGGTCCCCGCGACGGTCGCGGCCCCGCCTCCCGCCCGCCGATCCCGACGACGGCTTTCCCTGGAGACGATGCCGTACGTCCGCGACCACTGCGTCTACCTCCAGCCCGACGACTGGCCCGAGCCCGCCGACCGGTTCCCCGTCGTCCCCATGACCACCCTGCTGGAGGTGGCCGCCGACGCCGCCCGCGAGGCCGTGCCGGGGCGTACGGTGACCGGCTTCGAGGACGTACGCGCTCTGCGCTGGCTGCCCGTCGCACCGCCCGTGGACGCCGAGATCACCGCGACACCGTCCGTGGAGCCCTTGCGGGCAGGCGGCGCGCGCGTACGCGTGGAGATCGGGGGCAGCGCCACCGTCACCGTCGTCCTCGCCGACCGCCACCCCTCCGCCCCGGCCGCCGATCGCTCGTCGCTGACCCGCCAGGGGGCGCCTCCGGTCAGCGCCGAGGCGCTCTACCGCGACCGGTGGATGTTCCACGGGCCCGCCTTCGCCGGCGTCCACCGCGTGGACGCGGTCGCCGAGGACGGCATCCGCGGCGTGCTGCGGGCCCTGCCCGCGCCCGGCGCGCTGCTCGACGCCGCGGGGCAACTCCTCGGGCACTGGATGCAGTTGCGGCTCCCGGCGGACCGGCTCGTCTTCCCGGCCTCGCTGGAGCGGATCCACCTGCACGGTCCCGCGCCCCGCGAGGGTGCACTGCTCGGTGCCACGGCGCGGATCCGCGCCGTACGACCGGACTCCGTACGCGGGGATGTGGAACTCACCGCCGACGACGGCACCGTGTGGGCCCGCCTGGAAGGTTGGACGTACCGGCGCTTCGCGGCCGACGAGCGGGTGTGGCCGATGAAGTTCACCCCGGAGATCTGCGGCATCGGCGAGCCGCAGCCCGGCGGCTGGTGTCTGGCCAGACGCCGCTGGAGCGACCCGGCGTCGCAGGAACTGGTGATGCGCCGCTACCTGGGGGCGGACGAGCGCGCCGCCTACGAGGAGCGGCCTCCGCGCGCCCGCTCGGCCTGGCTGCTCGGGCGGATCGCCGCCAAGGACGCCGTACGACAGGCTCTGTGGGACACCGGCGCGGGCCCGATCTTCCCCGCCGAGATCCCCATCGGCAACGACCCGCTCGGACGCCCCGTCCCCGAGGGCCCGCTCGCCGCCGGTCTGCGGCTCTCGCTCGCGCACAAGGACCGGATGGCGGTCGCCCGTGTGCACGCCGGCGACGCCGTCGGCATCGACATCGAAGCCGTCACGGACGACCCGGACGCCCTGAGCCGGATCGCGCTCACCGCCGACGAGCTGCGGCTCGCCGACGACCTCGCGGCGCGGGACGGGATAGGCCGCGCGCAGGCGGCGACCGTGCTCTGGTGCGCCAAGGAGGCCGCGGCGAAGGCGGAGGGCAGCGGGCTCGGCGGCCGCCCCCGGCAGTGGACCGTCGCCGAGGGACCCGCCGGACTGCTGGTGAACTCCCCCCGGGGCAGCGGCCACACCATCCGGACGATGACCGTCCTCGGACCACCCGGTCCGGGCCGCGCCCCCGAGACGTTCGTCGTCGCGTGGACCGTCCCGGCGCCCACCCCCACCCACCGAGTCACCCCCACCCCCACGGAGGCCGGCCATGGCATCTGACCCCACCGCCGAACACATACTCGCCGAGATCATCGCCATGCTCGTCGAGACCGTCGGCGATGACTTCCTGCTGGAGGAGGAAGTGACCGCGGACACCACGTTCAACCAGGATCTCGCCCTGGAGAGCATTGAGTTCGTCGCCTTCGCCGAACTGCTTCAGCAGCGCTACGGCACGGCCGTGGACCTCATGGCCTTCCTGGCCGAGAAGGACATGGAGGAGATCCTGGCGATGACGGTCGGCGATCTGGTCGTCCACATCGCCGGCAGGCTCCCCACGACGCCGGCACCGGCCGTCTGAGCCGGCATGCCCCTCGTCCACGCCAACTCCCTGCGCTTCCACGTCCACCGGCCGCCCGGCGACCGTACCGGCGCGACCGCCGTCTTCCTGCACGGCCTGGTCGTGGACAACCTCTCCAGCTTCTACGCCACCCTCGCGGTCCCCGCCGCCCAGGCCGGCCACGACATCGTCCTGTACGACCTGCGCGGCCACGGCCGCTCCGAACGCCCGCCCACCGGCTACGACATCGCCACCGCCGTGCAGGACCTGACCGCGGTGCTCACCGCCCTCGGCCTCGACGAACGTCCCGTCCACCTGATCGGCAACAGCTACGGCGGCACGATCGCCCTGCACACCGCACTCGCGCGCCCCGACCTCGTCGCCGGACTCGTCCTGGTCGAGGCCCCGCTGACCGGCCCCTGGATCGAGAACATGCTCGACACGCTGTCCGTCGCGGCCCTCGCCCTGGAAGGGAGCCAGGTCCCGAAGGAACTCTCCTCCATCGGTGCGCGCAAGGCCGCCCGGCTGACCGCCACCGCCGACGAACTCCTCAACCGCACCAGCATGATCGACGACATCGCGGCGAGCCGGCCCTTCACGCCCGACGACTTCGCCCGCGTGCACTGCCCGGTCCTCGCCGTCTGCGGTGAACACTCGGAACTCGTCCCCGGCGCACGCGAACTGGTTCACCACGCACCCGACTGCACGCTGCGCATCCTGCCGGGTCTCGGCCACGACGTCCTGCAAGGAGGCACCGACGACCTCCGGCACGCCGTGCTCGGACGACTCGCCGAAGCCGCCGGCCCGCGAGAGACACGACACGCCGACGCGGTGGTCGTATGAAGGTCCTCTTCGCCGTCCCGCCGCTGGCCGGGCACATCAACCCCACGGTGGCCGTGGCCGCCGAACTCGCCGCGCGCGGGCACCGGGTCGCCTGGACCGGCCCGGCCGAAGTCCTGCCCCGGCTGCTGCCGGCGGACGCGCGGCTCTTCCCGTCCGGAGACCGACCCGGGGCCCGCGGCTACGGCGCCCTGCACACGCACTGGCGCGATCTGCGGGGAGTCGCCGCGCTCCGCTTCCTGTGGTCGGAGGCGCTCATCCCGCTCGCGCACGCCATGGTTCCCGGAGTCGAGGCAGCGGTCGACTCCTTCGCTCCCGACGTCCTGGTCGTCGACCAGCAGGCACTCGCCGGAGCGATGGTCGCCGAGCGGCGGGGACTGCCCTGGGCGACGTCGGCGACGACCTCGGCCGAGTTCACCCGGCCCTTCGCGGGATTCCCCAAGGTGGCCGACTGGGTGAGGGACCAACTGGCCGGGTTGCTCGCGGACCGCGGGTCGCCCCCCGGCTGGGACCCCCGCTTCTCCGACCGTCTGGTCCTCGTCTTCTCCACCCTCGAACTGGTCGGTGCGCACACCTCCCACCCCGGGCACTACGCCTTCGTCGGCCCCGCCCTGAGCACTCGCCCCTCCGACGGCTCCGCCTTCCCGTGGCAACGGCTCGACCCTCTGCGGCGCCGGGTCCTGGTGTCACTCGGCACGCTCAACGGCGAGGCGGGCGGCCGGTTCTACACCGCCGTCCTCCAAGCGGCCGAACAGCTCGCCGACCGTGCGCAGGTGATCCTCGCGGCTCCGCTCGACGCCGTCGGCGCGGTTCCCGGTCACGTCCTGCACCAGGAACGCGTACCCCAACTCCCCTTGCTGCCGCACCTCGACGCCGTGGTCTCCCACGGCGGCCACAACACCGTGTGCGAGTCCCTCGCGTACGGACTGCCTCTGGTCGTCGCCCCGATCCGGGACGACCAGCCGATCGTCGCCGAGCAGGTCACCACCGCCGGGGCGGGCCTGCGCGTCCGCTTCGGCCGGCCCCGAGCGGCCGAGCTCCACGACGCCATCGCCGCCGTACTCGACAACCCCGCCCACCGCGGGGCAGCCCGCCGTATCCAGGCATCGTTCGCCGCCGCGGGCGGTGCCGCGGCCGCGGCCGACCGGTTGGAGAAACTCCTATGACACCATCCCCGACCGACCTCCCGTGGGCCGCCGTCGTCGCCCTGGCCGGGCTGACAGCGGGCACCGTGCGTGCCCGCCGAAGACTGCGCACCCTGCCCGTACTGGACCCGCTCGCATCCACGAACGGCAGCTCCCCGTCCGGTGCATGGCACCTGATCACGGCTCGCGGCGTCGACGTCGACGCCGCCACCCTGCGCGCCGCGGTCGCCCACGCCGAAGGGGCCGGCCTCCAGGTGGTCGACCTGATACCCGGCGGACTCGACACGGAACGGGCCCTGAGCCTGCTCCGCCTCCTCGACCGCAGCGCCGCACACTACGACCGCACCGCCGACGGCCGCGGAGCGGGACACGCCCTCCTCGTCGCCGACGATGTCCTGCGTCGGTCGGGGATCGACAACGGCGCCGACACCACCCGTGAACCCGCCGAACTCCACACCCTGCTGGGGCGTCTGAAGGAGTACGCCCCCGCCGGCACCGGAGTCGCCGTCGCGCCCGGTCTGACCGTCCCGCCGCCCGACCCCGCTCGCCGGGGAGCGGAGCTGCGCGCACAGGGGTTGCCCACCGGCCTGCTGACCGTCGCCCAACTGGCCGGTCTCGGGCTGCTGACGCGTGCCGCCGTCGCGGACGGCGGGTGGGGAGCCGCGGCCGCCGCCCTGTACTGGTTGCAGCCGGCCCTGGTCCTCGGCGGGCCGCGACGACCGCTGCGCCCGGCCGACCTGCTCGTCGCGACCGCGGCACGGCCCTTCAGGTCCCTGGCCTCCGCGGTCCGTACGGCCGCCGACGAGCGCTCCGGATCCGGTGCGGCCACCGCCGAACTGGAGGCGCTGCGCCCGGTCTACGCCGCCGAACTCAAGGCGGGCACCGACCGGTTCTTCGAGCCCCGGCGCCCCGACTGCCCCTGGTGCGGTTCGACCGAACTCTCGGTCCGCATCCGTGTCCCCGACCTGCTTCAGGGCAAACCGGGCCGTTTCATCCTCG
This sequence comes from Streptomyces sp. NPDC096193, assembly GCF_040302905.1. Taxonomy (NCBI): domain Bacteria; kingdom Bacillati; phylum Actinomycetota; class Actinomycetes; order Kitasatosporales; family Streptomycetaceae; genus Streptomyces; species Streptomyces sp. NPDC096193. Next base: position 269,623 of record NZ_JBEOSJ010000004.1, on the reverse strand, counting down.
AACAGTGCGGCGACTGCGGACACGTCTTCCAGAATCCCCGCCTCTCCCTGGACGGACTCGACTTCTACTACCGCGACTTCTACGAGGGCCTCGGCGTATCGGGCGCCGCCCAGGTGTTCGGCACGATGGGCCGTTCCTACCGGGCACGCGCCGCGATGCTCCGGCCGTTCGGGACTCCCACCGCATGGCTCGACGTGGGCACCGGCCACGGCCACTTCTGCGACAGCGCACGCGACGTCTGGCCCGGCACCCGCTTCGACGGCCTCGACATGAGCCCCGCGGTGCGCGAGGCGGAGGTCCGGGGCTGGGTCGCCGCCGCCCACCAGGGCCAGTTCCCCGAACTCGCCACCGGCCTCGTCGACCGCTACGACACCGTCAGCATGTTCCACTACCTCGAACACACCCGTGAACCGCTCGCCGAACTCGACGCGGCAGCGGCCGTGCTGCCCCCCGGCGGCCATCTGATCATCGAACTCCCCGACCCCGAGTCCCGGCTCTCCCGGGTGCTCGGCCCGCACTGGCTGCCGTGGTTCCAGCCCCAGCACCAGCACCTCATCCCGATCGGCAACCTCCGCAAGGCACTGGAGAGCCGCGGTTTCACGGTGCTGGCGGAAGAACACGGCGCCGCGCACCAGTCCTGCGACTTCGTCGGGGCCGTCCTGCTGACGGCGAACCGGCTGGCCCCTCACCCGTACGCCCCGTGGGGCGAGGGCAGGGCGACCCGTACCCGGCGCGTCGTCCGCACGGCCGTGCACACTGCGGCGCTGCCGTGCTTCGCCGTTGCGGCCGGTCTCGACGCCGCCCGTGCGGCGGTCGCCCGGCGCACGGAGGGCGGCAACGCGTACCGGCTGCTGGCCCGCAAGGCACCGGAGGCGGAGTGACGGACACCGAAAGCCGCACGGACACCGGCAACCGCACGGACACCGGTAACCGCACGGGCGGCGGACCGGGAACGAGGACCGTGCCGAGCGTGCCGGACATCGCGCGCCGTCACACCGCCGACCCGCTCTTCCGCCTGGTCGCCTTCGCCCTGGAATCCGCCCACGGTCGCCCGCCGACCACGGTGTGGAGCGCCCCGCACGCCTTCCACCTCGCGGCGCGCCACACCGTCGCCGCCGCCCACTGGCCGGTTGCCGCGGCCGCGGCACCGCGCGACGACGGCCTGGTGCGGCTGAGTTCGCTGGCCCACCCTGCGCAGAGCTGCGAGTTCCGGCTCACCGGGCCCTCGTCATCGCATCCCGCGTGGGCGTCCCGCAGCTACGCGCTGCTGCGCACCATGGCCCGTGCCGGATACGGCCGGGGCGGCGCCGATCTGCACATCCACTCCACGCTGACGCCGGCGACGGGGCTCTCCAGCACCGAGCCGCTGGAGTGCGCGGTGGCGCTCGCGATCGCCGAACTGCACACCCCCCGCGCCGGAACGCGCCCGCCCCGAGGGCGCCTCGCGTCCCTGGCGAGGTCGGCGTCACCGGACGGCGACGCTGCGCTGCGCGAGGCCGTCCTGTTCGGCCGTTCCGGCCGGGCGCTGGTGCTCGAAGGCGGCCGCAGACGCAGGATCGCCTTCGACCCATCTGCTCAGGGGGCCAGGCTGATGCTGCTGGTGACCCGGGGCGAGGGCCTCGGCGCCGACGATGTCCGAAGGGCGCAGGAGTGTGCCCGCCGAGCGGGAGCCCTGGCCGCGTGGCGACCGGGCCGGGGCCCCGGTCGGAGCACGCTCGTGCTGCTGCCGCAGGACCGCCTGACACCGATCCGTACGGCGGTGGCGGAGGAGTCCCGCGCCGCAGGCCTGCCGGTACCGCGCTTCCTGAACATCACGGTCGCGGGCCCGGCCCGCCGCGAGGACTGAACGGGCTGCCGCCTTTTGAGGAGTGCTGAAAGGAGGTGAGGGGAGATCAGGGGGGAGCGGAGAGTCCTCGCAGAGCTTCCCGCCACCACGGCGACCGGCCGTCCAGGTGACCCCGCCGCGATGTCAGTGGTGCCTGCCATGGTGTGAGACATGGACGAGTTGATGCGTGGCCGGGTGTACGGCGCTGACCATGATGATCCCGATCCGGGCCCCCAGCCCGGGCACGTCTATCGCGAGCTGGTCGGGGGGCCGCTGGACGGGCTGCTGCTGGATGTCACCGACTGGCCCGCGGCACAGCTGGCGGAGGGGGCCGCGCTGCCCACCGAGCTCGGTTCCTTCGGGCCCGGCGGTCGTGCGGCGTACGGACCGCGGGCCGGTGACCCACGGCGCTGGGACTGGACGGGCGACGTCCGCTGACCGCACCCCACACCACCCTGCGTCCCGGCCCCAAGCTCCCACCGGAGGGGGCGGACGGTCATCGCCGCAGGGTGGACCGTAGACTCGGTTCCCGCTTCCGGCCGCCGGCGGGAGGCGGCAAGCCGTTCGAAGGAAGGACCTCACGACCGTGAGCACCGCGGACCGATCAGACGCCCCCATCTACGCAGAGCTCGTCGACGAGCGAGGGGATGTCCCGGCCGAAGCACGCAGAACGGCCGAGCAGACGCAGCAGCAGCTCGAGCAGACGATGAACTTCCGGGCCCGGTCGCACGGCTACAGCTGAGACACTCGCCGCAGACGGACGACGGGACGCCCGCGCCGCAGCGCGTAGCGTCCGCAGCGGCGCAACTGTCCGGGCAGGCCGTTCGCCCGCTGCCCGCCGTGGGTGATGAACGCGTTCACGGGAGTCAGCGGATCGGCGCCCATGGTCCTCGCCAGCAGGACGCCGGCGGCCAGCGGCAACAGGACGCCGACCAAGGCGGCCCCGGTGACGGAGACGTGCTGGAAGCGGGGGCGGCGGGCCGCGTCAGGTGTCATGGCCGCTATTCGACCAGCTCGGAAGCGTGCGGATATCGGCTCGGATACTCAGCCGACCGCGCCCCAGGTACTCACCCCGGCCGGGCCATGACCCAGGGGGTCAGACGACATCCCAGGGCACTGCTTCGTACGCCGCCATGACGCCGGTCATGAAATCCTGGGCGACCGGGAACTCGACGTCGTCGACGCGGCCCACCGGGCTGATGCCGCGGGAGTTGGTGACGAACACGGCGCGACAGCCGGGCAGATCGCCGAGGGTGACCACTCGGCGCACCGACGGCAGCCGTGGCTCCAGCAGTGCCATCGTCATTCCCCGGAGGCAGGGCGCGTCCGGCCAGATGACGTGCTCGCCGTCCCAGAAGGCGATATTGGTGATGGCGCCCTCCGTGACCAGGCCCTCAGGGGTGGTCAGCAGCGCTTCGTCGGCGCCCCGGGCCTCGGCCTCGTCCAGCGCTCGGTTCTGCACCGCTCCGTCGAGATGCTTGATCCGGGGAGTGTGGCGGACGTACGGCACGGAGATCAGGCGCAACGGCCCGGTCGCTGCGACCTGGGGCCCCCGCACCGTGACCTTCAGCGTCGCCCGGCTGTCGCCGTCCGGCCAGTGGACGTGGACCCGCACGGACGCGTCGTCGCGCCCCGAGGCGGCGAGCGCCTGCCGGATCTCCGCCCGCACCCGCTCGCCGTCCAGGCCTGTCCGACCGAGATACTCCCGGGTCGCCGCGTCGAGACGGTCCAGATGGAGTGCCAGGCCGCGCACCCGGCCGTCTCGCACCTGCATGGCGGTGAAGTGACCGGGACCGCTCAGCACGGGCGCGGACAGGGCGGATTCGGTGGCAGGCATCCCGTCGATCTCTGTGTACGTGGTCTCTGTGCGGGTCAAGCGATCACCCTCGGCGGGGGGTCCGGCGGTTCGACGGGCGTGGCCGACGGGTCCGACACCCGCGCGCCGTGCGGAACGGCGCGGGGCGTCGGGATGCCGTGGCCAGGGCGGGTCAGTGACGCAGGAAAGCGTCTCCGTGGGTGTTCACATGTGCTTCGAGCGCGGTCAGCGCGTCCTGGGTGGCCTGCGGGCTGCCGCTGCCACGGCGCTCCGCGTAGTACGCGGCGCCGAGCTTCTTCAGCAGGTCACCGCCGGCCTTCTGCTGCTGCACATCGTCGACCTTCTGCTTGCCCTGCTGCAGCGCGGACTGCGCCTGCTCCTTGGCTCGGTCGAGGAACCCGGCCATGTCTGCCTCCTGAGGATCAGTGGTACCTACTGGCACAACGTGATCAGCACCACCCGGGTTCCGCAGTGACGTGATGTGCTGCCGTTCCACCCGAACGGACCCGCCGACGGAGCCGTCGGCCACCGGCCGGTCCGAGCCGCCGTCCGAACCGCGCACCACCGGCCGGTCCGAGCCGCGGCCCGGGCGGAGGTCCCGTCGTGGCCGTGCAGGTCCGCCCGCCGCTGATCCCTCCCACCGCACCCGCGATCGTTGTTACGGTTCGCCGATGCCTGACTCTTCGCGCGATTCGGCCGACGGCGCCGGCTGGGGTACCAAGGAACGCGGCTCGTACAAGGAGTTGATGCCGCAGCACGTCGAAAAGCTCTCCTGGCTCGACCCGAGGACGCTCTGGCCGGCCCGGAACGGCGTCCTGGCCTCGTGGTTCGGCGACCCCACCGACGAGCACCGGCAGCGCTGGGTGAAGCGCATGGCAGCCCGTGGTGCACCCGCCGACCTGGTGATCCGGCGCGACGACCCCGATCACTTCTCCTTCATGCTCATCGCCGACACCGGCGAGGGAGACGATCCGCAGTACGCGGTGGTCCCGGGCTTCCTGGCGGCGAGCCGGGGAACGCGCTTCGCCGTGCTCGCCAGCGACGTCGTCTATCCGGTCGGTAACGCCGACGAGTACGGCACGAAGTTCTTCCGTCCCTACAAGGACTATCCGGCGCCCATCTACGCCGTGCCCGGCAACCACGACTGGTACGACGACATCAACGGCTTCATGCGGGTCTTCTGCGACGCCCCGGCCCTGCCGCAGGACGCCATCCCGCGGCCGCGGCCTCTCAGCCGGGCGTGGCTGCGCTCACTGCTGTGGCGGAAACCGCGGACACCCGACGAGCAACGCCTCGCCGAAGCGCGGCAGTTGCGGTCCGCGCCGGCCCAGCAGGCCGTCCAGCCGGGTCCGTACTGGGCCGTCGACGCCGGGCCCGTGCGCGTCATAGGGATAGACACCGGCCTTCTGGGCGGGATCGACGCCGAGCAGGGCCGCTGGCTGCGTGAGGTCTCGCGGGGTGACACCCCCAAGATCCTGGTGACGGGATCGCCGCTCTATGTGGACGCCGAGCACGAGCCGTGCCCGATCGAGGGCGGCGGCACGGTCGACGACATCGTGCGGGATCCGGCGCACCACTATGTCGCCGCGATCGGCGGCGACATACACAACTACCAGCGCTACCCGGTGAACGTGGACGGCCGAATCATCCAGTACGTGGTGGCGGGCGGCGGGGGCGCGTTCATGCACGCCACGCACACCATTCCGCGGGTCTCCGTCGCCCAGGTCACCGAAAACGACTTCCGCTGCTACCCGTTGCGCGGTGACTCGCTCGCCTTCTACAGCAGGCTGTACGGCCGAAGGCTGCACATGCGGCGCTTCTTCGAGCTCAGCGAGGCGCAGGCCGCCGCGGTCGTCGCCCACCGCCTCGGCATCCGCCCGACCAGGGCCGCCGGACCCCTGCCACGCGTGACCCTCCGCACCCGAGTCGTGGCGTCCCTGCTGGGTGCCGGCAGCCGCCCCCGGCGCGCCTCGTGGCTGCGCCTCCCGGTCCGCAAGACCTACACGCAGCTGTTCTCGCCCGGCTCCGCGACGTACAGCCCTCCGTTCTTCAAGTGCTTCCTGCGACTGGACGTCACCCCGGAGGCGGTCCGTCTTCGCTGCTTCTCCGCCACCGGGAACCGGGAAGCCGAACTCGACCCGCCGGTGGAGGACGATGTGACGATCCCTCTGGCGTGACTCTCGGACCCGACCCGATCCGACCAGCCCCACCCGGCCGTGTGCCGCTCGACAGGAGAACCCCATGCCTTTCGCCGATGAACTCATCGGGCGGTCCACGGCCGAAGCTCTCACGAACGCCCTGCGGGCCGCGGCCCCCGGTGCGCCTCTCAAGGCTCTGCTCGCCGCGACCTCCGCGCTTGAACCGCTGTCGCTGCGGGAGCGGAGCGACCTGCTGCGCGACGCGCTGATCGAGGATCTGCCGGGCGACTACGCGGCGTTCGCCCAAACCGTACGAGCCGCCCGCGACGGCGGCCCCGAGTTCAGCGGTTGGCTGATCTGGCCCGTCACCAGCGCCGTCGCGGCGAAGGCGGTCGACGAAGGAACCGATGAGGCCTTCGACGACGGCCTTCGGCTGCTGGCCGAGCTGACCTCACGGCTCACCTCCGAATTCGCCATTCGCCGGCTCCTCAACCACGATCTCGACCGCGCGCTGGAAACCGTCGCGAGCTGGACGACATCGGACGATGCCCACGTACGCCGCCTCGCCTCGGAAGGAACAAGACCCTTCCTGCCCTGGTCCGCCCGCGTGCCGCGCATCCTGGCCGAACCCCGCGCGACCCTGCCCGTCATCAACGCCCTCTACCGCGACGAGAGCGAGTACGTACGGCGCTCCGTCGCCAACCATCTGAACGACCTCAGCCGCCAACAGCCCGCCCTCGTGGTCGAAACGGCGGCCGCCTGGCTCGCCGATCCGGACGGCAACACCGAACGCGTGGTCCGCCACGGGCTGCGCACCCTCGTCAAGAAGGGCCACCCCGGGGCGCTCGGTCTCCTGGGCTTCGCCCCGGCGGCCATCGAGGTGACCGGTCCCCTCCTGGCGGCCGACGGCATCGCGTTCGGCGGCACCCTCGGCTTCACCGCGTCGATCCGCAACACCGGCCCGGAGCCGGCGCGGCTGGCGGTCGACTACATCGTTCACCACCGGAAGGCCAACGGCACACAGACCGAGAAGATCTTCAAGCTCACGACGCTGACCCTCGAACCGGGCAGAAGCTTCGACATCGCCCGCGACCACTCGTTCCGCGCGATCACGACGAGGCGCTACTACCCGGGAACCCACGCGGTCGAGCTCCAGGTCAACGGCGTCCGCTCCGGCCGCGCCGAGTTCACGCTGCTGCCGCCCGGTTGAGGGGCGGCCCCGCGCACGCGGGGCACAACGCGGCGGGGGAGCGGTGGTTCCGCGCGGCATCGAAGAGCTCCGGGGGCGCTACGAGGAGTTCGTCACCGCATGCCGAAGAGCTGGGTCCAGTACGTACCCCCGGGGCCGCCGCTCGCGAAGCCGACGCCGAGGTGCGTGAAGTCCGGCTTCAGGATGTTGGCGCGGTGTCCGGGGCTGTTCATCCATCCCTGGACCACCGCGGCGGCGGACCGCTGGCCGAAGGCGATGTTCTCGCCGATGCCCCGGTGGTCGCTTCCCGCGGCGGCGGCCCGGTCCCACGGCTGGAGCCCCTCGGGGGAGGTGTGGGAGTAGAAGCCGCGCGTCGCCATGTCGGCGCTGTAGGCCTGCGCCACGCCTGCCAGGACCGGATCGGGTGCCAGCGGCGACAGCCCCGCGACGGCCCGCTCCGCGTTCGTACGGGACAGGACCTCGGCGACCGTACGGGCCAGTCCGTCCGACGTGAGGGGCCGGGCCCACAGGGCGGTCCAGTAGGTCTCGCCCCTGCCGTCCGCGGCGGAAGCCACACCGAAGTGGGTGATGTCGCGGCCCGTCACGGTGCTCCGGTCGGCGGCTCCGCCGAGGCAGTGGGAGAGCAACTCGTCCGCGGTGCGCGGACCCGAGACGAGGTGCTCGGCGAGGTCGAGATAGGCGTACCCGTGGGCGGCGACGAGTTGGTACAGCGACCGCCCGTCGGGTCCCTCGCTGCCGAGGCGGTTCTGCCGGGCCATCGCGGTGGCATGCGCCTGGGCCGCCCCCGTGAGCGCGGGAGCCCGCGTGATGGGCGGGACGCCGACGCGCTGCCGCTCGGCGTTGACGAGTGACGTGAACGCGTCCGGCGGCCCTCCCTCGGGAGCCGCGTCTGGCGCGGCCTCGGACGTGCCGTCGTCCGACACGTCGACGCCGAAGTCACGCGCCACGCCCGCGAGACCGTCCGCGTACCCCTGGCCGAGAGCACGCAGCTTCCACGCACCGCGATGGCGGTAGACCTCGGCCAGCAGCAGCACACTCTCCTGTCCCGCGGAGCGCGGGGTGAAATGGGTGAGCGTGCGGTTCGACAGGTCGGCGACCTCCAGCCGGGGGGAGGGAAGGCGGCTGAGCGGTGTGCCGGGCGAGGAGGAGCTGACGACCAGGGTGACGCGGACGGCGCCAGGGCGAAGCCCCTGCCGGTCCAGAGTGACGGTCGCCGTGCCGAGGCGGACACCGGGCGCCGACGGCTGGTTCCAGAACACGAAGTCGCCGTCGTCGCGGACTCTGCCGTCGCCACCCGTGACCAGCACGGAAAGGTCGAAGGGGCCCGGCACGCGGAAGGTGAGCGTGCCGTGCGGCAAGGGGACGTTGCCGCCCGGAACCAATTCGCTCATGATCGTCGCCTTCGCGGTGTACGTGCCCCGCAGGAGCCTTGCGGGCCCGTCGTGCACGGGCCCCGGGTCGTCTCCGCAGCGTCTCGTCAGGTTCGCGGCGACACCGTGCGGACACTTCCTGGTCCGCTCAACGGAGCACGGCCCGTCCCGGGTTCCCGGCGGGCTCAGGTCTACGGCCGGGAGGGCCGGCCCTTCGTGCCGATCCAGGTGGGGAACAGCCCGTCCAGGTCCTTGCCGTCCCGGCACAAGAAGGCCTTGGCGCGCTGACCGCGGCGGCCTGGCCCGCCGTGGCCGGGACGGCCGGCCACGAAGCGGGCCGGGGCCCGGCAACCTGCCGGAGGAGTCCGGTCACCAGCGCTCCTCGGGCGCGGCGGAGATCACTCGGATCCGGACCGGGGCGCCGATCGGCACGGAACTCTCGAGGCACGCTCAGGCCAGGACGTTCAGTGCCCCCGGCAGGACCCGCGCGGTCATCGGCAGCGTCGCGTCGACCTCGCCGTCCGCCCCGTACGGCACGGACCGGTCCGCCTCGACGCGTATCTCGGTGCCCCGGAGGATCTCCACCTGCGGGCGGCTGATGTGGGCACCCGTCTTGAGCTCGTTCATCATCGTGAAGAACAGCCGCTTCGGGGCGTGCCGGATCACCACGACGTCCAGCAGACCGTCGTCCACACGGGCGCTCGGCGCGACGAGACGCCCGAAGCCGTAGTAGCCGGAATTGGCAGCCACGACCGTGTAGCCGCGGCGCTCGTACAGCTCGCCGTCCACGGTGATGCGGTAGTTCACCGGCCGCCAGGTGACCACCGCCCGCAGCCCGCCCGCGTAGTACGAGGCGGCACCGCGCAGCAGCCGCGAGGTGTTCGCGTGGCGGTTGGCCAGGGCGTCGACGCCGGCGTACACACTGCCGAGGACGGCGATCCTGTCGTGGAACGCCGACTCGACCTCGATGGTGTCGACCTTGCGCGGGGCGCCGTTCAGCAGCACGTCCGCCAGCGCTCCGGGCTCGGTGGGCAGACCGAGCGCACGGGCGAAGTCGTTGCCCCGCCCGGCCGGTACGAGGCCGAGCACGGCGTCCGTGCCGCTCAGCGCCCCGCCCACGCACCCGGCCATGCCGTCTCCGCCGACCGCCAGGACTGTCCGGCCCCGTTCGCCGGCCGCCCGTGCCACGCTGCGGGCGTGCTCCAGGCTGTTGCTGTACTCCGTCTCCAGGTCGGCGCCCGCCTCCCGCAGCAGACGGGCGAGCGGGAGGAGGGTCGCGGCTCCGCTGGATCCTCCGGAGGCCGGGTTGACGACGGCGGTGAACTGTCGCATGCGTACGCCTTTCGGAAGGCAGGGGAGCCGGTCAGCGGAGGGGGAGGAGGACGCCGGGATTGAGGATCCCGTCGGGGTCGAGCCGAGCCTTGACGGCCTGGAGGACGTCGGTGCCCAGCGCGCCGATCTCCTGCCCGAACCAGTCGCGGTGGTCGGTTCCCACGCCGTGGTGGTGACTGATGGTGCCACCCGAGGCGAGGATCGCGTCGTTCGCGGCCCGCTTGACCGGGGTCCAGTGCGCGATCGGGTCCTGGCCCTGGGCGGACACGACGGTGAAGTACAGCGATGCCCCGGTCTCGTAGACGTGCGAGATGTGGCACATGACCAGCGGCGGGGTGCCGGCGGCGGTCAGGGTCTCGTTGAGGGCGGTGCGGACCGCGTCGTAGAGCGCGGGGATACCGGACCAGAAGGTGGCGGTCTCCAGCGTTTCGGCGAACGCGCCGGCGTCCAGCAGGGCGTCCCGCAGATAGGGAGCGGAGTAGCGTCCGTGCGCCCAGCGCTCCCCCGGCTCGGAGCCGACGAGCTCGCCCCCGCAGGCCTCCAGCACGGTCCGTGCCTGCTGCTGCCGGCCGGCGTTGTCCTCGTGGGTCCCCTCGAAGCCGACGATGGCCATGCACCCCGCGGGCGCCCCGTCGGGGCCGGAACCGCCGATGGCGTCGGGCTGGGCGAGCCCGATGAGGGTCTCGGTCTCGTCGGACAGCCTCAGCACGGTGGGCCGGGGGCCGTCCTGGGCGAGTGTGCGCAGGGCGGCGGCTCCGGCCTCGAACGTGGCGAAGCGCCACCCTTCGTAGACCCGCTCCACCGGGCGGGGGCGGATGCGCACCGTCACCGAGGTGATGACGCCGAACGCGCCCTCGGACCCGAGGACGAGCTGACGCAGATCGGGGCCGGCGGCCGAGCGCGGCGAGCGGCCGAGGTCGAGGCTGCCGCGGGGGGTGGCGACCGTGAGGCCGAGCACCATCTCGTCGAAGCGGCCGTAGCCGGCCGAGGCCTGGCCGCTGGAGCGTGCCGCGGCGAATCCGCCGATGGTGGCCCACTCGTAGGACTGCGGGAAGTGCCCCAGTGTGAACCCGCGTTCGGCGAGGAGAGCCTCGGCCTCGGGGGCGCGCAGGCCGGGCTGGAAGGTGGCGGTGCGGGAGACCTCGTCCAGTGCGAGCAGGGCGTCCATCCGGCGCAGGTCCAGGGCGACGAACGGGCCCTGGCCCTCGGGGGCGAGCCCGCCGACGACGGAGGTGCCGCCGCCGAAGGGCACGACCGCCACGCCGTTGCGGGCGCAGACCGCCAGGACGGCGACGACGTCGTCGTGACTGCCGGGCAGCAGGACCGCGGCCGGGGTGTCGTCGGTGTTGCCGGCCCGGATACGCAGCAGGTCGGTTGTCGACTTGCCGCGGGTGTGCCGGATCCGGGTCTCGGCGTCCGTCTGCAGGTGCTCCGGGCCGCCGAGCGCGTCGGCGAGTGCCTGACGGACGTCGGCGCCGAGCGGTGAGTCGGGGACCTGTATCTCCTCGAGGGCGATCGGTTCCGCGGCCCGCGGCTTCACTCCGAGGGCTGCCTGAAGGAGTTCGATGACCGAATCGGGCAGCGGTGCCGCCTTGGCCGGGTCGCCCCAGCCGCTCCACAACATGTCCACGCGGGTTTTCCTCACTGGTCGGTCCGGTGGCCGTGTCAGTCGGCCGCACTGCCGTTACACTGTGACAGATGACGCCCATTCGTCACAACCATGCGGACGGCGACGCCGTTCTCGACGCGGCCCGGGACTGTGTACTCGCGGTCGGCGTCCGCCGGACCACCCTGACCGACGTGGCCCGGCGCGCCGGCGTCTCCCGTATGACGCTCTACCGGCGCTGGCCCGACGTGCGCACGCTCGTCGGCGATCTGATGACGCGTGAGTGGATCGCCGTCGCCCAGGGCGCGCTCCCTGAGGCCGACGACTCCGCCCCGACCCGGGACCGGCTGGTCGACGGCCTTACGGCCGGAGCACAGGCGTTCCGGGCGCATCCACTGTTCCGCAAGATCATCGACGTGGATCCGGAGCTGCTCCTGCCCTATCTCCTCGACCGGCGCGGTGCCACACAGGACGCACTGCTGGAGCTGATCATCACCGCGGTCGAGGAGGGACAGGCCGACGGCTCGATCCGCCGGGACCACGCCGTCCGTCAGGCCCGCTCGCTGCTTCTCGTCGTGCAGGGATTCACGCTCTCGCTGCGCACGATGACCGACGACAGCGAACCCGACCTCACCGCCGCCGCGTTCCAGCAGGAGCTGCGGACCGTCCTGGAGAGGATGCTCGCCCCATGAGCCCCACCCCCGACACCTTCCCTTCCTCCCTCAACGCCGCACGGCGCGCTCGGGAGTTGGCCGAGCTCACCGACGGCCCCACGGTTGACGTTCTGGTCGTCGGACTCGGCGCGACCGGCGCCGGAGCCGCGCTCGACGCTGCCGCCCGGGGGCTTTCCGTTGCGGCGATCGACGCCCACGACCTCGCTTTCGGCACCTCCCGCTGGAGTTCGAAGCTGATCCACGGCGGGCTGCGCTACCTCGCCACGGGCCAGCTCGACGTCGCCCACGAGAGCGCCGTCGAACGCGGCATCCTGATGGAACGCACCGCGCCGCACCTCGTACGCCCACTGCCCTTCGTCCTTCCCCTGACACCGCTCGTGGGGCGGACCCAGGCCGCCATCACCCGGATCGGTCTGCGCGCGGGCGACGTCCTTCGCGCGTCCGCCCGCACCTCGCGTGCCACGCTGCCGGCCCCGCGCTCCCTGTCCGCGCGGGAGACCCGGCACCTGGCACCCGGCCTCCGCTCGACGGGGCTGCGCGGCGGCCTCCTGTCGTGGGACGGCCAACTGAGCGACGACGCACGCCTGGTGACGGCGATCGCCCGTACGGCGGCGGCGCACGGCGCCCGTATCCTGACCCGGGTCCGTGCGCTGGAAGTCGGTGACTCCGTCGCCCGGATACGGGACGAGCTCACCGGCGAGGAAGGATTCGTCCGGGCGCGCGCCGTGATCAACGCAACGGGCGTATGGGCGGGCGGCCTTGTGGAGGACATCCGTCTGCGCCCGTCGCGCGGGACGCATCTGGTCCTGCGCGCCGAGGCTCTGGGCGGTCTGTCGTCCGGTCTGCACATCCCGGTCCCGGGAGAGTCCAACCGCTTCGTGCTGGTGCTGCCGCAGGGCGACGGCAGGGTCTATGTCGGTCTCACCGACGAGCCGGTGGACGGCGACATCCCCGATGTCCCCGAGGTGCCCGAGTCCGACATCGGGTTCCTGCTCGACGTGCTCGGTTCGGCGCTGTCGGCACCGCTGCCCCGGTCGGCGGTCGTGGGCGCGTTCGCCGGACTGCGGCCCCTGCTGACCGCGGGCAGCGGGACGCAGGAGCGCACGTCCGACATCTCACGCCGGCACGCCGTGCTCAGCTCCCGGGACGGTGTCGTCACCGTCGTCGGCGGCAAACTCACCACCTACCGGCGCATGGCCGAGGACGCGGTGGACCACGCCGTGAAGACGCGCGGACTCGCCGCCGGCCCGTGCCGGACGGCCACGCTGCCGTTGGTGGGGGCCGCTTCACCGGACGCCCTCGCCGCCCTGGACGCCCCCCGCCGCCTGGTCGAGCGGTACGGCACCGAGGCCTCCGCCGTCCACGCCCTCGGCGCCGCCGACCCGGCCCTGCGGGAGCCGGTGGTCGCCGGCCATCCGGTCACCGGAGCCGAACTCGTGTGGGCCGTGCGGCACGAGGGCGCGCTCGACGAGTCCGACGTCCTCGACCGCCGCACCCGCGTCGGACTCGTCCCGCAGGACCGGGAATCGGCGATGGACGCGGCACGCTCGGCGCTGTTCGCCGGGTCGCCCGGCGGGGGTGGGAGCGACTGACCGCGGGGCGGTGGGCCGGGGACCGTCGCTGGTCGAGCGATCGGCGTGCCTTCCCGGGCCCCCGCCTTCGCCGCCCGGTCAGGCGATCCGCGTGCCCGCCCCCGACACCCGTACCCGCTCGTCGCCTTCGCGCAGTTCCACTGTCAGAACCCCGGGACGGCCCAGATCCTCGCCCTGGTGAAGGGTGAGCACCGACGAGGCGGGGACCAGGCCCACTTCGCGGGCGTACGCGCCGAAGGCGCCGGCGGCCGCGCCCGTGGCCGGGTCCTCGACCACGCCGCCCACCGGGAACGGGTCGCGGACATGGAAGACGCTCTCCGACTCCCGCCACACCAGGTGCACCGTCGTCAGATCGAGGCGGTGCATCAGGGCTTCGAGACGTTCGAAGTCGTAGTCCAGATCCGCCAGCCGCTCGCGGGTCGCGGCCCCCAGTACGAGATGACGCGCGCCGGCGAAGGCGATACGGGGCGGCATCGCGGGATCCAGATCGCCGGCCGGCCAGTCGAGCGCGGCGAGAGCCTCGTCGAGATCGGCGGTCGCTATCTCCTCGGAGTGCGGTTCGACCGTGGTGAGCGTCGCCCGCAACGAGCCGCCCACCTCGCTCACGGTCACCTGCACCGTACCCGCGCGTGTCGCGAAGACCAGGTCGCCGGTGCCGATGCGCTCGCCGAGAGCGACGGCCGTGGCCACGGTGGCGTGTCCGCAGAACGGCACTTCGGCCTGCGGGCTGAAGTAGCGGATGGTGAACGCACGGCCGCTCTCGCCACCGAGCCCCTCCGGCGCCGGGGTGAGGAACGCGGATTCGCTGTACCCGAGCTCCGCGGCGATGGACAGCATCTCCGCGTCGCCGAGCCGTGCCGCGTCGAGGACGACACCCGCAGGATTGCCACCCCTCGGATCCTCGGAGAAGGCGGTGTAGCGCAGGACCTCTTGCTTCGTCGTCATGACGGGCGCAACGCCGGACGGCCGGGGGTTGTTCCTGCCGGCGGATGCGCAGGTGAACGGCCGGATCCGGCCGCGGTCGGCGACAGCCTTCCGCTCGCGGTCCGTTGTCAGTGCCACCCCCTGATCTCCTCGGCATGGCACGGGTGACATCGTCGACGAGACGACATCGGGCAGCCGCAGTGACGGCTGGGGACTGGTATCGAGAGCGAGTCCGCCCTTGCCGAACTGGCCCGGCTCGCCACCCGCGTGACCTACAAGGGCACACCCTGAAGCTGATCGACGCGGCACTGGAGACACGGACCGCCGCGCTCGGTCTGAGCCGTGACGAGATCGAGGAACTCGCCGTACCCGCCTACGGGTTGACCGACGTGGGCCGGGTGGTGCCCCACCTGGGGGAGTGCACCGCGGAGCTCACCGTGACCGGGGGCCGGGCCCGCGTGACCTGGCTGAACGCCGCGGGCAAGCAGGTCAAGGCGCCGCCCGCCGCGGTGCGGCGCGACCACGCCGACGAGCTGAAGGACCTCAAGGGCACGGCCAAGGACATCGACAAGATGCTCGGCGCCCAGTCCGAGCGGCTGGACCGGCAGCTCCTGGCCCGCAGGTCATGGCCGTACCGGGCCTGGCGCGAGCGGTATCTCGACCATCCGCTCGTCGGCACCCTCGCGCGCCGTCTGCTGTGGACCGTCGACGGCACGACGTGCGGATAGCTGCGCGGCCAGGACGACGAGCCGGTCACCGACGGCACCGGCGTCGAGCTGTGGCACCCCGTCGGCAAGGATGCCGCGGACGTGGTCCGATGGCGGCTCTGGCTCGAACGGCACGCGATCACCCAGCCGTTCAAGCAGGCACACCGCGAGGTCTATCCACTCACCGACGCCGAGCGGACCACGGGGACGTACAGCAACCGCTTCGCGGGGCACATCCTGCGCCAGCACCAGTTCCACTCGCTCGCGGCCGTCAGAGGCTGGACGAACAGGCTCAGACTCTGCGTGGACGACTCCTACACCCCCGCCTACCGTGAGCTTCCCCAGTGGGGGCTGCGCGCCGAGTACTGGATCGACGGCGAGGGCGAGGGCTGGGGCCCGGGCGAGACCACCGAGTCCGGCAGCTACCTGCGGCTGGCCACCGACCAGGTCCGCTTCTATCCGATCGACGCCCCGCACAACTACGCGCACGCAGGCAGTGGGCGCTACGAGATGTGGCTGAGGGACGGCGGTGACCGCGTCGCACCGCCGGCGCTCACGGACATCCCGGAGCTGGTGCTCTCCGAAGTCCTGCGCGACGTCGACCTCTTCGTCGGCGTGGCCTCCGTCGGCAACGACCCCACGTGGCAGGACGGTGGGCCGGGCGGCCGCTTCCGCGAGTACTGGACCCGTTACGGCTTCGGTGAGCTGAACCAGAGCGCGGCGACCCGCCGGGAGCTCCTCACCCGGCTCGTGCCGCGCCTCGCGATGGCCGACCGCTGCACGGTCGGGGGCCGCTTCCTGGAGGTGCGGGGCGATCTGCACACGTACAAGATCCATCTGGGGTCCGACAACATCCTGCGGACGCCGAACGACCAGTACCTGTGCATCGTGCCCAAGGCCGGCGGCGGACCCGACACCGGCTATCTGCCCTTCGAGGGCGACGGCATGCTCTCCCTGATCCTCAGCAAGGCCACGATGCTCTCCAGGGACAAGGAGATCACCGATCCCACGATCGTCAGCCAGCTGCGCTGAGCGCGTGGCGGGCGGGGCCCGAGGATTCCCCGGAGGAAATGTCGCCGCACATGTCGATCCGGCCGTCTCCCGTTCGACACAGGAGTGGGAGGCGGGGATCGGCCCCGCCCACCGGACGGTGGAGCTGACCATGGACCGCGACGAGATTCTCTCCTGGGTGAAGGCCGAGCGGCTGAGCCTTGCCGACTTCTTCGAAAGCCTCCACGACGAGGAGTGGGAGGCGGCATCGCTCTGCGTCGGGTGGACGATCCACGACGTGGCCGCACATCTGACCCTGTCGACCCGCACCACCCTGGCGGGCTCGATCACGGGAATCATCCGGGCACGGGGCAACTGGGACCGGATGGAAGCCGACAAGGCACGCGAGAGGGCGGCCGGGTTCGGTCCTCCCGCACTGATCGCCCAGCTCCGTGAGACGGCCGGTTCGTCCCGTCGAGCACCCGGCGCCGCCCCGCTGGACCCGCTCGTCGACGCCCTGGTGCACGGCCAGGACGTGGCCCGTCCGCTCGGACGCCGCCGGGACATGCCGGTGGATCGGACGGTCGCGGCCCTCGGTCATGTCCACGGCAGCATCTTCTACGGCGCACGCAGACGCCTCCGCGGTACGAAGCTGGTGGCCACGGACGCGGACTGGTCGGCAGGGGCCGGGCCGGACGAGGTCAGCGGACCGGTCGGGGACTTGCTCCTGCTGGCGACCGGGCGTCCGGAGGGGCTGGCGGGTCTCTCGGGCCCGGGAGTGCGACGGGTCGAGGCGGCGCTGAGGTGACACCGGCGTGCGAGCCGGGTGGTGTCGTGTCGCGGCGCGAGTCGGTTTCGGCGGCACGGTGTGGGAGCCGGGTAGTGACGTGTCGCGCGGGCCGGGTTCCAGTGACACGGCGTGCGAGCCGGGCGGTGACGTGTCGCCCCGCGAGCCGGGTTCCGGCGGCGCGCCGCCCTGTGGCACCGGACTCGCGGAATGCCGCTCTTCCCGTGTGCCCCCGTCCCTGCTCAGAGGCCGACGCCCGTGATGGCGCCGGCCAGAGCCGTGATCGGCGGCCATGACCACTGGCCGGCACGCGCCAGCAGAAAGCTGCGGCGCTTGCCGGCCAGAGGATCCAGCGGGCGGAACGCGACGTCCGAGCGGCTCCTCTCGATCCCCGATTCCGCGAGCAGCGCAACCCCGAGTCCAGCTCCGACCAGGCTGTTCACCAGGTGCAGGCTGTCCACACGGTGCGCGATGCGCGGGGTGAACCCGGCGATGGCGCACACCCGCTGCACCAGCTCGTCGTCGTCCGTCCCGCGGGAGTTGGCGATCCAGCCCGTCCCCGCGAACTCCGCCAGCTCGGACACCGCGACGGGCCTTCCCGCGTCCGGATGATCCACGGGGACCGCCAGGAAGAGCGGCTGCTCGTCGAACTGCCGGGCACTCAGCTCGGGCGGAAGACTGCGGGGGACCAGGCTGTAGTCGTACACGACCCCGAGGTCCATCCCGCCGGAACGCAGCAGCCCCGCCGTGTGCTCGGGTTCGTGCTCGTACACCTCCACCACCACACGCGGATACACCTCGCGCAGATGCTCCAGGGCGGGGAGGACGACCGGCTCCACCGCGGTGAAGAAGCTGGCCAGCCGGACCCGGCCCACCGGATCGGCCGCGCCCCGCAGCTCCGCCTGGGCCTCCTCCACCGCGGCGAGGATGCCCACCGCGTGCTCGACCAGCCGCTGACCGGCGGGTGTCAGCTGGACCCGGCGGCCGACCCGGCTCAGCAGCGGGACCCCGACCTCCTCCTCCAGGACGGCGAGGTGCTTGGAGACGGCCGACGTCCCGTAGCCGGTGCTGGCGGCCACCGCGGCCATCGTGCCCAGGCGGTGCAGTTCGACCAGGAGACGCAGCCGTCCCAGATCGGGCAAATGCTCGATGCCATCGCTCGTCATCACACAATTGTCCACCGATAGTGGCCGGAGCGTCCACCATCGGCCCGTGGACAGAAACAGAGCACGGCCGGTCCAATGGCCTCGTGACTGCCACCACCGCCGCCGATACGACCGACGCAACGACCGGCGCCACGGCGCCCCCGGGGCCCCGCCTGATGCCGGGCCCCGCGCTCGTCCTCATTGCCATGGCCGCCCTGCACACCGGGAGCGCGCTGGCGACCGAGCTGTTCGGTTCGCTCGGTCCGGCCGGCACCACCTGGCTGCGGCTGACGTTCGCGGCCGTGTTCCTGCTGGCCTGCACCGGCAGATCCCTGGGGCGGACGCTGAAGACGACACCGCGCGCCGACCTGCTGGCCACCTTCCTGTTGGGTGCGGTCAGCGCGGGCATGATGCTCCTCTTCTCCGAAGCGGCCGCGCGCCTCCCGCTGGGGACGGCCACCGCGCTGGAGTTCCTCGGCCCCCTCACGGTCGCCGTCGTCGCATCGCGCCGGTTCAAGGAGCTGACCTGGCTGGGACTTGCCGCTGTCGGCGTCCTGCTGCTCACCTCCCCGTGGGCGGGCGCGACGAGCCTGACGGGCGTCCTGTTCGGTCTCGGCTCGGCGGCGTGCTGGGCTCTCTACGTCGTCGGCACGGCCCATGTCGGCAGCCGCTTCTCCGCTTCCCACGCCCTGGCCGTCTCGCTCGCGGTCGCCGCGCTCGTCGCCGCACCGTTCGGCGCGCCGGGCGCTCTTCCGGCGCTCACCTGGCACACCGCTGCGGCCGTCGCCGGCATCGCGGTACTCATGCCGCTCGTGCCGTTCCTGCTCGAGATGAAGGCCCTGCAGCGCATCGGCAAGACCACATACGGCACTCTGGCCGGACTCGAACCGGCCGTGAGCCTGCTGGCCGGCGTGATCCTCATCGCGCAGACACCCACCTCGCTCCAGATCGCCGGCACCGCTCTGGTGGTCGCCGCGGGCATCGGTGCGACGCGGGCGGAGGCCCGTCGGCGGAACGCCGGACCCACGGTCCTGTAGCGCGCCTGCGACCTGCCCGCCTGCCCGGGGGCGTCCATTCGTGTGCCCATGTCCGGCCGGGCACCGGGTACGCGGCTCTCGGGGGAACCGATGACCTTGGCCCTCGCTCCTGCGGGGCGCCGCCTGTTGGGGGTTCGTCCTCCGCGGAGGACGACCCGACATCCAGCGATTCGAGGCGAGACGCAGATGAACGATCACGGCACGGACGACGCCGTACCTCAGCGACCGCAGGACCAGTCCCGCAGGAGCGCCGCCGAGCAGGGGGCTCGCGAACGGGAGCGTACGGAGCGGGAAGCGGTGGTTGCCGCGGCGGAGGCGGCCGCCCCGACGTCACCCGAGGGCCGGGAGACCCTGCGCCGGGCGCTGGCCCGTACGGGAGTCCTCGATGTCTTCGGAGACCAGGACGAGACGGTGGTCGGGGCCGTCGCCGAGGCGTCCCCGGAGGCCGCCGACGTGGTGGCCGGATGGATCGACAGCGCTTTCGAGGCGGGCCGGGCCCAGCGCCCCGACACCCCGGCTTAGGGCCGCCCGCACCCGCTCCGGGCACCGTCCGGAGCCGTGCCGGAGAAGCCGCGTACCGTGGCGGTCGGCCGTTGATCAGACGGAGCCGCGCTATGGCGCCGGTTGTCCGGAGCACGCGGGTCGTTCAGAGATGAGGAACAGGCGTCATGCGTATCGCTGTCGTAGGTGCGGGAGGAGTCGGCGGGTACTTCGGTGCGCGCCTCGCGGCGGCCGGGAACGAGGTGACGTTCGTGGCCCGGGGCAGGCAGTTGGAGGCGATTCGCCGCAACGGTCTGCTGGTGCGGAGTCCGCTGGGCGAGTTCCGGGTGCAGGCCGACGCGGTGGTGCCCACGATCGCCGACCTCGGCCCCGTCGACGTTCTTCTCATCGCCGTCAAGCTGTGGGACACCGACGACGTCGTGGGCGGGCTCCGGAACCACGTCGGCGCGGGCACCATGGTCATCTCCCTGCAGAACGGCGTGCAGAAGGACACGGTCCTGCGTCGTGAACTGCCCGCCGAGGCCGTCGCCGGGGGCGTCTGCTACATCTCGGCCACCATTGAGGAGCCCGGCATCGTCGTGCACAACGGCGAGATGCAGAAACTGGTCTTCGGCGAGTACGACGGACAGGAAACGGACCGGACCCGGGCGTTCCTCGACGCCTGCCTGGAGGCCGGCATCGATGCCGAGATCAGCCCCGACATCGAGCGGGTCATCTGGGAGAAGTTCGTCTTCCTGGCCGGCGTCTCGGCGGCGACGTCCGCGGTCCGCCAACCCATCGGCGTGATCCGCGCCGACCCCCGCTCCCGCGCACTGCTCGGTGATCTCATGAGGGAGGTCGTCTCGGTCGGCCGTGCCGCCGGGGTGGGCCTGGATCCCGCGTTCGCCGACGACCGGCTCACCTTCTGCGACAGCCTCCCGGCGACGATGACATCCTCGATGCACCACGATCTGACGGAGGGGCACCGACTCGAACTGGCGTGGCTGAGCGGCGCGGTGGCCGACCTCGGCGAGGAACTCGGCGTGAGCACACCTCGCCACCGGACCGTCGCCGACATCCTGGCCCCCTACGAACTGGGTCAACCGACTCGGGTGGACCAGGACATCCACGCCTGAGCGGGCGTGCGGGACCCTGCCCGGCGGGCAGCAGCCGGGCAGGCTCGCGCGAACGTAAGGACACACGCGCCTGCGCCGGACGGATCAGCGGCTGCCGTCCTTGCCGGTCGATTCCTGCGGGTCCACCCCGCTGTAGGCAGAGGCGTCCTTCTCGCCGCTGGGGCGCTGGGACTTTCCCCGACGGCCGGTGTCGTGCATACCCTCGGACTTCTCGTCACGGTCCTCGCCGCTGGTGGTCATGCTGTCCACGGGCGTGCCGGCCTCCGAGGCCTGCTTCTCCTCCTTGGTGGACGCCCTGCGTGGCTCGTCGGCCTCGGGGGCGTAGGTGTCGGGGTGGAAGGACCGGTGAGCGCTCGGGTTCGACTGCTGGGACTCCTCGTCCACATCGGGCGACCACCCGTGCTGCTTGTCCCCCTGGTGTCGGCTCGGCCCCTCGCCGTGCCGTGGCTGACTGGGCTTGTTCGCCATCGCGAGACCTTTCGTCGATGTCCGCTGTCCTATTATCCGCCCTTTTGGCTGTTTGGTTCCAGGGGTGCCGGTCAGCGCGGTGTACCGCCAGGTCGCGCGCCCGGCGTACGGCTGCCATTTCGTCCCCGCCGAGATCACCGGTGCCTGTGCGTGAGCCGCACGAACCCGGTTGACTGACGCACCGGCGAAGATCGAGACCGGCGGCCGGGGGGCGCGATGGACTGAGGGACGCTGGTCGGGGGCCTGCTCGGGGGGCCGGCCGTCGCGGTGCTCACCGCGACGGTCGGTGTGTCCGGGGCGGCGTCTCTCCTTCCGGTGCAGCTGAGCGTGTTCGACCCCGCGGTCCCCCCGACCGATCTGCTGTACAACGTCGTCGCCGGCCCGGGTACCCGTGGCGCCACCGTGCCGCCTGCAACCTCGGCAGTCCGCTGACGCGTCGCCTTGTCCTGGGCACCCTGCCCGGCGTCGTCCTGGGCGCCTGTATCCGGGTTTTCGCGCTCCCCGGTCCGACGGTTTTCCGCCTGCCCATCGCGTCGCTGCCGCTGCCGCTGTCGCTCGGGCTGTCCCTGTTCCTGCGCACGCTCCGGCCCGTACGGCAGCGGACCGTCGAGGAGCTGTCGGGTCCGGCACTCACCGCGCCGGCCATGACGGTCGGAACCGCCGGTGGGATCTACGGAATCGGCGGCGGCTCCCCGCTGGGGCCGATTCCGGTCGGCCGGTGCGTACCCGTGGCGACGGTGGCCCCGGCCACGCTCGCGGCGACCTTCGCCCTCTCGGCGGTCGGCGCGTTCCCCGACGGGCCCGTGGAAGCCCATCACGTGACTGATCGGCGGCAGGCTCGGGGGCACCCGGCCGGGCGACAGGGTGTGCGACCCGTGCGTCACACTGGTGACCCGTCACCGTACGACGCGAGGCGACCGATGGCTTTGCAGATCAGTGCCACCAACCCCGAGCACCCCGCCGTCCTGCTCGAACTGCCGTGGCATCTCCCGCTGGAGGAGTGGCCGGAGAAGTATCTGGTGCCGCTGCCACGCGGTATCTCCCGGCACGTCGTGCGCTACGCCCGCGCCGGGGCCGAGGTCGTCGCGGTCAAGGAGCTGGCGGAGCGTCCGGCGACACGGGAGTACGAACTGCTGCGCACCCTCGCCCGGCTCGGCATCCCCGCGGTCGATCCGCTCGCGGTGGTCACCGAGCGCGGCGGAAGCGACGGGGAGCCCCTGGAGCCGGTGCTGATCACCCGCCACCTCAACGGGTCCCTGCCGTACCGCTCCATGTTCGAGACCACTTTGCGCCCCACCACGGTCCACCGGCTCATGGACGCCCTCGCCGTCCTGCTGGTCAGGCTGCATCTGGCGGGCTTCGCCTGGGGCGACTGCTCCCTGTCCAACACCCTCTTCCGCCGGGACGCCGGTGCCTACGCCGCCTACCTCGTGGACGCGGAGACCGGCGAGCTGCACCACCGACTCAGCACAGGGCAGCGCGAGTACGACATCGACCTGGCCCGCGTGAACATCATCGGCGAGATGCTCGACCTGGAGGCGTCGGGCGCACTGCATCCCTCGGTCGATCCCATCGCCTTCGGTGCCGAGATCTGCCGCCGCTACCACGACCTGTGGACGGAGTTGACCCGTACTTCGGTCTATCCGGCGGGCAAGTACCACTACATCGACCGCCGGATCCGCCGGCTCAACGATCTCGGTTTCGACGTCGCCGAGATGCAGATCCAGCACTCCTCGAACGGCGACACGGTCACCTTCGTGCCGAAGGTCGTCGACGCCGGCCACCACCAGCGCCAACTGCTGCGCCTCACCGGCCTCGACACCGAGGAGAACCAGGCCCGGCGCCTCCTGAACGACCTGGAGAGCTGGATGGCGACGCAGGAGGACTACGCACCGGGCGATCCGCTCGGCGCCCGCACGGAGGTACTGGCCCACCGCTGGGTCCGCGAGGTCTTCAGGCCCACCGTACGAGCGGTGCCGCGGCACCTCAGGGGCGCCATGGACCCGGCCGAGGTCTACCACGGCCTGCTGGAACACCGCTGGTACCTCGGCGAGCGCGCGCAGCACGACATAGACCTGGAGACGGTCGTGGAGGACTTCGTCACCCATGTGCTGCCCCACGCGCCGGAGGCGGCGAACGAGAACGCCGCACCGCCCGCGACGGACGCCACGCCACCGCCGCCATGAGTGCGTGGTGGCGTAAGGCCCTAGTGACCGCGGCGGACCTTGAGGACGTTGTCGGCGCGTGTGCCCGTCCTGCCGTCCGGGCCCGGCAGTTCGCGGGTCAGGAGTTCCTCGATTTCCACGTGCCACGCACCCGGCTCCAGGGCGAGCGACGCGAGCACCTCGCCGGTGGTGGGGAAGTGGTAGTCGAACGGCGGCGCCGTCTGCCACGACGGCCATCCGGCGTGGCCCACGATCAGCAGCACCCCACCCGGTGCCACGGCCTGCGCCGCCCGGCGCAGAATCCCCGTCCGTTCTCCCACCGCCTCCACGGGGGAGTGCAGGAACTGCGCCGACACGAGGTCGAATCGGCCGTCCGGGAAGGACCGTGACAGGTCGTGCTGCTGCCAGTCGACCCGCTCGGCCAGTCCCGCTTCGGCCGCTCGGCCGGCGGCCCGCCGCAGAGCCGTCTTGGAGACATCGGTGGCGGTGACGCGCCACCCCTGCCCGGCGAGCCAGATCGCGTCCCCGCCTTCGGCGCATCCGAGGTCCAGCGCGGTTCCCGGGGCGAGTGAACCGGCTTCGCGCACCAGGAGTTCGTTGGGCTTGCCCGCCCGCTCCGAGGGCGTGTCCCGTTCCCGGTAGAAGCCTTCCCAGTACTGCTGGGCGCTGTTTGGGGTCGGGCTGTCGGTCATCGATCGGCCTCCTCGGGTGCCTTGGTGTCCGAAGCCTGCGCCACCCTCCGGTACGCCGGCAAACAACCTTGCTGAAGTGGCAAGGGCGTGAGGCCGGAGACTGTGCGGCTGCTCGACGGCCGAGCCCGGCCCTCGGCAGGACGAGGACCCGCCCGGAACGGCGGCGGACAGCCGGCACGCCGTGACACGCATCCTCGCGGCCGGCGTCAGCGGGGCCGGGAAGACCCCCACGGCCCAAACCGTCGCCGCGCGGATGCACCTGCCCCGTTCCACGAGACGAACTCCCTGAAGTTCACCGGTCCGGGCTGGGCGACCGGGCCGGGCTTCGTCGAGCGGGTGGCGGCGATCGCCGCCCGTCCGGGCTGGGTCATCGACTCCCTCGGCTACCCGGAAGTGCGGGACCCGCTGGGGGAGCACCCGGACACCGTGATCCGGCTCGACTACCCGAGAGCAGTCGTCATGCCCCGCATCCTGCGCAGGTCGCTGTGCCGTGAGCGGATCTTCGGCGGGAACGTGGAAACCGTCTCCGACTGGTTCCGCCGCGAACCATCCCGCGTGGTGGGCATCGCGCAGCACGCCGCCCGGCGTGCGGGATCGAGCGGCGTAACGGCGACCCCCGGTTCGCACCGCTGCACGTCCTGCGTTTCCCGTCTCCCCGGAGCGCGGAGGAGTGGCTGCGGCGGGTGTGAACTGCCGCTTCCGGACCGGGCCGCAGCCACCGACAGCCTGGTGGTACCAGCTGGTACCATGCCCTATGGTCAAGAAACAGCTGGGCGCGCGTGTGGATGCCGAGATCGCGGAACTCGCGGCCAAACGGGCCGCCGACCGGGGGCTGGGCATCGGGGAGTACCTGGAGAGCCTGGTCCTCGAGGACACGAAGGGCCTGCGCGACCGCGCCATGGGTGCGGCCGAGCGGTTCCTCGCCGAGCATCAGGCCCTGTTCGACGAGGCGGAAGCGGCCGCCACCGCCCCGGCCGGCAAGGCGGGCGACGGAGCGGGAGCGCGCGCCGCCTGATGGAACTGCACATCGACGTGCCCTGGATTCTCCAGGTCGCCGAACTGGCCGGCGCCGACGATCCGCAGCCCGACGACTATGGCGTACCGGTGGCGGCCTGCGCCCGGCACCGGGCCACGATGCTGGACCGGCCGATCTACGACGGCCCCTTCACCCGCGCCGCCGCGCTCGTCCACACACTCGGCCGCTGCCAGTGGCTGGAGCGGTCCAATCTCGCCGTGGCAGCCGCCACGGGCGTGATGTATCTGGAAGCGTCCGGGATCTCCCTCAAGCCGACCGGCGAGGACGCGATGGCCCTGCGTGACCTGCTCCTCGAACCGGCGTGCACCGCCGTCCGCATCGCCGATCTGCTGAGGACCTGGCCCACCGCGAGCTGATCCGGTGGCCTTGCGAAATACGCCCTCCGCGAGCCGATGAGTTTTCCGATCCCCGCTCGTCTACTTTCTCGAACGGCAGCCACCGCGGCGGCCGCGGACGCGAGAGCGGAGTGACGACCATGGCGCAGCAGGTCTACATCAACCTTCCGGTGAAGAACCTCGAGACGACGAAGGCATTCTGGAGCAAGCTCGGGTTTTCGTTCAACGACCAGTTCAGCGACGAGCAGGGCGCCTGTCTGGTCATCAGCGACACCATCTTCGCGATGCTGCTCACCGAGCCGCGTTACAAGGACTTCACCAAGAAGGCCGTCGCCGATGCCTCCACCACGAGCGAGGTCATCATCGCGCTGAGCGCGGAGAGCCGTGAGCGGGTGGACGAGCTCACGGACAACGCGCTGGCGTCCGGCGGTTCGCCCGCCGGCGAGACGCAGGACCACGGGTTCATGTACGGCCGTTCCTTCCAGGACCCGGACCACCACAACTGGGAGGTCATCTGGATGGACATGTCGGCCGCGGGTGGCGACCAGGGCTGACCTCTCACCCGAGGACGTGGCCCTGCTGTGCCGTCAGGACGTGTGCGTGGTCGACGGCCCGGCGAGGAGGACCTCTCGCCGGGCCGACGCGCGGCGCCAGGACTCCTGGCCGCCTCGCCGGGCCGTCACGCGTGAGCGGCGCCTCCGACCGGCGCTCTTCGACGGGCCCCGCCCCGACGCCCCTCGAACGGCCCCGCCCCGACGGGCCGCGAGCGGCCCGCCCCGCCCTCAGCCGCCGACCGTCCGCAGATACGCGGCGAGCGCCTCGATCGCGGCCGGATTGCGCGGGCTCTCCACCAGGTCCACGTAGTCGAGCACGAAGATCTTGCGGTTCTTGACCGCGGCGACATGCGCCAACGGGGGGTAGGACAGCAGGAACTTCCGCTTCGCCTCGGCGCTCGGCTGCGCGTAGTCGTTGATGAGGATGACGTCCGGGTTCTTCTCGACCACCGTCTCCCATCCGATCGTCGTCCATGAGTCCGCCAGGTCATGCGTGATGGACGTGCCGCCCGCCTTGGTGATGATCTCCTCGGGCGCTGCGAAACGGCCCGCCGTGAACGGCTTGTCCTGGCCGCTGTCGTAGAGGAAGACCGTGGGCCGCTCGGCACCGTTGGGGACCTTGCCCGCGACAGCGGCGATCCGCTTCTTGAAGTCGGCGATCAGTTTCGCGGCCCGGTCCTCCACGCCGAAGAGCTTTCCGAGATTGGTGAGGTCGGTGTACAGGGCCTGGAGCGGCGGCATGATGCCGCGTGCCTTCTCGTTTCCGTTGCGGCAGGACTCGGTGAGCAGGTACGAGTCGACACCGACCTTGCGCAACGAGTCCGGCGTGATGCCGTCGCCCTCGCTGAACCCGTAGTTCCAGCCCGCGAAGACCATGTCGGCACGCGCGTCGAGCACCACCTCGCGCGTGATCGCCTTCTTGGAGAGCCACGGCACCTTGTCGTATGCGGCGCGCCAGGGGACTCCGTTCAGGTCGCCCTTGTCGTCCGGCATCACATAACCGGCCATGCGGTCCTCCAGACCCAGGGCGAACATGATCTCGGTGATGCCGACATCGTTCGTCACCACGCGCCGGGGCACCTTGTCGAAGGTCACCGTGCGCCCGCAGTTCTCGATGGTCACCGGCCCGCCGTCGCGCTTCGCGTCGGAGGACTCGGACTTCTTCGCGCCGCAGCCCGTCAGCGTCAGGGCGAGGACGGCGACGAAGGCGGCGCAACGGCGGCGGGACATGGCGGACATGAGGGCTTCCTATTCGGGGAGAGCGGCTTTTGGGAGGGCGGGGAGGGCGGCTTCGGGGATCGGAGCCCGCGCGGGCAGCCGGTCGAACAACAGCCGCAGGGCGCCGGTCTCCGGGTGGCGTACGCGATGGGCGCGCACCCCGAAGACATCGGCGAGCAGGTGGGGGGCGAGGACCTCGTCCGGCGGGCCGGAGGCGACGACGGAGCCCTGGGAGACCACGTACAGCAGATCGCAGTACTCCGCCGCAAGGTTGAGGTCGTGCAGCGCGGTCAGCACGGTCACCGCACGGCCGGAGCCGGCCGGCTGCCAGTCGCGTACCAGCGCCAGCAGGTCCAACTGGTGGGCGATGTCCAGGTGGTTGGTCGGCTCGTCGAGCACCAGTACCCGTGGGCACTGCGCGAAGGCGCGGGCCATCAGCACCCGTTGTCGTTCACCGCCGGAGAGGGTGAGAAAGGTACGGTCCGCCAGATGTCCCGCACCGGCGCGGTCGAGCGCCTCGGAGCACACAGCGACGTCGCTCGCCGACGGTCGGCCCAGCGCGGAGGCCCGCTGGTGGGGGAGTCGCCCCATGGCGACGACCTCGGCGACGGTGAAGTCGAACTCGGGAGCCGAGTCCTGGGGCAGGGCGGCGACACCGCGGGCCGCGGCCCTGGCGTCCATGGTGTGCAGGTTTTCACCGCCGAGACGCACCACGCCGTCCGCGGGCCGCAGCGCCCGGTAGACACAGCGCAACAGGGTCGACTTGCCACTGCCGTTGGGGCCCACGACGCCGACCACCTGACCCGCGGCGACTCCCAGATCGATGTCCCGCAGCAGGCGGGCACCACCGATGTCGACCGACAGGTTCTCGATGTCGATCCGCATCATCGCCCCCCGAAGGCATAGCCACGACGGCGCATCAGCACCAGGAACAGAGGCACGCCGACCACGGCGGTGATCACACCCACCGGGAGTTCGGCCGGCGCGAGCAGCAGACGGGACAGGATGTCCACCCACACCAGCAGCACCGCGCCCATCAGCGGCGCGACGGCCGCCACCCGCCGGTGGTCGGCGCCGACCAACATCCGGACGAGGTGCGGAACCATCAGACCGACGAACCCGATCGCACCGCTCACCGCGACCACGGCGGCCGTGACACCCGCCGTGACGACGAACAGCTCGCGGCGCAGCCGCTCAGGGTTCACCCCCAGCGCGGACGCGGTCTCGTCACCCATGGCCAGCGCGTTGAGCCGGCCCGAGGACAGCGCGAGATACGCCAGCCCCAGTGCCACGGTCGACGCCGCGATCGGCAGCGCGTTCCACGACGCGCCGCTCAGACTGCCCAGCAGCCACATCAGGGCGGACCGGGCAGCCTCCCCGCGTTCCGCGCCGAACACCATCAGGGTGGTGACGGCCGAGAAACCGTACGACATGGCGGTCCCGGTGAGGATGAGCCGCAGCGGGGTCAGGCCGTGCGCGCTGCGGGCCACCGCGTAGACCAGCGTCATGGCCGCGAGCGCGGAGGCGAAGGCGGAGACGGACAGCGCCCAGATACCGAGCGCCGCGAAGGTGCCGAACAGGATCACGGCGTTGGCGCCCACGGCCGCGCCGTAGGAGATCCCGAGGACGAAGGGGTCGGCGAGGGCGTTGCGCACCATGGCCTGGACGGCGACGCCCGTCGTCGCGAGGCCTGCCCCGACGACGGCCGCGAGCAGGGTGCGGGGGAAGCGGATCTCCCAGACGATGCTGTAGGCAGCCGTCTCGTCCGCCCGCAGAGTCCCGCCGGTCAGCCCGGCCCACAGCAGACGCAGGACCTCACCCCACGTCAGATCCGAGGCCCCCAGGGCCACTCCGCACACGAGGGACAGCAGCAGGGCGGCCGCGAGGCCGACGGCGAGCGGCCCGGCGGGCGTTCGGCGCGGTGGGCCCGCCCCCGGAGACTTCACGGGCGTGGCGGTGGCTGCGGACACGCGTGGTCCTTCGGATCGGGCCGCAGGCATACGTGAGCAGGGGCGGCCCGCACGGCACGAGGCGCGCGGTTCCCTCTCGCAGTCCGCGGCGAGCAGTGGGGAGTTCCGTACGCTCCGTGGGTAACCGGGCTTGCGCATCGTCCTGGTTCACCAGGCGACGTGCTTACCGTTGCGGGTCAGCGCCGGACTCTCACCGGACTTCCCCCGCGGGGCGCCTGCGCAGCGTAGCAAGGGGCCGTACGCGGGCCGCAACAGGGCGACCGGCCCGCGTACGGCCCCGCGCTACGAGGTGGGCGGCGTGATGGCCGGCCCCGCGCTACGAGATGCGCACCGCGGACCGGCCCGCGCTACGAGGTCGGTGCGGCGGCCGGACCCGGGTCCTGCGCCGGTGCGCGCTCCGCCAGCCGGTGCAGTTCGGCGGTGAACTGGGCGCCGGCCAGCAGCGCCAGATTCGACACCCACAGCCAGATCAGGAAGACGACGATCCCGGCCAGTGAGCCGTACAGCCTGCTGTACGTGCCGAACCCGGACACGTACGCCGTGAATCCGGCGGAGGCAGCGAGCCAGAGAACGCCGGCGAGCACACCACCGGGCAGGGCGTGCCGCAGACAACGCGCGGACGGCGGTCCCGTACGGAAGAGGACCATCACCAGCACCGCGACGAGGGCGACCAGAACAGGCCACTTGAGCAGACTCCAGGCCGCCGCGCCGCCCTCGCCGATGCCGGCCCACCGGCCGAGCATGGCCGCCAGCGGACCGCTGGTCACCAGGACGACCGCACTGACGACCAGCAGGGCCAGCACGGTGATCGCCGTCAGCACGATCCGGTAGGCCGTACGCAGGGCCGGCCGTGTGTCCTCGGCGCCGTGGAGGGCGTGCAGCGCCCGCCGGAAGACGGCCACATAACTGGACGCGGACCACAGGGCGCTGACGCCGCCCGCTGCCACGAGGGTCAGCGCGGCGGACCGTTCGGAGGCCATCCCGCGCAGCGACTCCTGGAGCGCGCTGCCCGCCTCGGCGGGCGCCCAGGCCGTGACATGGGCGATCAGCGTGTCGGTGGTGGCGTCGCTGACCAGCCCGATGACGGAGACGGAGACCAGGAGGGCGGGCAGCAGAGCGAGAATCGCGTAGTAGGTGAGCGCCGCCGCCCAGTCGGACACGTCGTCGTTCCACATCGACACGGGTGTGCGGCGCAGCGCCACTCGCCGCTGCGACCAGGCGGTGCGAGCGCGAGGGGGCGCGCAGGGCTTCGCCGGGGCCGCGACCGCGGCGGCGGAAGCGGCCGGTCTGAGGTCGAGGCCGATGCCGTCGGGGGCGGGGACGCGCCGTGTCATGGCGTTGCCTCTCAGGGGTCCGTGGTGCCGGGGGAGCGGCTGTGATCATGTCATCCGAGGTCAGGGCCCGGTCCGCGACCGGGCCCTGACATCCGTGTGCCCCCGCCACGGCAATGTCCTCGTCACAGAGGTGACGGCATTCGGTGCGTTCAGTGGATACGGTGCACCCGGGGGCACCGGCCGCGTGGATCCGCCGCGTGGTCGCGGAACTTCCGCACACTCCTCGGGACCGTTCCCTCGTGCCGCGTCAGCGGTCGTCGGGTGTGTCCATGGACAGACGAGGTGAGCACGTGGCCATGGCCGAGATGACGGGCCTCGACCCGCAGGTGGTCCGCGGGCGAGTGGTCCGCGCACGCCGCCGTCCGACGCGGGAGGCGGTGGCACGGCGATGACCCCGCACCCTCACGCACCCCACGAGCCGGCCGGCCCCGGCACGGAAGAGACCCAGGACGCCGGTCTCCTGCCGTGCGGCCGCGATGTGTTCCGGACCATGGAGCACGGGCTGGGTGAGCAGCCGGATCCGCATGCCCACTCCTGCCCGTACTGCACCGCCGTACTGAGCGAAACCGCCCTGCTGAACAATGTCGTACGCCGGGCCGAAGGCGGCGGTTCGGCCGACACCGGGGACGACTCCGCCCGGAACGCTCGGATCATCGACGCGGTGCGCCTGGAACTGAGTCCCGGCAGGAACCTCCCGCTCGGCGGGAGCGACGAGGACATGTGGATCACCGAGGCGGTCACCGCCCGGACCTTCCGGGCCGCGGCCGCGTCACTCACCGGCGTCCGCGCCGGCGACTGCGTGGTCCGTCCGCTCGATGTGGCAGACCCGGGGACGGCCCGGTGGCCGCGTGGTCCGGTCCACGTCCGGCTGGACGCCGTCGTGGCGAGGACGTGGAACCTCCAGGACGTCGCCGCACGCATCCGGGAGCGCATCACCTCGGCGGCCGACACGGAACTGGGCATGGATGTCGCTGTCATCGACGTACGGATCGCCGACATTTTCGACCCCGGGGACGGCGACGAAGGGGGAGACCGATGACGGACGGCAAACCGTCCGCGCACCTGGCGGACGCCATCACCACCGCGGTCCTGAGCACCCGGGGCGTGGCGTTCCTGCGCCCCGGCCTCACCGACCTCCTCTTCGCCTCGTCCGGCTCCGGATGGGGCCGCCCGGCCGGAGAGACGACCGGAGCCGGCCGCGGAGTGCGTGTCGTGCGCCAGGAGGACTCGGAGGCATGGACCGTCGAGGTCACCATCGTCCTGAGGCGGGGCCATCGTGCGCTGGACGTCGCCCGAGCGGTGCGGGCGGCCGTCGAGGAGACGGTCCGCCCCACGCGCGCCCCGTCGGTGCCGGTGCATGTGACGGTGACGGTCAGCGGGGTGGTCTGAGCCGGGGCGCGCGACGGTGGCCTGAGCCGGTAGCGAGTGACGGGACTCTGTGTGCCCCCCACCCGGACCTCGCTGGCCGTCGACCGGCCCGGCCTCTACGCCGGGTACGGCACCAGTCCCGCGTCCGTGCACTCCCAGGCCCCCTTGAGCTCGCGCGGCAACTCCGGCCGAAGCGCGGCCTTGTCGGCCTGTTCCCGCGGGTCCGACGCCAGACGGAGGAGCTGGTCCTGCCCGTTGCGACCCCGGTATTACTTCCACTCCCCGCGCCGCAGGGTCCGCTCGCAACTCAGACGCAACAGACGGCGCTCGCCACACGGACAGGTCGACGTGGTGGCGCTCCACGAGCGTGACCGTCGGGTCACCGAGGGGCTGCATGATCGGGGAGCCAGTCGAACCCGGCGCGTACCTGTCAACGCCTGTCCGCGGGCCGGAACACCGCCGGCCGCAGGGGAACACGGCGTCGAGGAATACCAGGTCCCGAGGACAGTGGGTGCGGATTCGTGTTTCGGGGGAACGCGGGTGAAGGATGAGCCACATGGACGTGCGGAACAGGAATCATGTCAGGGTGACCGGCCGCGCGGGCGGCCCGGTCCTGGTGCTGTCGCACGAATTCGGATGCGACCGGAACATCTGGCGCCTGGTGGCGACCTTCCTGTCCGACAACGGGGTGGATCCCGGGCGGGCGACCGTGCCGACGCCGGCGATCCAGTGCTCGAACGACGCGATCGCTCGGCAGGAGGTGGGTGTGTACGTCCGGGCCCGGATCCCGGGCAGTGAGCCGGTCACCCTGGAGGCCACCGGACACTGCCCTCAGCTGAGGGCACCGGAGGCGACCGCCACGGCGATCGCCGCCTTTGCCGGCGCGACTCGATGATGTGCGACACGAGCGACACGGGGGGGCCGGGACCCTCTCCGGACTCCGGGCGGCCGGGCGACGACGAGGCGCGCTTCTCCGCCCTGCTGGAGGACAGCGCGGAGGACCTGTACGAGAACGCGCCCTGCGGCTACCTCTCGACCCTTCTGGACGGGCAGATCGCCAAGGTCAACGCCACGCTCCTCAACTGGCTGGGATACCGGCGCGAGGACCTCGTAGGGCGCAGGCGCTTCGCCGACCTGCTCACCGTCGGCGGCCGGCTCTACCACGAGACGCACTTCGCCCCGCTGCTGCAGATGCAGGGGGAGATCAACGGCATCGCGCTGGAACTGCGGACGGCCGACGGAGGCCGGCTGCCGGTGCTGGTCACGTCGACCGTCAAGACCGACAGCGACGGGCGGCCACTGCTCATCCGCACCACGATCTTCGACGCGCGCGACCGCAGGGCGTACGAGACCGAACTGCTGCGTGCCCGCCGGGAAGCCGAAGCGGAACGTGAGCGTCTGCAGAAGCTCGCCACGACCCTCCAGCAGACGCTGCTGCCCCCCGCTCTGGCGCCCGTACCCGGGCTGGACGTGGCGGCGCACTACCACATCGCCTCCAGCGACCAGGTGGGCGGCGACTTCTACGACCTGTTCCCGCTGGCCGCCGGGACCTGGGGACTGTTCCTGGGGGATGTGTGCGGAAAGGGAACGGCAGCCGCGGCCGTGACCTCACTGGCGCGCTACACCCTGCGCGCCGCAGCCGTCTACAACCCCGACCCGGCCGCGGTGGTCGGTAATCTCAACACCGTTCTCCACCACGAGTACAACGGGCACGACCCGCGATTCTGCACCGTCATCTTCGGTGTGCTCACCCCCGACGCCGACGGCTTTCGCGTCACGCTGGCCGGCGGCGGGCACCCGCCCGCACTGCTTCTGCGCGCCGACGGCACCGCCGACCATCTGCCCACCCCGGGAGGTCAGCTCGTCGGCGCGCTCGCGGACGCCCACGTCGCCTCGGTCTCCCTGCGCCTCGACCCCGGCGACACCCTGATCCTCTACTCCGACGGCCTGACCGAGGCGCACACCGACGCGTCCGCCGAACGCTTCGGTGACGAAGCGCTCCTCGACTTCGCACGGACCCTCGCGCCGACCACCGCGTCGGACGCCGTCACCGCCCTGAGCGACCTGCTCGAATCCTTCGGCGCGGGCGTGGACGACGACACCGCCGTCCTTGCCATCAGCGTGCCCCCGGCGTCCAGTGAAGAGCAGCAGTGAGCGAATTGAGCGTCACCACCCGCACCGTGCCGACCGGCCCGGTCGTCGAGCTGGCGGGTGAACTCGACCACGACACCGCCTCCGAGGTCCGGGCCCTGTTGTCCGGGCTGGCACTGCCCCCGGGCGGGCAGCTCGTCGTCGACCTGACCGACCTGACCTTCTGCGACTCGAGCGGGATCACCGTTCTTCTCGCGGCCCGCAACCACGTGCTGGCCGCGCAGGCCGGCATCGCGCTGTCCGCGGTGCCCGACCGCGTACGCCGCATCTTCCGCATCCTCGGCCTGGACGAGGTCTTCGCCACGTACCCGACCGTGGAGGACGCGGTCGCCGCCTGGCCGCAGCAAACCGAATGAGGGAGAGCACACCGATGAACGGTCATGCCGATCCGAAACAGCGAGAGCGGACACCTGTGATCACCGAACCCGTGCCGGATCTGCAACTGCAACTGCTGATCCGCCTCCTGGGCCAGGATCCCCGGACGAGTCTGCCCATCACCCTGAACATCCCCGGCGCAGTCATCCACGGTGATCTGATCGCCCATGAGGCATGGAAGGCCGACTGGGCACGGAGTCTGCGGCGCATGGAGGGGCCAGGCGCCCAACTCCTCGCGTCCTTTCCCGAATCGGTGGACCAGACCCTGGACGAAATGGCCGGTGACGAGGGCCACCAAGGCCTGCCGCAATGGATTCATCTGCGGGACACCACCTGTTTCACAGGAACACCTCATCCCGTGACCGCCGATTTGTGGCGGGGGCGGCTGGCGGATGTCGTGGGCTGGTCCCTCGGCAAGCCCGCATGAGCCCCTCGCCTCGGACGACGCGGGGGGCTTGAACGGGAAACGCAGCGGAGAAAGGGGGCCGACCGGAGGAAATCCCGGTCGGCCCCCCTTGTGGCGGGGTGCACCTCGTTCAGGCGAGCGGACGGCCGTAGTAGCCGCCGATCTCGTCGTGATATCCCGCGTCGCCGATGTGCTTGTCCTTGTCGAACTCGGGAGCGTCCTTGATCTGCTCCTTGGTCCGGTCGACGTAGATCTTCTCCTCGGCGGCGTCTACGCGGACGACGGTGCCGGCCGGCAGAAGGACGTGCTTGCCGAAGATCCAGACACCGGTGTCGACCACCAGGTAGGCCGCACCCACGTCGTCGGAGTGCTTGTCGACCTTGCCGATGTGACCGTCCGTCGCCTCGACCTTGAAACCCACCAGGCTGTGACCCGGGGTGTAACCGGTCGTCGGCTGGTAGCCCCAGATGTTCTCACTCATGAATTCTCCTTGCCGTTCGATGGTTCGTCGATTGCCGAATGCTTGGTCACGGCGCATGATTGACAGTGCGTCACGAAGAGGCGATCCCCTACCACCGGTACCAGCGGCCACGCCGGCCACCGCTTGCGGCAGGCCGGATGACAAAACCGAGTACCCAGACCGCCAGAACAATGACGGCGATCCACCACAGCGCCTCGAGGGCGAAGCCCGCGCCGAAGAGAAGCAGGGCCAGCAGCAGAACAACAAGCAGGGGAACCACGGTTACCCACCTCCAGGCCACCGAGTGCCCCCTCCCATTCCTGTCACACACGTGGTCGAGGACCCGGCCGGAAAAGCACGCAGGCGCCCACCCTTCTCGGGTGGACGCCTGCGCTCGCGCGTACTGCTCGGATCAGCACATCTTGTAGTCGACCTTGGTGGAGTTGTAGGCACAGGTGTCGACAGTCGCCCCGTGGACCTCTTGAGGGTCGCCGTGTCCCGGTCGTTGTTCCACACGTAGGCCGCCCGGCCCTGGTACCGGTTGCTCGCGGTGTTGGTGCCCTTGCCGGTGCGGATGGTCACCGTCTTGCCCTTGCCGAGGGTGTAGGGGCCGAAGACGTACCGGTGGTTGGCGGCGTCCACGAGCGTCCAGCCGGTGAGGCTGACCGCCGCGGCGGTGGTGTTGCGGATCTGCACCCACTCGTTGGTGAGGCTGGTGTTGGTGCGGGTGTCCGACCCAGGGCTGTCGTAGTAGATCTTGTACAGATGCACCGAGCCGGGCGCCGCCTGGGACGGCGTCGGCATCAGGACAAGGCCACCGAGGCATGCCGCGGCGGCGGCAGCGGCGAGGGAACGGGTGTGGAGCATGGGCGTCCTCAGATCAAGGCCGGGCACCCCCCAATCGGGCCCGGCAAGACGCCCAGGCTAGGTCCAACTACCCTGGGGCAGGCGATATTCGGGAATTCGTCAGGTATCGCGCATATGTGCGATGCCAGGGCGGTGTGCGCGCGGTGGCCCCCGGCGGGGTCCGCCCGCCCGGTGGACGCGTCAGATCATCCGGTGGTCGAGGTTGATCGCCGAGCTGATGAGGGCGAGGTGCGTGAACGCCTGCGGGAAGTTCCCCAGATGCTCGCCCGTCAGGCCGATCTGCTCGGCATACAGACCCACATGGTTGGCGTAGGTGAACATCTTCTCGAGTGCGAGCCTGGCGCGCTCCACCTCGCCCATGCGCACCAGCGCCTCGACCCACCAGAACGAGCAGATCGAGAACGTCCCCTCGCTCCCGTCCAGTCCGTCCGGTGCCTCTTCCGGGTTGTAGCGGAACACCAGACTGTCCACCACCAGCCGGCGCTCGATGGCTTCGACGGTCGACCGGAACCGGGGATCGGTCGGGGAGAGGAACTTGACCATCGGCAGGAGCAGCAGGGACGCGTCCATGATCGTCTTCGGGTGGCCGTCGTCGTCGGAGAGCCGCTGGACGAACGTGCGCTCCTCGGGATTCCAGCCGCGCGCCATGATCTGGTCGTAGATCTCGTCGCGGACCCGCATCCAGCGGACCAGGTCGCCGGGCAGACCCCGCTGGC
This sequence comes from Streptomyces sp. NPDC096193, assembly GCF_040302905.1. Taxonomy (NCBI): domain Bacteria; kingdom Bacillati; phylum Actinomycetota; class Actinomycetes; order Kitasatosporales; family Streptomycetaceae; genus Streptomyces; species Streptomyces sp. NPDC096193. Next base: position 232,739 of record NZ_JBEOSJ010000004.1, on the reverse strand, counting down.
GGGCCATTCTGACCATGCGCTCGACCGCGACCCAGCACATGAGCCGTGAGTAGGTGTGGTTCTGCTGCCCCGCCCGCGTCTCCCAGATGCTCTCGTCGGCGCCGTCCCAGTTCTTCAGCAGCCAGTCGAGGATGCCGCACAGATCGGCCCAGCTGTCGTGCGAGATGCCCGCGCCGTACTTGTTGAACAGATAGATCGAGTCGATCAGTTCACCGTAGATGTCCAGCTGGCACTGATCGCTCGCGCCGTTGCCGATGCGCACCGGATGTGATCCCCGGTACCCCTCCAGATGGCCGAGCGTCTCCTCGGGGATGATCGCGTCGCCGTCGATCGAGTACATGACGCGCAGGGGCCCGGCGGCGCCGTTCGTGGCGTCGCGCAGTCGGGCGGCGAGCCAGTCGATGAACTCCTGCGCCTCCTGCGTGAATCCGAGGCGCTGCATGGCGTAGAGGGAGAACGCCGCATCTCTGATCCATACGTAGCGGTAGTCCCAGTTGCGCCGGCCGCCGAGTTGTTCGGGCAGCCCGAGGGTGGGCGCGGCGATGATCGCGCCGGTCGGCTCATGGGTCATCAGTTTCAGCGTCAGGGCCGAGCGGTGGACCATCTCCCGCCAACGGCCGGTGTACGTCGACTGCTTTAGCCAGCGGCGCCAGTACGCCACCGTCGCATCGAACAGTTCGTCGGCGGCGGTGGCCTCCACCGGGTCGGAGGTCGCGTCGTCCTCGTCGACGGCCGTCTCCAGGATGAAGAGCGCCGTCTCGCCCTCGCAGAGGACGAACCGGGCGTAGGCGTCGGTGGCATCGAGCTCCAGGTCGACGGTGGCCCGCACCGAGAGGCTGATCTCCCGGCCCGTGAACCGTACGCCCTGGCGGGTCCGTTCGGTGTGGGGCAGCTCGCGGCCGTAGTCCAGGCGCGGTGCGACCCGCACGTTCATCGTCATATGGCCTCGCACATTGACCACTCGCCGCACGAGGCGCTGGCGGTGGTCGGGGTCCTTCTCGCGCAGGATGGGCATGAAGTCCTGGATCTCGACGATGCCGTGCTCGGTGAGCATCCGCGTGAGGAGGATGTTCGTGTCGGGAAAGTAGAACTGGTGGTGGGTGACCTGCCGGCACATCGGCGTGATCTCCCAGTAGCCGCCCCGCCGTGCGTCGAGCAGGGAGCCGAAGACGCTCGGGGAGTCGAACCGCGGAGCGCAGAACCAGTCGATCCGCCCGTCGGTGCCGACCAGGGCTGCCGTGCGCAGATCACCGATCACGCCGTGCTCGGCGATCGGCAGATAACCGCTCGGGTCGCTGTCTGTGGGCTCCTGTGCTCGCGCTGTGGTCATTTCCCGGCACCTCGCCACCCCGCTGACTCCTCCTGCCCAGTCTCACTCACCCGCGCGGCGAACGCACGCCGATCACGATCCGGTATCGGTCAGCGGTCCCGCCCTTGCCTTTCGGCCGTGTAATCGATTCCAATCGCCGGTGTAATCGTTTCCACGGCTCGCTGCCTGGGGCGAGACGCACGGAACCCACAAGGAGGTGGACCGGCGATGGCGAGCATCAAGGATGTCGCGGCCGAGGCCGGGGTCTCGGTGGCCACGGTCTCCCGGGTCCTCAACAGTCACCCCTCGGTCAGTCCCGGGGCGCGGGCACGTGTCCTCGCCGCCGTCGACACGCTCGGTTACCGACCGAACGCCGTGGCCCGGTCGCTGCGCACCGACCAGACCCGCACTCTCGGCCTCGTGATCAGTGACGTGCTCAATCCCTACTTCACCGAGCTGGCCCGCTTCGTCGAGGAGGAGGCCCGCGCGCTCGGCTACAGCGTGATCATCGGCAACGCCGACGAGCGGCCGGAGCTCCAGGACCACCATGTACGGACGCTGCTCGACCGCCGCATCGACGGCCTGCTCGTCTCACCCGCGGACGGGCGGTCCCCGCTGACGCTGGACGCGGCACGCGGCGGTACCCCGATGGTTTTCGTCGACCGCTGGGTGCCGGGCGTCGACGTGCCCGTCGTGCGCTCCGACGGCCGGCAGGCCATCCGGGACCTGGTCGGCCATCTGCACGGCCTCGGCCACCGCAGACTCGCCATCATCGCGGGTCCCGCCGCAACCACCACCGGCCGCGAGCGCGTCGACGCCTTCCGCGACGCGCTGCGCGAACACGGGCTCCCGCTGATCGACGCGTACATCGGGCAGGGCGACTTCCAGGCCGAGAGCGGCCGCCGCGCCACCGAGGCGTTCCTGACGCTCGCCGAGCCGCCCGAGGTGGTCTTCGCCGCCGACAACCTGATGGCACTCGGAGCTTTGGACGCCATCCGTGGACACGGCCTGCGCGTACCGCAGGACATCGGGCTCGCCGCCTTCGACGACATCCCGTGGTTCCTGCACACCGATCCACCGATCACAGCGATCTCCCAGCCCACCGCCGAGCTCGCCAGAGCCGCCGTCCGGGCGCTGGCCGACGTGATCGAGGGCAGACCGCCGGGCTCGGTCAGCCTTCCCGCGCGACTCGTCGTACGCCGCTCCTGCGGTGAGCCCGGCGCGCATCCCGGACACGCCGAATCCGCGGGCAACCCCGAGATCCCGGAAGTCCCCGGAACTCCTGCCCACCCCGAGATTCCGGAAGCCCCCGGAACCCCCGACCACCCCGCGAGCGCGAGGAGCAACTGGTGAGCCACCCCGACGAGTTGCTGCGCATCGAAGGACTGCGCAAGACCTTCCCCGGCGTCGTCGCCCTCGACGCCGTCGACTTCGACCTGCGCCGCGGTGAGGTGCACGTCCTCCTCGGTGAGAACGGAGCCGGCAAGAGCACCCTCATCAAGATGCTCTCCGGCGCCTACCGTCCCGACAGCGGACGCATCCTCGCCGACGGTCACCAGGTCCGGATCCACAACACCCAGGACGCCGAACGGCTCGGGATCGCGACCATCTACCAGGAGTTCAACCTGGTCCCCGATCTCACGGTCGCCGAGAACATCTTCCTCGGCCGCCAGCCGCGGCGATTCGGGATGATCGACCGCCACCGCATGGAGACGGACGCGGCCGCGCTGCTCGACCGCGTCGGACTGCGCGTCTCCCCGGGCGCCCTCGTCCGCGAACTGGGCATCGCCCGGCTCCAGATGGTGGAGATCGCCAAGGCGCTCAGTCTCGACGCCCGCGTCCTGATCATGGACGAGCCGACCGCTGTGCTGACCTCCGAAGAGGTGGAGCAGCTCTTCCGTATCGTGCGCCGCCTGCGCGAGGACGGCGTGGGCATCGTCTTCATCACCCACCACCTCGAGGAGATCGCGGCACTCGGCGACCGGGTGACCGTCCTGCGGGACGGCCGCAGCGTCGGCGAGGTCCCCGCGTCGACACCCGAGGCCGAACTCGTACGGCTGATGGTGGGCCGCAGCATCGACCAGCAGTATCCGCGGGAGCGCCCCGAGGTGGGCGAGCCGTTGCTCACGGTGCGCGGGCTCACCCGGGGCGGCGTGTTCCACAACGTCAGCTTCGAGGTGCGGGCCGGTGAGGTCGTCGGCCTCGCCGGGCTCGTCGGCGCGGGACGCACCGAGATCGCCCGGGCCGTCTTCGGCGCCGACCCCTACGACACCGGCACGGTCGACGTACGCGGCAAGCAGCTCCGCAGGCACGATGTGAACGCCGCCATGCGGGCCGGCATCGGCCTCGTCCCCGAGGACCGCAAGGGCCAGGGACTGGTGCTGGACGCCACGGTGCAGGAGAACCTGGGCCTGGTCACCCTGCGGTCGGCCACCCGCGCCGGACTCGTCGACCTCAAGGCGCAGCGCGTCGCGGCCGCCCGGATCGCCGAGCAGCTGGGCGTACGGATGGCAGGCCTCGGCCAGCACGTCCGCACCCTGTCCGGCGGCAATCAGCAGAAGGTCGTCATCGGCAAATGGCTCCTCGCCGACACCAGAGTGCTGATCCTCGACGAACCGACGCGCGGAGTCGACGTCGGCGCCAAGGTCGAGATCTACCAGCTCATCAACGAGCTGACCGCCTCCGGTCACGCCGTCCTGATGATCTCCAGCGACCTCCCCGAGGTCCTCGGCATGAGCGACCGGGTGCTCGTCATGGCACAGGGACGCATCGCCGGTGAACTCCCGGCACACGAAGCCACTCAGGACGCGGTGATGGCGCTCGCCGTCAGCGCACCACCCACGACGACCACCGCACAGACCGACGCAGTGAACGAGGAGGGCCCCCGTGGCCAGTGACACGCTCAAGAACGACACGGGCAAGAGCGGCGCCTCCGCCTCGACCCTGCGCCGCATCCTGCTCGACAACGGCGCACTGACCGCGCTCGTGGTCCTGGTGGTGGCGATGTCGCTGCTCTCCGGCGACTTCCTGACCACCCAGAACCTCCTCAACGTCGGCGTACAGGCCGCCGTCACCGCGATCCTCGCGTTCGGCGTCACCTTCGTCATCGTCTCGGCGGGCATCGACCTGTCGGTCGGATCGGTGGCCGCGCTCAGCGCCACGGTCCTCGCCTGGATCGCGACGTCCGAAGGACTACCGGTCTGGCTCGCGGTCCTCCTCGCGATCGGCACGGGCCTGGCCTGTGGTCTCGTCAACGGCGCCCTCATCTCGTACGGCAAACTGCCGCCCTTCATCGCCACTCTGGCCATGCTGTCGATCGGCCGTGGCCTGTCCCTGGTCATCTCCCAGGGCAGCCCGATCGCCTTCCCCGACTCCATCTCCGTGCTGGGCGACACGCTCGGCGGCTGGCTGCCCGTCCCGGTCCTCGTGATGATCGTCATGGGCCTGATCACCGCACTGATCCTCGGCCGCACCTACATCGGCCGCTCGATGTACGCCATCGGCGGCAACGAAGAGGCGGCCCGCCTCTCGGGCCTGCGCGTCAAGCGTCAGAAGCTCGTCATCTACGCTCTGTCGGGCCTCTTCGCCGCCGTCGCCGGCATCGTGCTCGCCTCCCGGCTCGTCTCCGCTCAGCCGCAGGCCGCGCAGGGCTACGAACTCGACGCGATCGCCGCGGTCGTCATCGGCGGCGCCAGCCTGGCCGGCGGCGTCGGCAAGGCGTCCGGCACGCTCATCGGCGCGCTCATCCTCGCCGTGCTGCGCAACGGTCTCAACCTCCTCTCCGTCTCCGCCTTCTGGCAGCAGGTCGTCATCGGTGTAGTCATCGCCCTGGCCGTCCTGCTCGACACCCTGCGCCGGCGCACCGGAACCACGGCGGCGGCCGCGGGCGCGCCCGGTACCGGAGGTCCGGGAAGCAGGAAACGCGGTGCGGTGAAGCTCGGCGTGGCCGCCGTGTGTGTCGCGGCGGTCGTCGGAGGCGTGTCCCTGCTCAACCCCGGCTCCTCCGGGACCACCACGAAGATCGGGATGTCGCTCTCCACCCTCAACAATCCGTTCTTCGTGCAGATGAGGGACGGCGCGCAGGCGGAGGCCAAGGCGGCGGGCATCGACATCACGGTCACCGACGCCCAGAACGACGCCTCGCAACAGGCCAACCAGCTCCAGAACTTCACCAGCTCCGGCGTGAAGTCCGTCATCGTGAACCCCGTCGACTCGGACGCGGTCGGCCCGGCGGTCCGTACCGCCAACAAGGCCGGCATCCCGGTGATCGCCGCCGACCGCGGTGTCAACAAGGCCGAGACCGCGACGCTCGTGGCGTCCGACAACATCGCCGGTGGCAAGCTCGCGGCGAAGACGCTCGCCGACAAGCTCGGTGGCAAGGGCACGATCGTCATCCTCCAGGGCACGGCCGGCACCTCCGCGAGCCGGGAACGCGGCGCGGGCTTCGCCGAGGGCCTCAAGGCCTACCCGGGCATCAAGGTCGTCGCGAAGCAGCCCGCGGACTTCGACCGCACCAAGGGGCTGGACGTCATGACCAACCTGCTTCAGGCCAACCCCGGCATCAACGGTGTCTTCGCCGAGAACGACGAGATGGCGCTCGGCGCGGTCAAGGCGCTCGGCGCCAAGGCGGGCACGTCCGTGTCCGTGGTGGGCTTCGACGGAACTCCCGACGGCCTCAAGGCCGTTCAGGCGGGCACGCTGTACGCGTCGGTCGCCCAGCAGCCCAGGGAACTCGGGAAGATCGCCGTACAGAACGCGGTGAAGGCCGCGCAGGGCAAGGAGGTGAGCAGCACGGTGAAGGTGCCCGTGAAGGTGGTCACCAAGGCGAACGTCGACGACTTCTCCTGAGCCGCGGTCGAAGGGCCGCAGGTTCGCCGCGGCTCTTCGACCCGCCGGATCCATCCGGTCCGGCAGCACACGCCCCCACGCGAGAGAACGAGAAAGCAGGACCATCGATGCACGACCACGGCCCCCACGACCTGCTGGTCATCGGGTCGGCCAACGCCGACCTGGTGATCGGGGTCGAGCGCCGCCCGGCGCCGGGGGAGACGGTGCTCGGTTCCGACCTGTCCGTCCACCCGGGCGGAAAGGGGGCCAACCAGGCCGTCGCCGCCGCGCGCCTCGGGGCGCGCGCCGCCCTGATCGCGCGGGTGGGCGACGACGACCACGGCCGGCTGCTGCTCCGGTCGCAGCGGGCTGCGGGTGTCGACACCGCGGGCGTCCTCGTCGGCGGTGCGCCGACCGGCGTTGCGCTGATCACCGTGGACCCCTCGGGGGACAACAGCATCGTCGTGTCGCCCGGCGCGAACGCCCACCTGACACCGGCGGACATCAGGGCGGCCGCGGACCTCCTCGCCGAAGCCCGCGTGATCTCGGTCCAGCTGGAGATCCCGCTCGACACGGTCGCCGAAGTGGTGGCCGGACTGCCTCCGACGGCCCGTCTCGTCCTGAACCCCTCCCCGCCCGTACCGCTTCCCCCCGACGTGCTCGCGGCGTGCGATCCCCTGGTCCTCAACGAGCACGAGGCGCGCTTCATCCTGGGCCTCTCCGCGGGTGCCACGCCCGAGGAGTGGGCCGCGGGACTCCTGGCCATCGGCCCGCGCTCGGTCGTCATCACGCTCGGCGCGCAGGGGGCGCTCGTCGCCGACACGCGGACGGGCGCTCCCGTACACGTGCCCAGCCCGCGGGTGAGGACGGTCGACACCACCGGCGCCGGGGACGCGTTCACCGCCGCTCTGGCATGGCGGATCGGCCTGGGTGAGCCACTCGCCACCGCGGCCGAGTTCGCCGTGCGTGTGGGCGCCGCTGCCGTCACCGGGCAGGGCGCACAGGAATCGTTTCCCACGGCCGAGGAGGTCGCTGCCCTGTGAAAAAGGCAGGCATTTTGAACCGCCACCTCGCGGGCGCCCTGGCGGAACTGGGGCACGGCGATCTGGTGCTGGTCTGTGACGCCGGTATGCCCGTCCCCGAAGGGCCGCGCGTCGTGGATCTCGCGTTCCGGGCAGGAATCCCGTCGTTCGCGGATGTGCTGGACGGCCTGCTGGACGAGCTGGTGGTCGAGGGCGCGACGGCGGCCCGAGAGGTCACCGAGGCCAACCCCGAGGCCGCCCGCCTCCTCACGCGACGGCTGCCGGCGCTGGACTTCATCACCCACGACGAGCTGAAGACGCGCTCGGCGACGGCCCGTCTGGTGGTGCGTACAGGAGAGGCGCGTCCCTACGCGAACGTGCTCCTGAGGTGCGGCGTGTTCTTCTGAGCGGACGCCGGCTGCGCATCCGCCTGCCGCCCCGGGCGGGAAGTAGTGGCGAGACGCGCACCGAGCGGGTCCGCCACGAAGGGATATCAGATCATGAACTCCCGTACCCCCGCAGCAGTCATCGCCTCCCTCGGCGCATGTGCACTGGCACTCGGTGCCGCCGCTCCCGTCGGCGCCGCGGATCGGAGCGCGGACCAGGCCATGGTCTCCGTCTTCCACGCTGTGCCGGGCCTGACGGTGGACGTCTACGCCAACGGTGACGAACTCCTGGGTGATTTCAAGCCCGGCACGCTCACCGAGCCGCGGTCCCTCGCTGCCGGGTCCTACGACCTGAAGGTCTTCAGGGCGGGCGAGGGCCCGGGCGGCACGCCCGCGATCCAGAAGACGATCGACGTGCCGGCCGGCGCCAACGCGACGGTCGTCGCCCATCTGTCGGCCGACGGCACACCGGAGCTCGACGCCTTCGTCAACAATGTCTCCAAGGTGCCTCCCGGGAAGGCACGGCTGACGGTACGTCATGTCGCGGCGGCACCCGCCGTGGACGTACGGGCCGACGGAACACCGCTGTTCAAAGAGCTGGTGAACCCTCGCGAGGCCACCGCCGAGGTGGACCCGGGCACGGTCTCCACCGATGTCGTGCTCGCCGGCACCGACACGGTCGCGATCGGACCCGTGGACCTGAAGCCGGCCGAGGGAACCGGCAACGTCGTGTACGCCTGGGGCAGCGCCGCCGACAAGAACCTCGCCCTGAAGGTGCAGTCGCTGGACGGCATGCAGGCCACTCCGGGGGCTTCCGCCGGCAGCCCGAGTGCCATGGGCGTGACGAACTCCTCGGACTCCTGGCTCGTGTGGAGCGCCGCCGCGGGGGTCGCCGCTCTGGCAGGCGCGCTCGTCCTGAGCCGTCGGGCCCGCGAGCGTGCCTGACTCCCGGCAGTCGGCCGTGCCTCCCCCCGCACACGTCGTACACGGTCTTCGTTCTCGTCGGTGCGGAGGAGGACACGGTGACGGAGCACCTCGATCCGGCGGACCTCGCGGAGCTGTCCCTGGGAACGGCGGCTGAGGCGGATCTGGACGAGGAGTCCCGGCGGCATCTGCGCGACTGTGCGCAGTGCGGCCGCGAACTGGAGGGGCTGCGACGCGTCGTGCGGGCCGCGCGGTCGGCCGGTCCGGCGGATCTGCTCCGGGCTCCTCCCGGCAGGGTGTGGGAGTCGATCGCCAGGGACATGCGGGCGGACCCCCTCGACAGCAGGCCCGCCGGAACCGCCGGGCCTGTTGTCGAGGGGGGATCGCTCCGGCAGGCCTGGCGCCGTCACAAGCCGCTGTTCTTTCTCGCCACCGCGTGCTTCCTCGCAGGAGCGGTCGCGGGCGGTGCGGTGATGTGGCGGAACAGGCCCGCGACGGCGGTCCCGGGCACGCGCACACCTGCGCGGCCCGCGGGCCGTTGCCGCCCCGGCGCAGGCACTCTTCGGCCGCTTTCGCGTCGTCCTCCATGGTTCGCCGGACGCGGGGAAGGAGTCGGGGCATGAGGCTGATCAGCGAGCGCACCGACCCCGGCTCACGCGTCCGGTGGAAGTACTACGTGGCCGCGGGGACCGCGGTCGCGGCGACGGCTGTCGCGGGATCGATCGCCGTCGACCCGACGACATCCTGGTACCGGGCACTGTCCAAGCCGCGGTGGCAGCCGCCTCCGTGGGCGTTCGGCGCCGTATGGACACCGCTGTACGCGAGCATCGCCTGGGCCGGCGGCCGCGCCCTCGACCGGGCCTCGCCCCCGGACCGGAAGCCCCTGGCGATCGGCCTGGCCGTGAATCTCACCCTGAACGCCGCGTGGAACTGGCTGTTCTTCCGGGCCCGCAGCCCGCGTGCCGGCCTCCTCGGCACCCTGGCGCTGGACCTGAGCAACACCCATCTCCTCGTCCGCACCGCGATCAGCAGCCGGTCGGCGGGCGCCGCGCTGGTGCCGTACGCCGCCTGGTGCGCGTTCGCCACCGTCCTCAGCGCCGACCTGGCCCGCCGCAACCCCGGCAGCGTCCGACGGCGGCCGGCGTGAGCGGTCCTGGGCGTATGCCACAGCATCAATGACGGATGCGGATCTCGCGTGGTTTATCGCGTCGAGATGAGGCAACCCGGCTGGTGCGGGACCCACCATCGGAGGACGCAATGATCATTCTCGGTCTCATCCTGCTCATCATCGGTGCCATCGCCGGCATAGGCATCCTGTGGACCATCGGTCTCATCCTGATCGCGGTCGGAGCCGCTCTGTGGATTCTGGGAAAGGTGGGCCACGCCGTCGGTGGTCGCCAGCACTACTGGTGACCCCTGCTGACCGCCGTTTCGCCGGCCGGTGAAGCGGTGCGCCCGCACAACGGGACAGGGCAGGCACCCCTCGGGTTCTCAGGGGCGCCTGCCCTGTCGCTGTCCGTGGTCGACCGGGTTTGAGGAGTGACCCGCGCGGGGCCCTGGGTGCTCGCGGCATGAGCGTTTGCCGCGTGACGGCCGCGAGCCGGGTGTGAGCACCACCGGTGGGCGGTTCTCCGCAGCCCCCGAAGCGATGGCCCGTTCCGCGCCGCTGCCCGAAGCCGCGGAAGGTGCCGGCCCGCGTCCCGGTGCCCCTCCGGCGGATAGCGTAGTGATCATGAGTGGTGAGCGGGACCTTCGGAAACTGCTGAGCGGTATGCGCCCCGAGCTGAACCCCGGACGCTTTGTCTTCACCTCGGTCGACGGCGTTGTCCCCGGCGGCGTCGACCCCGTGGTCACGGTCACGGAGCCGGAGGGGCTGACGTTGGTGCTGCCCGTCGAGGAGGCCGACGCGGCCGGGCTGGCCTACGACTACGTCGCGGGCTGGATCACTCTGCGCGTCCACTCGGCCCTGGACGCCGTGGGTCTGACCGCCGCGGTCGCCGGCGAACTCGCCGATGCGGGCCTGAGCTGCAACGTCGTCGCCGGATTCCATCACGACCACCTCTTCGTCGCCCATGAGCGCGCGGTCGAGGCTCTCGGTCTGCTGGAGGGGCTGGTGCGGCGTTCCGGATGATCTGACATGACTCGTACCTTGCTGTGGCTGTTGTCACATACGGGCCCAGGGGGTGGAACTGGTGCGTGGTGCAACTAATGTGGCTTCCCTGCCGTCTTCCAGGCGTCAGCGCACCACTGCACGAACGAGGAGTGTCAGCCGTGGGGGACATACGTCGCCGGGGTGCCGTCGTACTCGGGATAGCCGCCCTGGCCGCCCCGCTCTCGGTGGTCGTGGGGAGCACGACCGCCCAGGCGGCTTCCTGCACGGCAGGGACCGGGACCTACCAGAAGCAGGTCGAGAGGTTCCTCGGCCGCCCGGTTGACGGCAAGCAGTCGGTCAGCGACTGCAAGGCGATCCGAGCGTTCCAGACCAAGCACGCGATCAGCCCCGACAAGGGCCTGGCCGGCCCCGTCACCTGGGGCGTCATGGATCTCATGAACCGGCAGAAAGCCGTCGGCCGGAACCCGAACAAGGCCGGCACGTGCCCCGTGAACAAGGGCCGGATCGCCTGTGTCGACCTGACGCTCCAGCTCAGCTGGATCCAGGACGGAACGAAGCTCGTCCACGGACCGGTACCCGTGCGCACCGGCCGTGACGGGGACGAGACCCGTACCGGCCTCAAGAAGGTCTCCTGGCGCGACATCGACCACGTCTCCGGCCTGTACGACGCGCCGATGCCGTACAGCCAGTTCTTCGACGGCGGCCAGGCCTTCCACTCGGTCGGCATCAGCGTCTGGGCGCAGCCCGGCTCGCACGGCTGCGTGAACATGACCAAGACCGACGCCGCCGCGTACTGGAAGCTGCTCCGCACCAACGACGACGTCTTCGTCTACGGCCGCAAGCCGGGCACCTGAGCGCACCGCGGTTCTCACGGCAGTCGTCCGACGGCCGGTCCCTCTGAAGGGCGTGCGCGACCGGCCCGGCCGATGAGTGAGCCAACTCCGGTCACAGTGCAGCCATTCGCCTGCGTCTCCTGAACAACACCGGGCAGAATCTGCGCTGTTCGGCTTCATGCCCATGCCGTGCGGGGGGCATCCGCGGGCCCAACTCCCCTTCCCGTATGCAGTATTGGGCGTTCCTTCACCGGAGCGACATCTGTCCACTCTCCGAAGAGCGACGGAAGTGGGAGACGGTGCTCCGGGCATGCCGCAGCCGGGCTGCCCGTCCCGCCACGGTGTCGATCAGGAGGACGCAGTGAACAAAAGATGGTCGTCGAAGGCCTTCGGGCGCCCCGCGCAGCCCGCCGTGTCCACGGACGGTGCCTCCACGGCCAGGAAGCCGGCCAGGAAGCCGGGCCGGTCGCTGCGGCTGGGCAGACTGTCGCTCATGAGCTTCGCCGGAGCCGTCGTCCTGGTCGTGGCGTCGCCGGCCACCGCCTTCGCCGACCCTCCGCGCGCCCTCCCCGGCAACGCCAACGGTCTCGAGCAGACATTCCAGCCCGCCTACGACTACGACCGCGACGGCTGCTACTCCTCTCCCGCCATCGGCCCCGACGGGACGATCGCCCCGGGCCTGAAGCTCGGCGGTGACGTCAACGGCAGCTGCCGCGATCTGTCCGACCTGGAGAACACCAACGGGTACTCCCGGGAGAAGTGCAACAACGGGTGGTGCGCGATCGTCTATGCGCTCTACTTCGAGAAGGACCAGGTGTCACTCGGCGGCGGCAGCCTCGGTCACCGCCACGACTGGGAACACGTCGTGGTGTGGGTGCAGAACAACCAGGTCGAGTATGTGTCGACCTCCGCGCACGGAGGGTTCACGGTCCACAACCGTTCCCAGATTCGCTTCGACGGGACGCATCCCAAGATCGTCTACCACAAGGACGGCGTGAGCACCCACACCTTCCGTGCCGCCAACTCCGGTGACGAGCCGCCGGAGAACCACAGGGGTACGTGGCAGTTCCCGACGCTCGTGGGCTGGAACGGCTACCCCGCGGGCCTGCGCGACAAGCTGAGCGCGGCCGACTTCGGCAGTGCCACCCTGGGCATCAAGGACGATCAGTTCAACTGGCACCTGTCCAGGGCCAAGCCGGCCAACATTCCCTTCGACCCGAACGCCTGACGGTCGGTCCCGGCCCCCCTCCGCATGCGGACGGGGGCCGGTGTCTGTCGCGGTCTCCGGTGACCGTCATGCGGGACGCCCGGGCTGCTGCTGGGCGAGGAACGCGCCCACGGTGTCGCGGAAACGGAGCGGGGCGTCGAGCCACGGGTAGTGCCCGGCGCGCGGCTGGACGGCCAGTTCGGCACGGGGAAACAACTCCGCGATGGCGGCGGCGACACGGGGGAGCGGACCACTGTCCAGGGCCCCGGCGAGAACCAGCACCCGGGCGTCCAGGGAGGCCATGACGGCCCGCGCTGCGGAAGGGTCGAAGGCCCCATGGGTGGCGTACTCCTCCGCCGCCTCGGCGTTGCTCTGTTCGACCTCGGATGCCGCGTGTGCCTGCGCTGCCGTGTCCCAACGGCCGTATAGGGGCTGATCGCGTCCCAGTCGGCGTCGGTCGCCGAGCCCGCCCAGACGGCTTCCCACGCGTCCTGGGCGGATGTGAACCACGGCTCGGCGGTGCGCAGGGCAGCGGCTCGTGGCGGTGCCCCTCGGTGAAGTCGATGCCGAGCGCACGCGCACGGGCGGTGATCAGTGAGAGGGAGCGCACCCGCTGCGGGTGTCGCGCAGCGTGGAGCAGCGCGAGATCACCGCCCGCGGAGTGGGCGAGTACGTCGACGCGATCGAGTCCGAGATGTTCCCGCAGCCCTTCGATGTCCTCGACCTGCCGGTCGCAGTGATAGGTCGCGGGGTCGTCGGGAAGGCCTGATGCGCCGGTGCCCCGCAGGTCGAGCAGGCCGGCGTTGCTTCGACAGCCCGCCGAGATCGCCCAGATACGCGGAAGCGCGCATGGGTCCGCCCGGAATGCAGAGCAGCGGTTCACCCTCTCCCACGAGGTGATAGGCGAGTACGGTCCCGTCGGAGGCGGTGAAGGCAGGCATGTGACAACCCTCGTACGACGTGGACGATCACAGCAAGTCGATGGTCCCAACGGCCCCTTGCGGTGGTGCCGTTGGCGGGCGGGCGCTCGCCCGCGTTGTCAGCGGGTGAGCGCCATGTGGAGTCGTAGCGTCAGGCCCGTATCCGCGGCCCGTACCTCGACGAGGTCGCAGAGGTGGTGGATCATCCAGAGGCCTCGGCCACCGTTGGCCGAGGTGATGGACGGCCGGCGGCGGCCCGCCAGGGGGTTGGACAGCCGACCGCTGTCGCGCACTTCAGCCACGGCCGAGCCGCTGTCGTTCGTCCACAGGCGCAGTGTGCCGCTGCCGCCGCCGTGAGCGATCGAGTTGGCGGTCGCCTCGCTGATGGCGAGTACGAAGTCGCTGCGTCGCCCGAAGTCGAGTGAGGTGCCGAGAGCCCACGTCTCGGCGTGTTCGCGTACGAGACCGAGCTGGCCCCCGCTGTAGGCGATCGAGGACGCCTCGGCCGGTTCCGGAAGCGGCTCGTCGCAATCGGCGCAGACGACGGCGGGGTCGACGTACGCGGGACTGGCCAGGTGGCTGCCGTCCTCGATCAGTGTGGGGTGGGTGCGGCGGGCGTCCGCGACGATCGACTCGCCGAGCCGGTCGACGTCGTAGGGACAGAGAATGGTGGCCGCTCGGCCAGCGAATGCCGTGTTGATGAGTGCTTCGTGCCGCGTTGCTTCGAGGACTTCCTCATGGGAACGGGACGGCCAGATCGGCTCGCCGACGATGCGGGCGGACCGCCCCGCGTGGCGGTCGGCGAAGCCCTGCAGAGCGGACAGGATGCGCCCGGGGTTGACGCCGAGGACGGTCATGTCCTTGAAGTCGACACCGTGTCCCGGATCGCCGATGCTGTCGCGCAGCGCGGCCAGCTGTGGCCCGGGTACGGCCACGAGCACGGGTTCGTCCGCCTCCAGCGCCCGGGTGACGAAGCCGCCCACCTGAGCCACGTACTCGTCGAGACCGCGGTAGAAGAGGCCGGGGTGGACGAACGCTTCGGTCTGCGGCTCCCGGGGAACCTGCGTTTCGCTCATGCTGCCACCTCCAGCACCGTGCACTCGTCGGGGAACAGTTCGGCCATCCGTTGCAGCGAGGGTGGCGGCCACTGCAGTACGAGGCGGCGGCCCTGACTCCTGATGGTGCCTGCCGTCTCCACCAGTGCTCCCACCGCGGCCAAGCCGAAGAACCGTGTTCCGGAGAGGTCGAGACGGACCACGTTGCCGGGCATGCGGGGCAGGGTGTCCAGTACGGCCGACAGGACGGTGCCGGTGTCCGTGTCGGCGTCGCCGCGCAGCCGCAGGCCGGATCCTTCGGTCAACGGGACGGCCGTCAGGGGCGCGTCGACCCCCGCGACTTCGGTGAGCGAGGGCGACAGATGGAGGTGATGGGCGGCGAGCAGGACGTCCGAGGGCGTGTCACGCCGGTCGTAGAGACATATCCCGGTCAGCGGGAGATCCGCGTACACCTCTGCCTCGACCCGCAGTTCGTACTCCAGCAGCCGGTCGCCCCCCGGTGGTCGCCGCAGGTGCCAGTTCATCTCGCCGACCACCCGCAGCCCCGGATATCCCTGAGCCACGGCTTCTCCGCAGGCTTCGCGCAGCCCCGCGATCAGCAGATCCGGGTCGAAGGGGAGCCGCTCCAGGTAGCTCCGGTGGGTGTCCGTCACCCGCAGCTGCCCGCTGCTCAGCAGCGTGTCCACGTCCACGCCGCCGGAGCGGAGCAGGGAGGCGATCGCCGACGGCTCGGCCGTGTCCGCGAAGAAGTGGACCCGCTGGCCCTGCGCCACTCCCTCACGCACCGACGCGGTCACCGTCGCGGCCCACTCCGCGCGACTGCGATAGGCATGGCAAGCGTGCACGCCCCGTGGCGGGGCCGGTCGACCGCCGCTGACTGCAGGCACCGTTCCTCCTTGCCAAGCGGTGGTTCCCTGACGCCTCCGTGTACCGCCCGAAGGTCGAGACTACAAGGCCGGAATTCGCCGCGCAGAGGATCCGCCCCGGAGAGTGACGGAGGTGGCCGCCGGGCCGCGTCGGTGTAGTCGGTGTCCTCGGTGTCGTTCGGCGGAGGGCGTGGGCACCAACCGACGGGCGGGGAGGCCGGGCCTTCCCGATCCCGACCCTGCCCATCGGGTCACACGGTCGCTGTCCCTCGTGCTCCGCATGCCAACCCTCGCGGAAGGGGCAGAAGGCTCGTAAATTGATCAGTGGTGAGTGGTGAGCGGCGAGGCAGCAGACATGTGAGCACGTGATGCCATGAGACTCGACTACGCAGCGTTGTTCTTCGCGACGCCCAGTCCCTGTCTCGTGCTGGACCCGGATCTCATCATCGTCGACGCCAACCTCGCGTATCTCCGGGCGACGGTCCGCACCAGGGAGGATCTGGTGGACCGCTACGTTTTCGACGCCTTCCCCGACAACCCCGGAGACCCCGACGCGGAGGGCGTGCCGAGCCTGGCGTCCTCTTTCCGCCGAGTCCTGGAGACCCGCAAGCCGGATTCTCTGGCGCCGCAGCGCTACGACATACCGCTCGTGGACACCCCCGGGCAGTTCGAGGAGCGGTGGTGGTCCACCACCAACACGCCCGTCTTCAGCCCGACCGGCGATGTCGCCTGGATCCTCCACCGGGTCGAGGATGTCACCGCCTTCCTCCAGGACATTCGCCGGCAGGATCCCGACAGGCAGCGGGAGGCGGGGATGGAAGCGGAACTCTACGCCCGTTCCCGGGAGTTGCAGCGCGTCAACGAGGAACTGCGGCAGGCGCACGCACGCGAGCGCCAGGTCGCGGTGGCCCTCCAGGAGGCGATGCTCCACGTGCCCGACCTGGACAAGCACCAGGACATCGCCGTGCGCTACCTGCCCGCCGTCGGATCGCTCAACGTGTGCGGTGACTGGTACGACGTCGTCGACCTCGCGCAAGGCGTCTTCGTCCTCGCGGTGGGGGACGTGGTGGGGCACGGTTTGCAGGCGGCCACCGTGATGGGCATGCTGCGCAGCGCCCTGAGCGCCTCGGCGCGAGCCGTCGAAGGACCGGCCAAGGCTCTCGAAGTGCTCGGTCTCTACGCCCGTTCCGTCGAGGGAGCCGTGGCCACCACCGCCGCCGTGGTGACCGTCGACACCAGCCGGTGTCTCATGACCTACAGCTGCGCCGGTCACCCGCCACCCATCCTGATGCGCCCGGACGGCAGCTGGGAAGCGCTCGACCAGGCGACTGATCCGCCCCTGGGCGCCCGCCCCTCCCACGTCTCCCGCCCTCAGGCGAGCCGCCCCTACACCCCCGGCGCCATGCTCGCCCTCTACACGGACGGACTCGTGGAGAGACGGGGCGAGGACATCGACGTCGGACTGGGCCGCCTCGCGGGCGCCCTCTCCCACCACCGGGAACTCGGCGCGGAACGCCTGGCCGACACCGTGCTGCGCGAACTCGACGTCAGCGGCGGGGCGGCCGACGACATCGCGCTGGTCATCGTCCGGCTGTGACCGCGCGGGGCGGGGCCGCTGTCGCCCCGCCCCGGGGGCAGTCCTCGGGGGTCGGCGGAAGGAGCGCGGCGCGGACCCCCCGGCCGGCTCCCCAGGGTGGCCTTCGTCCCGGCCGCCTGACGGCCCGTCACCCGGACATCGGAGCAACGGCCAGTGCGGCGGTCCAGGGGTGGTAGCGCTTCTGGGCGCGTGCGGAGTAGACGGGCCCGTGCTGGTCCAGGTGCACGAAGTGGTGCAGCCGGCATGCCTGAGTACTCCTGGCCTGACGGCTCGTGGTGGGACGGTGTCCCATCCGGCCACCCTCGCGGCGTGCCCCACATGTGATCAGCGGGAGATGTGATCTTCATGCCGCGTTCATCTCGTACTCACGTTTGATCCAAGCCCTGGGGGGGCCTCAGCCATGTCCGAAATACCGCCGACCCTTGACCGCAGACGCCTGCTCCGCCTCGCTGCCGCGGGTGCGCCGTCGCGGCTGGGGGGGGACCTTCGCCGGGCCCGCGTCCGTCGCGACGGCCGCTCCCGTCCCCACACCGTTCCCCGGGATTCCGCGCTCCCTCGCCCTGAGCGTCCCGCGCGGTGTCGACGGGAGCGCGCCACTGCCGCCGCTGCCCGACCCGATCTCCGAGGGCCGGATCGCCAAGCCGAGCCGGAGCATCCCGCACGCCCCGGGTGCACCCGACCCCCGGACGGTCACCGACGACGTTCCGACGGAGCTGCCGTTCGCCTTCAACCGGACCGGGTACACGATCGCCACCGATCTGCCCGACTACCTGCGGCCGTGGCGGGACCGTCCCACCACGTGGGCGAACGTCACCCCCAACTCGGAGCACGTCTATCTGGATTCCCAGGGCGTCGTGCAGTACCGGCCGGGCTGGAACGAGCCCGGCTACGACCAGCCCGTGTGCCCGTCCGTCGTGATCTGGTTCGCCGCGACCCAGTAGCCGGTCAGTGCGCCGGCGGTGATCTGGCACATCGGCCGGCCGTTGACGATCGCCCTGCGGTCGAAGGGCGCGTTGGACGGGTTGGCGAACGCGACCGTCTTGTCGCGCGCAGCGGTCGTGACCGCCTGTCCTGCGGCCGGACTTCACGCGGGGGCGGCGGTCGGCGGGTGCCCGGTCACAGGCGGCCTCTCGACAGCCGGGCTCAAGCGCAGGCTGTGAGGAAGTCGATGAGCGCCGCGCTCACTTCGGCCGGACGCTCCTGCTGGGTCCAGTGACCGCAACCCGCCAGCTCGATGGGCTTGCGGTACAGGCGGGGCAGCAAGTCGGGCAGGCGCTCGATGAGTTCGGGCGTGCCGGGGAAAGCGGGCACCGGGTCCCGGTCTCCGTAGATGTAGAGGGCGGGAGACGTGACGACGGCGCCGTGCCACGGCGCGGTCAGTTCCCAGTTGCGGTCGACGTTGCGGTACCAGTTCAGCGCCCCGGTGAAGCCCTGGGCGAAGCTCTCGGCGAGGGCGTCGAGATCGTCCTCGGTGAACCACTCCGGCAGTGCCTCGGGGTCCGGCATGGTGGCGAGCCAGCCCCGCTCGGGGTCGACCAACGGCTGTTGCCTGGCGTCGGGGGCATCGCCGGATGCCGCGTAGAAGATCTTCCGCAGAGCGGTGCGCCGGTCTCTGTCGAACTCGGCGTCGGCGACACCGGGGCGGTTGAAATGGTTCCAGTAGAAACGGCCGTCGAACTTCTTCTCTATGACCTCCAGCGGAGGTGCCGCCACGGAAGGGAGGCGGCACGCTCAGGCCGGCCACGCCGCGCACCATGTCCGGCCGCAGCAGAGCGGTGTGCCAGGCGACCGGGGCGCCCCAGTCGTGCCCGACGACGTACGCCTTCGCCTCGCCCAGCGCCCGGATCAGGCCGACGACGTCACCGACCAGGTGGAGGATGCTGTACGCCTCCACGACGGCGGGGTGATCGCTGAGGCCGTATCCACGCTGGTCGGGCGCGGCCACCCGGAAGCCCGCGCCGGACAGCGGGGCGAACTGGTGGCGCCAGGAGTGCCACGACTCGGGGAAGCCGTGCAGGAGCACGACCAGGGGGCCCGAGCCTTCCTCGGCGATGTGCAGCCGCACCCCGTTCACGTCGATCATCCGTTGCTCCACCATGTGATCGAGCCTACGCTCCGTGATCTTCCGCTGCGCGCGCGCGTGACGCCGGCTGGAGGGGTGCGCAGGGGTTCTGCGGGACAGGATCGTGCGTGACAAAATGGGAGAGCCCCGGGCAGTAGAGCCAGAGGGAGCTCGGAATGGAATCTTCCGAAGCGTCTGGGATGCAATTCGGGATCTTCACGGTCGGTGATGTCACGGCAGACCCCACGACGGGGCGCACCCCTGCCGAGTCGGAGCGCATCCAGGCCACCGTCGCGATAGCGCGCAAGGTGGAGGAGGTCGGACTCGACGTCTTCGCCACGGGCGAGCATCACAACCCGCCGTTCGTGCCCTCCTCGCCGACGACGCTGCTCGGTTACATCGCCGGACAGACCGAACGCATCATTCTGTCGACCTCGACCACCTTGATCACGACCAACGACCCGGTCAAGATCGCCGAGGACTTCAGCGTGCTCCAGCATCTGTCCGGCGGACGCACCGACCTCATGCTGGGACGAGGGAACACCGGCCCGGTCTACCCGTGGTTCGGGCAGGACATCCGCAAGGCCATCCCGCTGACCGTGGAGCACTACGGTCTGCTGCGCCGCCTCTGGCGCGAGGAGGTGGTGGACTGGGCGGGGGAGCTGCGTAGTTCGCTCCAGGGCTTCACCCTTGCGCCGCAACCCCTGGACGGTGTCCCTCCCTTCGTGTGGCACGCGTCGATCCGCACGCAGGAAGTGGCTGAGCTGGCGGCCTACTTCGGTGACGGATTCTTCGCCAACCACATCTTCTGGCCCGCCTCCCACACACGATCGATGGTTGAGCTGTACCGACGGCGGTTCGCGCACTACGGCCACGGCCGGCCGGAGCACGCCATCGTGGGTCTGGGCGGGCAGGTCTTCATGCGGCGCAACAGCCAGGACGCGGTCGACGAGTTCCGGCCCTACTTCGACAACGCGCCGGTCTACGGGCACGGCCCGTCGCTGGAGGACTTCACCTCGATGACGCCGCTGACGGTCGGATCACCGGCTGAGGTGATCGAGAAGACGCTGGGTTTTCGTGAGTACGTCGGCGACTACCAGCGTCAGCTCTTCCTCATCGACCACGCCGGCCTCCCCCTCAAGACGGTGCTCGAACAGCTCGATCTGCTCGGGGAGGAGGTGGTACCGGTACTCCGCAAGGAGTTCGCGGTCGGCCGGCCGGCGGATGTCCCGGCTGCACCGACTCATGAGTCCCTGCTGCGGGCCCGGCGGCGCGAGGAGAATCACGTGCCCGAGGACGGGCCGGCGAACTCATCCGAGCAGAAAACCGGGAACAAAGCCGAGAACGAACCCGGGAACAAAGCCGAGAACGAACCCCAGAACGACGACGATCCGGATACGCGATGAAACTCACCATCATCTCCGGCGGCCTGCGTGAGCCGTCGTCGACGCGACTCCTCGCCGACCGACTGGTCACCGCACTGACCGGTGAAGTCGAGAAGTCCGGCGACCCTGTCGAGGCGTCGTTCGTGGAACTGCGCCGGCTCGGCCACCCCATCATGGACGCGATGCTGACCGGATTCGCGGGGGAGTCCCTGGAGTCGGCCTTTGCCAGGGTCGCGGAGGCGGATGGTGTCATCGCTGTCACCCCGGCGTTCAACGCCTCCTTCGGCGGGCTGTTCAAGTCGTTCTTCGACGTACTGCCGGAAGACACCCTTGCCGACATGCCCGTACTCATCGGCGCAACCGGTGGGACCGAGAGGCACTCTCTGGTCCTCGAACACGCTCTGCGGCCGATGTTCTCCTATCTGCACGCGATCGTGTCCCCCCGCGCGGTCTACGCGGCCACCAGTGATTTCGGTTCTCAGACGGGGGCCGCCCTCGGCGAACGCATCACGGCCGCCGCGGCCGACTTCTCCCGCCTCCTGCGTGCCTGTGGTCCGCGGGCCCGCCGGGAGGTGGCCGACGAAGACCTCGCGTCCATGCAACAGCTGCTGGGCGGTGCGGTGGCCGGCCCCTAAGGTCTGTCGTTTCCGGCAATCCAAACGAGAGGCCCTGGATGTAGCCCGGCCCGCGTCGACCGCGGCGTCCACAAGGTGAAGGGCTGTTCCATGCGTAACGAAGATCTTCCGGCCCCCGAGACAGGGTTGGTCCTCACACACTTCCTCACCGTGGCGGACGTCCCGCGATCACGTGCGTTCTATACCGACGTCCTCGGTGGCGAGGTCGTCCTCGAAGAGAACCCGTGCATCGTCAAGCTTGCGAACAGCTGGCTCCTCATGAATCCCGGCGGCGGACCGACCCCCGACAAACCCGACGTCACGCTGCACCCGCCGACCGATCCGACGACGGCCACGAGCTTCCTCAACATACGCGTGGCCGACATCGAGAGCGTCTATCGCGAATGGAGCGCCAAAGGTGCCGAGTTCCTCACTCCACCGATCGACAGGAAAGCCGAGATCCGGTGCTATGTCCGCGACCCGGACGGGTATCTCATCGAGGTCGGGCAGTCCACGGGGTTGTTGAAGGGGGTTCTTGCCGACCCCCCGGCCGGCGATGAATGACGGGTCTCAGGGCGTCGGCACGGGCGTGCCGGTCGGTGCGTGCGCAGACACCTCGACGGGTGTGTGCGGCTGAGGTGTGGCCCGACTGCTCGGGTGGGCACGAGTGTGTCTGCGGGACGACCGCGACGCCTTCGGACCTCCGGCGAGGGCCGTAGAAACCCCCCTCGCCAACCTGATCATCAGCATGCACGGGCATCGTTCCAGACGTCCGAACCAGACCCGTCCACGTTGATCAAAGACATAGTGGCACCCCCTGACCAGGCGCCATCCCGCACCGGCGGCAAGGTTTCACGGCTCGGCGATGAGTCCGGGCCGCGGATCGGGTCTGCCCTTGTATGACGCGCATCATCGCTGACATCTCGGTCTCCCTCGACGGCTTCGTCACCGGCCCCGATCCCGGCCCCGACAACGGCCTGGGCACCGGTGGTGAGGTTCTGCACACCTGGGCGTTCTCCGACGACCCCGACGACCGCCGGGTCCTGCGCGAGGCGACCGCCCGCTCGGGCGCCGTCGTCCTCGGACGGCGGCTCTTCGACATCGTCGACGGGCCGAACGGCTGGGACGACACGACCGGCTACGGCGCCGGCGAGGTCGGCAAACCGGCGTTCGTCGTCGTGACGGGTTCCCCGCCGGATTCGGTGCGGCTCACCGACCTGGACTGGACGTTCACCGCCGATCTGTCCGACGCCGTCACTGCCGCGCGCGAACGTGTCCTGGCGGCGTCGTCGGCCGGCGGCAAGGACCTCGACGTCGTCCTCATGGGCGGCGGCGCCACGATCGGCTCGGCGCTGGACGCCGGACTGGTCGACGTGCTGACGTTGCACCTCGCGCCCGTCGTGCTGGGCGCGGGGACGCCACTGTTCACCGGCGGAGCGCCCCGCACGCTGGTACAGCGGAGCGTGATCGTGACATCCACGGCGACGCACCTGACGTACGACGTTCTCTGACAGCGTCCGTGGAGTCGGTGCTCGCCTAGGCTGATCGGATGTTCAATCGGTTGCAGGTCGGAGTGTTGCCGCCGGGACATCGGTGGCCTGCCCAGGCGCAGCTGCGGATCGACGGCGAGGACGCGGTCGCGCAACTGGTGGGCGAGGGGGGCCGCGGCCCACTCGCGGACGACGTGTTGCCTCCTGGAGGTCTCGGCCCGCTGTGGGCGACCGGCGAGGGGCGACGGGTGGAGTTGGGGGAACCCGAGTGCACCGGTGGTTGCTGCGGCTTTCTCTCGGTGTTCGTGCAGCGGCACGGGGACGTTGTGGAGTGGTCCGACTGGCAGACGCCCGGTGACGAACCGCGGCCACCGGAGTTCCACTTCGAGGCCGATCTGTACGATGCCGAACTGACCCGAGCCCTGGCAGAGAGACGGCGGCAGCTCCCCACCGCGTAGCCTCGCCCGGCTGCTCGACGACACAGCGGGCCATGCTCGGGATGCCGCCCCTACCGCGTGCCGGGCAGCCGGACCGTGACGAGGAGACCGCCGGCGGAGCGGGGGAGGAGATCGAGGGTTCCGTCGTGGGCGCGCACGACGCTGTGCACGATGGCCAGGCCCAGGCCGACGCCGGCGTGCTCGTCGGTGCGTACCCGTTCCGTGCCGCGCTGGAAGGGTTCGGTGAGCGTCGGTACCAGTTCCGGCGCGAGCCGGCGGCCCGAGTTCTCGACCCGCAGCACGCTCGTGTCGCCGTCCGCCTCGGTGTGGACCGTCACGGTGCCGTCGGCGGGGACGTTGTGGACGACGGCGTTCTGGACGAGGTTCGTCACCATCCGCAGCAGGAGCTCCGCGGAGCCGCTGGTGCGGGTCGGCCCGCCGGTGACATCGAGCGTGATACGGCGCGTTTCGGCGAGGGGAAGCAGTGTTTCGGCGGCTTCCTCGGCGATGAGGGAGAGGTCGACGCTCTCGCGGGTGAAGTTCCCGCGGTCGCCGCGGCTCAGCAGCAGGAGCGCCTCGGTGAGGTCGATCGCCCGCGTGTTGACCACGTGCAGGCGTTCGATGAGTTCGCCCCCGTCCCGCGTGGGGTCCTTGCGGGCGACGTCGAGGAGCGTCCGTGAGATCGCCAGCGGGGTGCGCAGTTCGTGGGAGGCGTTCGCGGCGAACCTCTGCTGTTCCGCGACGTGGGACTCGAGTTGTCGGAGCATCGAGTCGAAAGCGTCGGAGAGCTCCCGGAATTCGTCCTGGCGGCCCTTCATACGGATCCGGTGGGACAGTGATCCCGACTCGGCCGACCGTGCCGCATCGGTGATCTGTGTGAGGGGTGCCAGCATCCGGCCGGCGAGGATCCAACCCCCCAGCAGGCCGAACACGAGCAGGAGGACCATCGCCACGGCGGCGGCGGGGGCGAAGATGCGCACCAGGAGGTAGCGGTTGGGCGCGATCCCGAGAAGGCCCTGGGTGTTGTCGGGGACGTAGCGCAGCAGGAACACCCACACCACGGCCAGCAGGAGAGCGCCGGCGACGGCGAGGAACCCTGCGTAGCTGAGGGTGAGTTTCCATCGGACGCTGAGCCCGGGGCGTCTATCCATGCGTCGTGCGGGGGGTAGTGCCCGTGCCGGGGCTGGTGTCCGTACCGGGACCCGTACCGGTGTCGATCCGGTAGCCGACGCCGGGCACCGTGGCGATGATCCACGGTTCGCCGAGCCGTTTGCGCAGGGCGGAGACGGTGATGCGCACGGCGTTGGTGAGGGGGTCGGCGTTCTCGTCCCAGGCCCGTTCCAGCAGCTCCTCGGCGCTGACGACCCCACCCTCGGCGGCGACGAGGACTTCCAGCACGGCGAACTGTTTACGGGTGAGCGCGACGTAGCGTCCGTCGCGGAAGACCTCCCGGCGGAAGGCATCGAACCGCAGGCCCGCGATCTCCCGGACCGGGGGCCGGGCGTACGCACGTCTGCGGTCGAGCGCCCTCAGCCGCAGGACGAGCTCCCGCAGCTCGAAGGGCTTGGTGAGGTAGTCGTCGGCGCCGAGTCCGAACCCGGTTGCCTTGTCGTCGATGCGGTCGGCAGCGGTGAGCATGAGGATCGGGATGCCGCTGCCGGAGGCGACGATGCGCCGGGCGACCTCGTCGCCGGAGGGGCCGGGGATGTCGCGGTCGAGAACCGCGAGGTCGTAGGAGTTGACGCCGAGCAGTGCCAGGGCGGTATCGCCGTCGCCGGCGATGTCGGCGGCGATCGCCTCCAGCCGGAGACCGTCACGGACGGCTTCCGCCAGGTAGGGCTCGTCCTCCACGATCAGTACGCGCATGACCGAAGCCTAAGCAGGAGACCCTATCGCCGACGTATGCGAAGACCTGCGCCACCGGCCGGCGACTCAGCCCGCCGGTGCCATCGCGGGCCGAGACCGGTCCGACGGCGCTTCCACCGCGGTACGCCACCAGCGGCGCGACGCCAGCGCGGCCAGCACGGCGCCGGTTGTATTGACCAGTACGTCGTCCACGGAGGACACCCGGTCCAGCCGCAGGACGTACTGTGCGGTCTCCACGAGGACCGAGCACCCCGCCCCGAGCGCCAGGATCCGCGGTACGGACGTCACCGCCGCGAACCGCATCGGGGCGAAGAACCCGAGCGAGGCGAAGACCAGCAGGTTGCCGACGATCCCCAGCGGCCCCATCGTGACCAGATCGCGCAGCGGTACCAGGCTCACCCGGGCGGGGACGATGCCTGCCCCGCCGCCCGGCATCATGGTCAGCCACAAGAACGGCACCGTCCCGTGGACCATGCCCACGTCGGCGAGCGACATCCGCCACGCCGATCCGACTCCCGCGGTACGCCGGCGGCGCGCCAGAGCCCACACCACCAGCGCGGACAACGGCAGTGCGACCAGCGTCATGAGCACCACACCGTTGAACGTGTCGAAGCAGCCGTGCCACCGCCCCGCCATGCACGTCGGAGCGGACATCATGAGGGGCCGCCACAGGACGAACAGGGCGCTCGCCACACAGAGGATCGCCAGGCCGATGAACACGGTCCCGCGCGCGCGGCGGGCCGGTGCCGACAGGGGTGCGTTGTGGTTCATACCTCCATGGAAGACGGAGCGCTGTTGCGGTGACGTATGCGGTTTTCGATACGCCGGCGATAGGCAGGCCCGCCCCCGGAGCAGGAGGCCGATCTGGCCGAGCGGTGTCCTTGTGGCTCCCGCAACCGGCTGCTGAACAGCCCTGATGGGGCCTTCTCAGGCCCTGCGCCCACGAGTTGGCCGCTGTGACGCGCCCTACAGCGCTGGTCTAAGCTCGGCCGATGACCTTGGAATGGGAGCAGGTAATCGTCCACTCGGTGGATCCGGCGGCGTTGGGGCAGTGGTGGGCCGAGGCTCTGGGATGGGTTGTGGTCCACGCCTCCGACGACGAGTTCGAGATCCGCCCGGCGCCGGATCGCCTGCCGGGCCTGGACTTTGTCCGGGTCGACGAGATCAAGACGGCGAAGAGCCGACTGCATCTCGACTTCAGGCCTGACGACCAGGCCGCCGAGGTGGCTCGTCTTGTGGCCCACGGCGCACAGCATGTCGACATCGGCCAGGGTGAGCAGTCGTGGGTTGTCCTCGCGGACCCCGAGGGCAACGAGTTCTGTGTCCTCGGCCAGCGGCGTCAGTGAGCCGGCTGGCCGAACTCCGCGTGCCCGCCGGCTGGTGAGGGTGTTCCTGGGCCCAGGGCCTGTCCGGTGGGATTCGCCGGACTGGCCCTGGGCCGGAGGGGACTCAGCGCTTCAGCGTGAAGGTGAAGTCGCCGGAGAGCTTGCCGCTCAGCCGGACTGCCGACACGACCTTCCCCTCCGTGATGAGCCTTTCCACCTCGGCCCGCGGAAGACCGCAGCCTTCAGCGATCAGTCGCACCGGCCGGACGGGGATCCGGGCCGTGAAGCGGACCGAGATGTCGATCACCTCGCGGTCCAGATGATCTGATCCGCCGGTGTCGAGGCGCCAGGCGTTGTGCCAGTCGAGGGCGATGCGGTTGCGTCGCCGCACGTGCGGATCCTGGAGCAGTTCAGCTGTCAGAGCAGGGTCGTTGTCGTGCAGCCGGTCCAACAGCTCGGGCCGTACGGTGCGCACGTTCACCCGCTCCAGGACGGTGAGCTTCGCTGTGTCCCCGCAAGCGGTGCAGAGCACGAGGAGCCAGGCGTCGATCAACTTGTGGTTCGCGTTGACGCGGAATTTTCCGCTTGCCCGGAAGCGCGCGGACGCGCAGGCGTGGCATCGGCGGAGGACGAGCGGCAGGCAGGTGGGCATGACCACCCAGTCGTTGAGCACAGCAGTACACCGGTTTCAGTGAGAAGACCGCAGCAAGAAGGAGCGCGGCGCACAGGTGCGACGCGCGACGATTCAGCGCTCGGGAGGTCTCACAGGGTGTACAACGGCACGTCCTTGCCCAGACGACTTGGTTCGGCAGCACGGTAGTGGCCCTCAGCGGTAGCGCTCCACCGGTTTTCGGGTCAGGCGGTTCGAACCGGGTGGGGCTCATCCCCAGCCGCCTCCCACCCCCCTGCTCACCAGGAACGAGTCCCGCAACGCCGTACACGGTCCGGGGACGAGTTCGTCGAAGCGCTCGGCGAGTGCCGTGAGCGCGCGCCTGTGCGCGTGGGCGCTCGGTGCCGTGTGAGCTCGCCGCGCGACCTCGCCTCCGCGGGTGTCGAGCAGTTCGTCCAGGGCCGGTTCGGCCAGTTCCGCGGCTCGGAGCAGCTGGCCGCGTCCCTGGAGGTTGACGGCCTCGAACCTCTTCTTCTCCACGGTGTAGGAGAGCAGGTACAGCCGTCGTGCGAGTGTCAGGTGCACCGTGGTCCATCCCGAGAGTCGGGCCGATGGCGGTGGCCGCGAGGTGATGTCGGGCCGCCCGGCGGTCGCTGTGCCGGCTACTCGGTCGCCGTTCGTCCGCCCAGATGCCGGGCGAGGAAGCGTTTCCTCTGGGCGGCGACGGCGCAGGGTGGTCCGTATGACCACACCCGCAGAGTCGTTCCGCTCCTTCGCCCGCACCCGTGCTTCGCTCGATGGCGCGGAGGTGACCTTCTGGTGGTCCGGCGACGTGTACTCCTGGGCTCCCGACGAGCCCTACCGGCGCCTCTTCGGCTTCGAAGGGCTCAATGTCGCCCGCCTGGTCCAGGACCCCGATGCCGGACCGGACGCCTTTCAACTGCTGACCCGCGAGGCAGCCTTCTACCTGGACCCCGCAACGCGCGAGATCCTGGAGACCTGGGAGGACCTGCCGGTGGTGCACGTCTGGAACGACCCGGCCAACCAGCGGTGGCGCCCCTTCCCGATTCCGACGACCGAGCTCGGCGAGCAGGTCTGCTTCAGCCTGGAGATCCCGCTCTCCTACCCCTCGCCGCTGCCGGTGGCCCAGTACCCCGTCCACTCGGCCGGCGACACCTACAAGGCCCTGGAGCTCTTCCAGTTCTTCGCCGACCGCGCCGACCTGGCCGGCCCCGCGCCCAGCGTTCCGGCCACCATGTCGTGGAGCCGTATGTCCCCGTGGCTCCCCTGGATGGCCCGGGGGCAGCGGCCCGGCGGCCTCACCTTCCACTGCCGGGGCCGCAAGCTCGGCTCGTACGCGGAGGTCCCTGAGCGCACCCGTGCCCACATCGCCGCCCACCACCCGAAGTTCGCCGAGGCGCCGAAGCAGTGGAGCGAGCCGAACGAGACGAGCTGGACGTACTTCCGCAAGCTCAACCCACCGCAGTAGGCGGCAGGTTGCCCGACGGCTCGTCTCGCCCGGCGAGTCCGCGCCATCGCGCCCGCAAGCGCCCCGGCAGCCTCAGTGCGCGGCCACCGGTGCCAGGTGCCCGCCCAGCCGGCGCCGGGAGGGCGTGAGCGCCGGGCGCAGGTCGGGGGAGAGGCCGAGAGAGGCGCGCAGGGCCGTCGCCTCGTGACGGGCCCGCTCGCCGGGGCCGTCCTCCTCGTGGATGTCGGCGAGGACGTCGAGCGTCCGGGCGGTCCAGTAAGGAGAGTCGAGCCGCCGCCAGATCGCCAGCGACTGCCGGGCGCTCTCCATGGCCGCGGGCCGGCGGCCCGCGTGCAGATGCAGATCGGCCAGCGCCCGCAGGGTGATCGCCTCGCCGAAGCGTTCGCCGAAGCGGCGGTACGCGGCCAGGCATCCGTCGAGGATGCCTTCGGCGCGTTCCGTGTCACCGTGCACATCGGTGAGGTGGCCGAGCCACTGCAGGACGTGCACCTCGCCGACATGGTTTCCCTGGCCGGTGGCGATCCGGTGGGCCGTCTCCAGCCGCTCACGGGCGGCGGCGAGCCGGCCGAAGGCGAGTTCGACGAGGCCGAGGCAGCGCTGCGCCGAGAACTCGCCCCGGCGATAGCCCGCGGTGCGCGAGAGCATGAGCGAGCGGCCGAAGGCGATACGGGCCGCGGCGGTCTCGCCGCGTTCCAGATGTACGGTGCCGAGCGCGCACAGCGCGTAGGCCTCGGCGCGGGCATTGCCCGTCTCCCGCGCGGCGGAAATCCCCTGTTCCAGCCGGCAGGACGCCTCCCGGTACCGGCCGCGCAGCCGCAGCAGGACTCCGAGGCCCACGGCCGCCGCCGCCTCCCCCGGGTCCGGTCGCCCGCGCAGCGCGTAGGCGTCCAGGGCCCGCTGGAAGCTCGTGATCGCCTCGCCGTAGCGGTCCTGGGCGGTGTTGAGTTCGCCGAGCCCTCGGTGCATGACGGCCTCGCCGAGCCGGTCGCCCGCCGCGCGTGCGGCGGCCAGCGCCGTCTCGTGGGTGTCGCGCCAGTCGTCGAAGTGCGCGGCGGACTCGAAGGAGTCGGCGAGTGCGGCGGCGAGCCGCCACGCCGTGCCGGGCTCGGCCTGGCGCACCAGCGCACAGACCGTGGTGCGTTCCGCACTCAGCCAGGCGAGCGGCCCGGCTGGCAATCCGTAGGCGGCGGGCGGGTTCCAGGTGGCCGGCAGTGTCGGCACCGGACCCGCGAAGCCGGAGGCGAGGGCCCGGTCGGCACGCTGCGCGAGATGCAGATAGGCGGTGCAGACGCGGGCGAGTGCGGCCCGTTGCTCGTGCGGCGGCTCATGCGCGGCGGCCTGCTCCTGCGCGCACAGCTGCACGAGGTTGTGCATACGGAAGCGGGGTTCGCCGGTGGCGTCGGGCGCTGCGACCTCCAGCAGCCGGTTGTCGACGAGGCGGTCCAGGGCGCGTTCCGCCTCCGCGGGACCGCAGTCGAGGAGGGCGCCGACGACCCACCCGGGAACGGTGGGGGCGGAGAGCAGGCCGAGGAGGCGGAAGGCGCGCTCCGCGCTCGGTTCGAGGGCCGCGTAGCTCAGCGAGACGCTGGCCCGTACCGCCAGATCCCCGGCGATCAGCTCGTCCAGGCGCCGGCGTTCGTCCGCCAGGGCGTCCGCGATGCGGCCGGGGGAGAGATGGGAGCGGGTGGCCAGCCGCGCGCCGACGATACGCAGCGCGAGGGGCAGGTTCCCGCACTGGCGGACGATGCGCGCGGCGGCTTCGGGGGAGCGCCGGGTGCGGTCGTCGCCGACCGCGCGGGCCAGCAGGCTGTGTGCCTCGTCGTCGGGAAGCAGCCCGAGGTCGAGGCGCCGGGCCCCTTCCAGGCCCGCGAGCGCGCTGCGGCTGGTGGCGAGGACGGCACTGTCGTCGGTTCCGGGCAGCAGCGGCCGTACCTGTCGCTCGCTGTGGGCGTTGTCGAGGACGACGAGGACGCGGCGGTCGGCGAGTTCGGCCCGGTAGCGCCGGGACCGTTCCTCGAGTCCGTCGGGGATGACGCCGCCGCTCACCCCGAGGGTGCGCAGGAGCGAGAAGAGGATGTCGCCGGGCTCGGCCGGATGCTGGGCGGAGGTGCGCAGATCGGCGTAGAGCTGGCCGTCGGGGAACGCGTCGCGCAGCAGATGCGCCGCGTGCACCGCGAACGCGCTCTTGCCGGCCCCGGCGACACCCGAGACGACGACGATGCGCGGTGACCCGGCGGCAGGGCTGCCGAGCAGGCCGAGCGTCTGGTCGAGGTGTGTCTGTCGTCCGACGAAATCCGGGACCGTGGGGGGTAGTTGACAGACGGGCTTGGCGATCCGGGGTCCGGTGTCGTCGAGTACGGTCCGCAGCGCCTCCTGGAGCCAGGCGCCCGGGGCGACGCCCAGTTCCTCGTGCAGGAGGCGCCGGGCCGAGGCGAACGCGTGCAGGGCGTCCGATCGGCGTCCCGAGCGATGCAGGGCGATCATCAACGTGGCCCACAGTGACTCGTGCAGGGGCTGTTCGGCGAGCAGGGCGCCCAGTTCGGCCGCCACCTCGCCGTGCATGCCCGCGGCGAGTTTGGCTTCGGCGAGAGCCTGGCGTGCGGTCAACCGGCACTCCTCCAGCCGTGCGGACTCGGCCAGCACCGACGGGGTGGGCAGGACGTCGCCGAAGGCCCGCCCGCGCCACAGCTCCAGGCCTTCGGACAGGATACGCACGGCCTCCTGCGCCTGCCCGCCGGCCAGTGCGGCGCGCCCGGCGGACGTCAGGGCGGCGAACCGTTCAGCGTCCGACTCGCCATCCCCCAGGGCGAGTTCATAGCCGCCGGACCGGGTGAGCAGTCCGCTCTGCGCCGTTCCGAGAACCTTCCGGAGCCGGTGCACGTACACCTGGAGGGACTTCGCCGCCGAGCTCGGGACCTGATCGCCCCACAGCTCGTGGATCAGAGAGTCGGCGGAGACGAAGTGGTTGGCGTCGATGAGCAGGAGTCCCAGCACCGCACGCTGCTTCGCCGCATTCACGGACGTCCACTGCGTGCCGTCGAAGACTTCCAGCCGCCCGAGGATTCGGTATCGCATCACACCGCCCAGGTCGCGCTCGGATCGTGCGGCCGTGGCCCGGGACTGCCTGCCAGTGGCCGATGTGAGCATGCCAAGCCGCGCTACCGTCGCGCAACCACCGTGCTACTACCGCCCGGTAGACACAGGTCTCCACTTCCGTGAACCGGCAGGAGACCGCTGATGGAACCGCGTGCAGTCAGGGGCCGACGTCTGTGGTCGGTGACAGCGATGCTCCTGGCCCTGATGGGCGGGGTGGCCGTGGCGCCCGCCGGGGCCGATCCGGTGAACAGCGGTACACGTACGGTCGATTACCACGGCTACGCGATCGACGTGCCGGCGCGCTGGGAGGTCGTCGACCTCACCGAGCAGCCCGACGCGTGCATCCGCTTCGACCGCCCTACCGTCTACCTCGGGCGCCCCGGCGCACGCAGCGACTGCCCGGCGCACCTTGTCGGGCGAACCGCCGGCCTGCTCGTCGAACCGCTCGACGCATCCTCCGCGCAGCGGATCACCGGCGCCACGGCGCGCGCGGTCGGCGGCACGGCCGTGGCGCCGACGCCGGTGTCCCGCAACGCCGAGATCAAGGTCGCCGTCGAGGACGCCGGAGTGCTCGTCACCGCGGCCCACACACCCGAGACCGAGCCGGCCGTACGCCGCGTACTCGACTCCGCGACCCTCGCCGCCGGAGCCGAGCGAACCCCGCTGCCCGGCCGCGCCGGGGCCCTACCCCTGGCCGCCGCCGGTCCCCAGCCCGGCACCTTCGCCGGCAAGGGCTTCGACGCCTGCGCCGCGCCGTCCGCCGCGACCATGAACGCCTGGTACGCGAGCTCTCCCTACCGCGCCGTCGGCGTCTACATCAGCGGAGCGACCCGTGCCTGCGGTCAGCCCAACCTCACGGCGAACTGGGTGACGGACCAGACCGCCAAGGGCTGGCGGCTGATGCCCATCGATGTCGGCAAGCAGGCCCCGTGCTCCACCTTCTCCAACAAGATGTCCACCACGCCGGCCACCGCCCGGTCCCAGGGAGCCGCCGCCGCCGACGCCTCCGTGACCGCCGCACAGTCGCTCGGCATCCCCGGGGGCAGCGCCCTCTACAGCGACATCGAGGGCTATCCGTCCACCGCCTCGTGCAAGGCGTCCGTGCTGTCCTACCTGTCCGGCTGGACGGATGCGCTCCACGCCCGGGGCTACCTCTCCGGCCTCTACTCCAGCGCCTCGTCGGGCATCCGGGACGCGGCCACCGAGTACGGCAACAGCGCCTACAGCCGTGTCGACCACATCTGGTACGCCTGGTGGAACAACGCCGCCGACACCAACACCGGCACCTACGTCCCCGCCGGCTACTGGGCCGACCACCAGCGCATCCACCAGTACGCGGGTGATGTCTCCGAGACCTGGGGCGGCGTCACCGTCAGCATCGACCGCAACTACCTCGACGTCCGTACGGCCACGACGTCACCCCCGGGCTGTTCCACCACGAACCTCGACTTCACCGCGTATCCGACACTGACGTCCGGCTCCACGGGCAGCCGGGTCAGCGCGGCCCAGTGTCTGCTCAGGAGCGCCGGACACGACCCGGGTGCGGGCACACCCACCGGCACCTACGACGCCGGTACGGCGGCCGCCGTCCGCTCCTTCCAGACCGCTCGCGGGCTCCCCGCCGACGGCATCACCGGGCCCAGGACGTGGACGGCCCTGCTCTCCCGCGGCTCCACCCCACTCATCCGCACCGGATCGACCGGAGAAGCCGTGACACGGATCCAGCGCGCCCTGACCGCCGCGCTCGGACGCACGGTCGGCATCGACGGCGTCTTCGGCTCGGGCACGGAAGCGGCCGTCCGCGACTACCAGTCCTCCCGTGGGCTCTCCTCGGACGGTATCGCCGGACCGGCCACCTGGTCGGCACTCCAGTCAGGGAAGTAGGGGCACGCCATGCAGCCCGCACTCACAGCTCGCGCCATGCGGCACAGGCTCCGCGACCACGGCCGACTCCCTTGGCGCGCCTGGCTGTTCATCGCCGCCGCGGTCCTCCTGATGGCCGGTGTCGGCGCACCCGCCCACGCTTTTCCCCAGGCCTTCCCCCCGACACAGAGCGTCGGCAACCGAGGAGCCGACGTCGTCGCCCTGCAGCACCTGCTGACCGCGCACGGCCGGAGCCAGAGCGCCGACGGGATCTTCGGCTCCGGGACCGCCGGCTCCGTCCGGGCCTTCCAGAGCGCCGAGGGTCTGGGCGTCGACGGGATCGTCGGACCCGCCACCTGGGCCAGGCTGTTCGTCACCGTACGGGGCGGCGACACCGGCCCCGCGGTCAAGGGCGTGCAGTCCCTGCTCAACGCCAAACGCAGCGCCGGGCTGACCGTCGACGGGAGCTTCACCGCCGCGACCACCGCTGCCGTCAAGGCCTTCCAGACCCACGCAGGACTCACCGCCGACGGCATCGTCGGGCCGGACACCTGGAAGAACCTTCTGTGGCACTACGAGTACGCCGCCTTCGGCTCCGGCAGCGGGCTCTGTGACGTCGACCCGGACGGCAACACCACCGCCAACTGGGCCACGGCCGCCGCCGTCGCCCAACTCGAAGCCGCCGCGGCGTCCTTCGCCGCCACCGGCAACGGCAGGATCCCCATGGGTGACGCCGGCTTCGAACACGGCGGAGCCATCGACGGACACGCCAGCCACCGCGTCGGTCTCGACATCGACCTCTGGCCGGTGCGGACCGACTCGGCCCAGTGCACCGGCTCCCGCATCACCTGGCAGTCCGCCACCTACGACCGGGCGGCCACCCGCAGCGTGGTCCAGGCCGTCCGCGCCGCCGCCCCCGGCCACGTCGCCCTCGTCTTCTTCAACGACCCACAGCTCATCTCCGAGGGGCTGACGACGCAGTACGCCGGACACGACAACCATCTGCACGTCCGGTACTGCGAAAAGGTCCACCCCAACAGCCTCTACGACTGCTGATCCCCGTCCCCCGCACGTACGTCGCACCTGGAGGTCCCATGACCCACCGCATCGTCAGATCCGTCCTCGCCCTGGTCCTGCTCGCGGCCGGTCTGCTCGCCGGCTCGCTCGTCACCGCCGGAACGGCTCACGCGGACGGCTGTTACACCTGGAACCGCACTCTCTCGCAGGGCGCAGCCGGCGCCGACGTCACCCAACTGCAGATCCGCGTCGCCGGATATCCCGGCTACGGAGGCGTACTCGGCATCGACGGCGACTTCGGCCCCGCCACCAAAGCGGCCGTGACCCGGTTCCAGCAGGCCTACGGCCTGCCCGCCGACGGGATCGCCGGCCCCGCCACCTTCGAGCGGATCTACGCGCTTCAGGACAACGACTGCACGCCCGTGCACTTCTCCTACGCCGAACTGAACACCTGCAACACGACCTGGGCAGGCGGCGCGGTCTCCGCCGGCACCGCCAAGTCCAACGCCCTGCGCACGATGTGGAA
This sequence comes from Streptomyces sp. NPDC096193, assembly GCF_040302905.1. Lineage (NCBI taxonomy): Bacteria > Bacillati > Actinomycetota > Actinomycetes > Kitasatosporales > Streptomycetaceae > Streptomyces > Streptomyces sp. NPDC096193. Next base: position 197,900 of record NZ_JBEOSJ010000004.1, on the reverse strand, counting down.
GCTGGAGGCCATGCGCCACGCACTGGGTGACCAGCCCCTCCGGGTCACCAGCGGATTCCGGTCGACCGCCTGCAACAACGCCGTCGGGGGCGCGGCCGGCAGCCGCCACCTCTACGGCGACGCGGCGGACCTCGGCGCCGGCCCGCACTCGCTGTGCAGGCTCGCCCAGCAGGCCAGGAGCCATGGATTCAACGGCATTCTCGGCCCGGGCTACCCCGCCCACGACGACCACGCACACGTCGATCACCGCCCGTCCCGCTTCTGGTCCGCGCCCTCCTGCGGCATCTGACCGGCAGCGATCCAGGCGCCCGTCTTCTCGAAGCACCCCACCCACTGCTCAGGGAGCACGTGCATGAAGACCATCGGACAGGCCGCCGTGGCCTGCGCTCTGCTAGCGGGATCAATCGTTGCCACCTCGTCGACGGCCCACGCGGATCCCACGACGCCGGACCACGCCGTCATCGTCTGCGACAGCGCGAGCTTCTACGACAACTACGACAGCGCGCACGGACCGACCGGGCTGAAGCGCACCCTGCTGCGCGGCAACAAGGTCGGGCACACCCGGGGAGCGCACCCGGTCTACAACGGCTGGGCGGCGACCTTCGACTTCGGCCCCAACGACTGGGGGTACGTCCGACAGGAGTGCCTCGGCGGCTTCGGCTCCTGGTAGCCCCCGGCGTCCGACCAGCTCCGGCACCCACGAAGGAGTCACCGATGAAACGCACACCCCTGCGCGCCGCGGCCGTCCTCGGCCTCGCGTTCGCCGCCGCCCTCACCGTCACGCCCGCCCGAGCCGCGAACGGGACCGTCGGCGAACGCGAGACCGTCTGCGCCACCGATCTCTTCGTCCGTGTGACCGCACCGCACGGAGCGTGGATGGGCACGCTCTACCGCGGCCAGACCTTCCTCGTCGAGAAGGTGAACGGGGACTGGGTCTACGGCTTCGCCTACGGGGACATCAACCGGCGGGGCTGGGTCCAGAACGGATGGTTCTGCTGACCGCAATCCGCACGGGTCACCCACGGGCCGCCCACTGACGCACCGACGGTGGTGATCCACAGGGAGCGGCCCCGGTCTCCGGGGCCGCTCCACACGCCGTCCGGGACCCGCGACCAGCCGCCAGTGCCGAAGCTGCCCCATGAGGGGGACGATGGAGGTGGCGAAGACGCGCAAACCGGGCCACGGCTCGGACCGGCGCCCTGCCGGTGGCGGTGTATGCGAGAGGAGGCCTGGAATGGGTGCGGCCGAGTCTTTCCGGGCCGGTCCCTACACGGGGCCTGCCCCCAGCGCGGCGACGGGCGGCCTCCTCGACGTTCTGAACGTGGCGGCGATCCTCCTCGACGACGAAGGCAGGATCGATCTGTGGAGCCCGCAGGCCGAGCTTCTCTTCGGCTACACCGCCGACGAGGCTCTCGGCAGATACGCGGGCCGCCTTCTGGTCCACGAGGAGCAGCGGAAAACGGCTCTGGGGATGTTCGCCCACGTCATGGAGAACGGCGAGAGCTGGGCCGGAGTCTTTCCCGTACGGCACAAGGACGGCAGCACCCGGCTGGTGGAGTTCCGCAACATGCGCCTGCTGGACGACCAGGGCGACTACTACGCCCTCGGGCTCGCCACCGACCAGGCCACGCTCCGCCAGGTCGAACGAGACCTGGCGCTCTCCAACCGACTGGTGTCCCAGTCCCCGATCGGTCTGGGTGTGCTGGACACCGATCTCCGGTACGTCTCGGTGAACCCGGCGGAGGAGCGGATGAACGGCCTACCCGCCGCCGACCACGTCGGCCGGCCCGTCCATGAGGTGCTGCCCTTCCTGGACGACACCTTCGAAAGAACCATGCGCAGGGTCCTGGCCACCGGAATCCCCGTCCTCGACCAATACACCAGCGGCCGCACCTTTGCCGATCCGGACAACGAACACGCCTGGTCGATCTCCTTCCACCGCCTCGAAGCACCCAACGGAGAGGTGCTGGGGGTGGTGACCTCCAGTGTGGACGTCACCGAGCGTCATCGTGCCGTGGAGGAGCAGCGCCGTACCGTTCTCACGCTCCAGCGCAGCCTGCTGCCGCACCCGCCGCCGAAACGGCCCGGGCTGGCGCTCGCCGCCCGCTACCAGCCCGCCCAGAAGGCGAGCGAGATCGGCGGCGACTGGTTCGACGTCATCCCGCTCGCCGGTGACAAGAGCGCCCTCGTCGTCGGAGACGTCATGGGCAGCGGCGTCAGCGCCGCGGCCAACATGGGCCAGCTCCGCACCGCGACCCGCACCCTCGCGGGCCTCGACCTCGACCCTGCCGAAGTCCTCCGGCACCTCGACCACATCACCGACGAACTCGAGCAGGACACCATCGCCACCTGCGTGTACGCCGTCTACGACCCGCACACCGCGCAGTGCCGCATCTCCCTCGCCGGCCATCTGCCACCGGCCGTCCTGCGCATCGACGGACGACGCGAGCTCCTGGACCTGCCCACCGGCACCCCGCTCAGCGTCGGCGGAAACCACTTCCACAGCACCACGATCGACCTGGACCCGGGCGACCAGCTCGTCCTGTACACCGACGGGCTGGTCGAGAGACGGGACAAGTCCATCGACGACCGCCTGGACAAGCTGCTGGGACTTCTGGACGACCCCCACCGCTCGCTGGACGAAACCTGCGAGCTGCTCCTGAGCACGCTGCGTCACGCGGGTGACCACGACGACGTCGCGCTGCTCATCTCGCGGGTCCTGCCCTCCCTGCGCAGGGTCGAAGGCTGATCCGTGGCCCGTCTCAGCCGGTCATGAGCGCGCGGAGCTCCCCGGCAACCTCCGCCGGCGCCTCCTCCGCCATGAAGTGGCCGTACGCGACGCAGGTGTGCCGAAGCCGCGGTGCCCAGGCACGCCACAGCGCCGCGGCGTCGAAGCCGAGTGCGGCGCCCCAGTCCTGCTGGAGAACACCGACCGGCATCGTCAGCCGGCTGCCCCTGTCCCGGTCCGCCCGGTCGTGCTCGATGTCGATGCCCGCGGAGGCGCGATAGTCCGCCACGATCGAGGGCACGGCGTCGCGGCAGGCGTCCAGATAGGCGGCGCGCACGTCGAAGGGGACGGCCGCGGGGTCACCGGTCCAGATGTCGAGGAAGTGGCCGAAGAAGGCGTCCGGAGCCGCGGCGATCATCTTCTCCGGCAGCCCCTGCGGCTGCGCCATCAGATAGAGGTGGAAGCCGACCGCGGCGTCGACGCCGCGCATCACCTCCCACATGTCCAGCGTGGGCAGCACGTCGAGACACGCCAGATGAGTGATCGCCTCAGGGTGGTCCAGCCCTGCGCGGAAGGCGACGAGTGCTCCGCGGTCGTGCCCGGCAAGAGCGAACCGCTCGTGTCCCAGCGCACGCGTCAGGGCCACGATGTCGGCAGCCATCGTGCGCTTGGCGTAGACGGTGCCATCGGTCTCCACCGGCTTGTCGCTGGCTCCGTAGCCACGCAGATCCGGGCAGATGACGGTGTGGTCGGCCGCGAGGTCGGCGGCGACATGCCGCCACATCAGGTGCGTCTGCGGGAATCCGTGCAGCAGGACGACCGGACGACCCGAGCCGCCGACGGCGACGCTGAGGGACACGCCGTCGGCGACCGGTACGCGGTCGTAGGTGAATCCGGGGATGCCAGGCGCCATGGGGGTGCTCTTTCGGTCGGTGAAGCAGATGCTCCGAGTCTCCCCGCGGCGAATGAGCATCCGGTGAGCGCGCTACCGTGACCTGGGGCGATGCCTTGGAAGGGCGGTCACGCGTGCAGGTCACGTTCGGGGTGCTGGGGCCGGTGGTGGCGTGGGACCGCGCCGGTGACGCGATCGAGTTGAAGGGTCCGCGGCACCGCGCCGTACTGGCCCGGCTGATCGTCGCCCGCCGCCGTGTCGTCCCCGTCGGCCGCCTCGTCGAGGACCTGTGGGCCGATCCGCCGCCGGGCGCCGTGGGAGCGGTCCGCACGTTCGTGTCCGCCCTGCGACGCGGACTGGAACCGCAGCGCCCGCCCCGCACCCCGGCGAGGCTGCTGGTCACCCAAGGCCCGGGGTACGCGCTGCGCGCGGAGCACGACGCCGTCGACGCCTGGCGCTTCGACCGGGCCGTCACCACAGCCGCGACCCTGCCACCCGAGCAGTCCCTCGCCCTGCTGGACGAGGCGTTGGCGTGGTGGCGCGGCCCGGCCTACGCGGAGTTCCCCGACGAACCATGGACCCGCACCGAGCGCTCCCGGCTGGCGGAGCTGCGGCTCCAAGCCGCCGAGAGCCGCGCCGAGACGCTGCTTGCACTCGGAGCGGCCGCCCGTGCCGTGTCCGACCTGGACGCACACGTCGGCGAGCACCCCTGGCGCGAGGACGCGTGGAGACTGCTCACTCTCGCGCTCTACCGCAGCGGCCGCCAGGGCGACGCCCTCACCGTGCTGCGCCGGGCACGCACCCTCCTCGTCGAGCAGTTGGGGGTGGACCCCGGCCCGCGGCTTCGCCGTCTGGAGGCGGACATCCGCGCCCAGGCCCCTCATCTGGACCCGGCGGCCGGCGCGGGCGGTCCGGCCGGCCGGGTATGGGCCGAAGCGGCAGCCGACTACGACCGGACGGTGGGCCCCGGCGCCCGCGCCCGCCTCGAGTCGACCGTGAGCCTCCTGCGCAATCTCGCCGTCACCTCAGGAGGCGGGTTGCAAACGGCCCGCCGGCACCGCGTGGCAGCCATCGCGGCGGCTGAGGAGTCCGCGGACGCGGAACTGATCGCCCGCGTGATCGGCGCCTACGACGTGCCCGCGATCTGGCCCCGCGTCGACGACCCCGAGCAGGCCGCACAGGTCGTCGCGGCAGCCGAACGGACGCTCGCCGCGCTGCCGGAAGACGCTCACCCCGCCTCGCGCGCCCGGCTGTTGGCCACGATCGCCCTGGAGACCCGCGGCACGGTTCCGGGGCGCCGCCCCGACGCCGCCCGGCAGGCGGAGGAGATCGCCCGGCGGCTCGACGACCCGGCGCTGCTGGCCTTCGCCCTCAACGCCGTGTTCATGCAGTCCTTCGACCACACAGGTCTGGCCGGGCATCGGGCACGGACCGGAGACGAACTGGTCGCCCTCGCCGCACGGCACGGCCTGGCCACGTACGAGGTACTCGGACACCTCATCGGCATCCAAGCACGCAGCGCCCTCGGGGACTTCGAGGCCGCCGACCGGCACGCGACCGCCGCGGACCGCCTGGCCGAGCGTCACGAGCTGCCTTTGGTGGGCGTCTTCACACAGTGGTACCGGGCGCTACGGCTCGACGAGACAGGCGAAGTACGGCCGACGGAGGTGGAAGCCGCCTACCGCGCCGCCGCCGCGCGACTCGACGGCGCCGGCATGCCCGGCCTGGAACACGGCCTGTTGCCCCTCACCCTGCTGTGCCTGCGGCTGCGTACGACCGGGCCCGCGCCGGCCGACGACCTGTCGGCCACTCCCTCACCTCCGGCCGAGGACCGGACCGACTGGGGGCCCTACGAACCGTGGACGCGTCCCCTGGTCCTGCTCGCCCAAGAACGCCGCGACGAGGCCGCCGCGGCGCTGAGCCGGCTTCCCGACCCGCCCCGCGACCTGCTGTGCGAGGCGCTGTGGTGCCTCGCGGCACGTGCCGCACTCGCACTCGGCGACCTGACGGCGATGGAACGCGCGTATGCGCAACTCCTGCCCGCCGCCGGGGAACTGGCCGGGGCCGGCAGCGGCATGCTCACCCTCGGCCCGGTCGCGCGGTATCTCGACGCCCTCGCCGCCGCACTCGGGCACACGCGCTGACACCTCGCCCGCGTGCCACGACCGCTACGAGGGGACGGCGGCGGGGTCGTCGGCCGTCGGAGCCGGCGGCGGATCGCTGAGCTGCTCGCGCACGTAGTTCCAGACCACCGCGATCAACGCGGCCACCGGTACCGCGAGCAGACTGCCCACGACCCCGGCCAGGTTGCCGCCGAGCGCCACGGCCACCAGCACCATCGCGGCGTGCAGGCCGAGCCCACGGCTCTGGATGATGGGCTGGAACACGTTCCCTTCGAGCTGCTGCACCACGATGATGATCGCCAGCACGATCAGCGCGTCCGTCAGACCGTTCGACACCAGCGCGATGAGCACCGCGACCAGCCCGGCGAACAGTGCGCCGACGATCGGGACGAACGCCGAGACGAACGTCAGCACCGCCAGCGGAAGCACCAGCGGCACACCCACGATCCACAGGCCGAGGCCGATGAACACGGCGTCGAGCAGACCGACGAGCGCCTGGGAACGCACGAACGCGCTCAGGGTGTCCCAACCGCGCGTGGCCACGGTCGGGATGTCGGTGGCGAGCCGGCCGGGGAGCTGACGGGTGAGCCACGGCAGGAACCGCGGACCGTCCTTGAGGAAGAAGAACATCAGGAAGAGCGCCAGAACGGCGGTGACCACACCGTTGAACACGGTGCTCACTCCTGTGACGACCGTGGAGGCAATGCTGCCGACGCTGCTCTGGAGGCGCGCCACCCCGGAGTCGAGGGCCTTGGTGATCTGGTCGTCGCCGATGTTCAGGGGCGGCCCGGCGGCCCATTCGCGCAGCTTCGCGATGCCTTCGACCACACCGTCGGTCAGCTCACCGGACTGGGACGCCACCGGCACCGCGATGAGCGCCGCGACCCCCACGGCGACAAGGAGGAACAGCACGGTGACGACCGACGCCGCCAGAGCGGGGCGCCACCCGTGCCGGCGCAGGAACCGCGTCAGGGGCCACGTCAGCGTGGTGAGGAACAGGCCCACTATGAGCGGCCAGACGACCGACCACATACGGCCGAGTACCCACAGGGCCACCGCAGCCATGACGAGGACCAACAGCAACTCGGCGGACACACGCGCCGACGTCCGGAGCGCGGCGGCGGTTTTTCGGGAGCTCAACCTGGCAGACATGGGGTCACCTTATGGGTACTCGCCTCGCACTTCTGTATCCGCTGCCCCTTCAGCAACAGCCGCGGGTGTGTCGTAGCGGGCCGGTCGCCGCGAACGGAGTTGCCGCCCCGCCCTCAGCTCTTCCCCGAGAGAGGAAAGAGCGCGTCTTTGGGCCTCTTTGTGGCTGAAAGCTGCGAGTTATGCAACGTACGCGTCGTTCATCCGTCTCACAAGGCGTACGGGTAACTCATCGATGTGGGGGAGCAGAACATGCGGCGACACTGGGCAACAGGTGTGGCACTTGCGCTGGCGGGGGCGGGACTTGTGGCAGCGGTGGGACCGGCGGGAGCCGCGACACGGCCGGCAACGGGCGCCGCGGCACCGTCCGCGTGCTCGACGGTGTGGGGCAGTACCGTCGAGCAGGCCCTCGACACGGACTCGAAGCCGCTGCGGAACGTGACCACGTCCCGGGGCGAGTGCTACGACCGCATGGTCTTCGACGTCAAGGGAGCGACGGGCAGGCTCGGCTACTACGTCGGCTATGTCGACGCGTTCCACCAGGACGGCTCCGGCGACCCGATACCGGTCGGCGGTGGTGCCGTTCTGGAGGTCTATGTCTCCGCCCCGAGCTACGACCCGATGACGCTTCGTCAGACGTATGGCGGGCGGGCCGCGAAGCCCCTGCCGGGCGTGGACGTGACCGGGTACAAGACGTTCAAGGACACCCGGTTCGGCGCGAGCTTCGAAGGACGCACGCAGATCGGGCTCGGTGTCCGCGCGAGGCTTCCGTTCCGGGTGCTGCAGTCCGGCGACAAACTGATCGTGGACGTGGCCCACACGTGGTGACCCGCGCGACTGAGGCCTGGTTCCGGTAGGGAGGCTGTCCCGCGCCGGCCGTCACGGTGCGGAGCGGGGCAAACCTCCCGTGCGCCCGTATCACCGGGGTGGCCTAACAAAAGGCGCTCCTTGGTGGCGGACATGGTGGCATGTAGGTGAAGAGTGCTGCCTAGCCAGAGGAGCCGAGGCATGTACGAGATGTGGGCCGGAGCCACTGCCGCAGGTGGGGATCCCGCCTGGCACGTGCTGGCGCCGGACAAGACCAAGACGCTCTGTGGCCTCCGACGGTCCGAGGACCAGGAGGAGTACTCCACAGAACGACACTGTTTTCCATGCATGACCGCCTTCCAGCACGTCATCGAACCACCTGAGCGCGTGCGGTGAGCTGACAGCACCGGGATCGTGTCCGCAGGAGCGCCGGCAAGGGGTGTTCACCCCGCCCCGGCGCTCCTTCGGCGCGTGAACCCGCCCCGCGCAACCCCGCCCAGGCGCGTCGCCGCTCACCACGACATGGCGTCCAGGAGTTGGTCCATCGCTGGCTGCGGCGCGTCGAACAGTGGCTGTTCGGTCCAGATGACCTTCCCGGCGGGCGTGTACCGGATGCCCCACCGCCGGGCGAACTGGGAGACGAGGAAGAGCCCGCGACCGCCTTCGTCCGTCGTCGCCGCATGGCGCAGATGCGGGGCGGTGCTGCTGCCGTCGGACACCTCGCAGATGAGGCTTCGCTCGTACAGGAGGCGCACATGGACGGGTTCCGCGCCGTAGCGGACCGCGTTGGTGATGAGCTCGCTCAGAATCAGCTCGGTGGTGAAGGCGATGTCCGCCAACCCCCACTCCTCCAGCTGACGGCCGCACGCGGCGCGAACGGGAGAGACCGCCGAGGGGTCCAGGGGCAGATCCCATTCCGCGATCCGCCAGGGTTCGAGCAGGCGGGTCCGGGCCACCAGCAGGGCGATGTCGTCCGTACGGTCCGGCTCCACCATCGCTCGGACGACGGCCTCGCACATCTCCTCGGGCGTCCGGTCCCCGCCTTCGGTCAGGGTGCTGCGCAGGAGATGGAGCCCGGCGTCGATGTCGCGGTCCCGGTGCTCGACGAGGCCGTCGGTGAAGAGGACCAGGCCGCTGCCCTCGGGCAGCTGCAGTTCGACCGTTTCTACCGGCAGGACGCCGACTCCCAGCGGCGGGGAGACGGGCATGTCCGGGAGGAGGTCCACCGTGCCGTCGGGGCGGACCAGCGCCGGAGCCGGGTGCCCGGCCCGGGCGAGACAGCACCGGCCCGAGGCGGAGTCGTAGACCGCGTACAGGCACGTCGCGCCCGCGACGCCGTCGCCGCCTTCCTCCTCCTCGATCCGGGTGACCAGTTCGTCGAGGTGTCCCAGGATCTCGTCGGGCGGCATGTCGAGGGTGGAGAAGTTGTGGACCGCCGTGCGCAGCCGGCCCATGGTGGCCGCGGCATGCATGCCGTGTCCGACGACGTCACCGACGACCAGGGCGACCCGGGCGCCGGGAAGTGGGATGACGTCGAACCAGTCGCCCCCCACCCCCGCGTGCGCCGGCAGATAGCGGTGCGCCACGTCCACGGAGTCCTGCTCGGGCAGCACCCCGGGCAGCAGGCTGCGCTGGAGAGCCACGGCGAGGGCGTGTTCGCGCGTGAAACGACGGGCGTTGTCGATGGCCACGGCGGCACGCGCGGCCAGTTCCTCGGCGAAGGAGAGATCCTCGGGCTCGAACGGCGTGGTGTGCTCCGTCCGCCAGAAATTGGTGACCCCCAGGACGACGCCCCCGGCCCGCAACGGCACCGTCACGAGCGAACGGATCCCGTAGGCGAGAGCCGCTTCCGCTCCGGGGGGATCCTGGGCACGCCAGCCGTGCGCCACCATCAGGTCGGCCTCCCGCACGCCGTGACCGCTCGCCAGTGCCGCGGCCATGGGGGTCGTGGGGATGTCGAACCCGATGACGTCGCCCACCGGCTGGAACGGGCTGTCGGTGCGGCGACCGCTCAATGCCGCACGCCGCAGATCCGCCTCGACGCTCGACGGCTCCTCGCCCCGTACGACGCTGTCCAGCAGTTCCACCGTCGCGAAGTCCGCGAACCGGGGGACCGACACCTGAGCCAGTTCCTCGGCGGTCTGCCGCACATCCAGTGTGGTGCCGATCCTGACCCCCGCCTCGTAGAGCATGCCGAGGCGCTCGCGAGCCACCCTCGCCGTGCCGGTCAGGGCGCTCAGCTCGGTGGTGTCGCGCAGCGTGGCCACCGTGCCGGGCACGCCCGCACGAGGTGCGGTCGGCCGTGTGTTGACGGCCAGCAGGCGGTCTCCGGCGCGATGCACCTCGTCCGTCACCTCTCGGCCCGAGGCGAGCAGTTCGGCGATGTCGCCGTCGAGGCCGAGATCGACGATACGGCGCCGCTCCGCACCCGGTGGAATCTCCAGGAGTTTGCGCGCTTCGTCGTTGGCCAGCACCAGCCGGCCGTCGCCCCCGATGATGAGAACACCTTCCCGTACCGCGTGCAGCACGGCATCGTGATGCTCGTACATGCGGGTCATCTCGGTGGGGCCGAGGCCACGGGTCTGGCGGCGCAGTCGCCTGCTCACCAGCACGGCGCTGATCGTCGCCAGCGCGAGTGCGGCGGCGGCACAGCCGAAGAGGACGGGCATCTGACGGTTGACGTAGGCGCCGATGTGGTCGATCCGGACGCCGGCGGCCACGAGACCGACGACGGTGCCGTCGGCATCGGTCACGGGGACGACCGCGCGCGCCGCGTTGCTCGGGTCTCCCCGGAAGATCTCCGTGAAGGCTTCCCCGGACGCGGCGCGTTCGATCCCTTCGGCCCGCAGACCGATCAGCGTGCGATCGGAATCGGCGAGACGGATGCCCGACGGGCTCATGACCGAGACGAAGTCCACGCCCGAGCCGTGCCGGGCCTCTTCGACGTGGGGCTGCAGGGCGGGGGTCGGTGCCCCGGATCTCAGCGCCGCCTCGGTGCCCGGAGCATCCGCGAACGACTCGGCGGCCGCGAGCGAGCGGTTCTCGGCGTTCTGCTGGCCGTCGTGCTGCGCTTCGAAGGAGAGCGCGGCCACTGCGCCCGCGATCAACACTGCGGCGACGACGATCTGAAGGATGAGCACCTGCCCGGCGGCGCTGCGCTCACCGAGGAAGGCACGCAGTCCGCGCCGCCGTGATCTCCCGGGCGCCGAGGGCGAGTTGGCCGAAGGAGTGCTCCGCTCGCGCTGTGCGGCAGGGTGCGCGTGGCGCTTGCCCCAGAACCGGGCGACCGACGAGCGGAGCGAGGAAAGCGCCGAGCGAAGGGGAGAATTTCCCGTCATGCCCTTTTTGTAGCACTGAGCAGCTCACATATCGCCCTGACGAGGAGGGGTGGAGGCCTCTCTTTCCCTGGCACGCGGGTGCGGCGGGTCCCGGCGTGCGGGTGCGGCCGCACCCTGCGCGCTTGTGGAGCGAACGCTCGGGACCACAGGGCTCCAGTGGACCGAGTCAGATGCCGACGTCCGCCACCGTGACATTCTCCAGGGCCAGCGGCCCGGGCACCTCGGCCGCCGCCGGAGGCTGCCAATCGCGCCACTGCTCCCACCAGCAGTCACCTGCCTCGATCAGCCGCACGACCTCGTCAGCGGCGGCGCGCACGGCCTCCGCCTCACCGGGTCCGAAGCCGCCTGCGCGCACTCGTTCCTCGAAGTGTTCGACGTCCTTCCACATGAAGGGGGACCCGTCGGCCGGGATCAGCAGGTCGAGCTCATGGTCGAGGGTGTCGAAACCACGCTTGGTACGTCGCATGGGCCGCTGGAAATTGACGTACCAGTCCTTGAGTTCGGCACCCTGCCAACGCGCCCAGACCGCGTATCCGTCCCCCGCGCGCTGCAACTGGAGAACACCGGTGGACTGCCAGGAGTGGTCGAAGGCCGCCCACGGGTGCAATCCCCAGGAGAAAGCGCCGCGGCCGAATGTCAGCGGCGTCCCTTGGGCCAGGTACACCGCAAGAGTGCGGCCATCGTCGGCAACCACACGTACGGGATAGACCAGCCACTCGCGATCATCCAGGATCTCGCGCCGGACGACGACCTGACCTGCGGAAAAGCGGGGTTCCATGCGGCGGGATTCCATGCGTTTCACCCTAGCGAGGGAGGTGACGACGTACGCCGCGGCCCCCGCCCACTCTTCCGTAAGGCACCGTCCCGCCGCCCGAGTAGGAGGATGGATACAGAGGCCCTCGGATGTGACGGCCCGGGGGCCTCACCGGCGGGGCCGGGCGCCCCCTGGCCGACGAACTTCACACGCGAGCGGTCAGCACCCTCGCGAGCCAGTCATTGCGGGTCCTGCGTGCCGCCGCCGATACCCTCACCTGCGGATACAGCGCGTCGAAGCCATGGAAGCCTCCCGCCCAGACATGCAGTTCCGCCTGGCCGCCTGCCGCCCAGATCCACATGGCGTAGTCGGCGTCCTCATCACGGAAGACCTCTGCCGAGCCGGCGTCGATGTAGGTGGTCGGCAGGCGCGAGAGATCGTCCGCGAGAGCGGGGGAGACGTAGGCGGGCACATCCTCGTCCGCGAGGCCGCCGAGTACGGATCGCCATCCGAACTCGTTCATCTCGCGCGTCCAGACGGTCGGCACGCCGGAGTACTGCCGGCTGGAGGGGGTGATGTTGCGATGGCCGAGCATGGGGCAGATCAGCATCTGGGCGGCGATCACCGGCATACCGCGGTCGCGGGCCATCAGCGTCACACCGGCGGCGAGGCCGCCGCCCGCGCTGGCACCGGCGACGACGACACGGGAGGGATCCACGCCCAGGTCCGCCGCGTGCTCGAAGATCCAGCACGGCCCTGACAGCAGTCGTCGACCAGGGTCGTGCCGGTGGCCTCCGGCGCCAGCCGGTAGTCCACGGAGACGACGACGGCGCCGAACTCGTCGAGCCACTCCAGCGGGATGTCGATCTGCGAGAAGCGGCAGAACATCGACGTCTCGGGCGGCTTCAACCTCTGACCCACCGCGGGTGGGATGCGTTACAGGACGCGATTCCCGAACCCTGGGGCCAGGAACTGCGGTGATGATCCATGATGGGTCCGCCATGCCGTGGACCAGCCGTACTCGCGCCGCGCGCCGCATCGGACAGGAACCGAGCAGCGGCGCGCCGGTGTGCGCTGTCCGGGCCGGGGTGTTCGCGGGCATCGGTACGGCGCTGGCGGTCACGGGACATCATCTGGCCTCGGGACATCCGGTGCCGTGGCGGGCCGTGCTGCTCGCCGGCGGGCTGCTGTTCGTCCTGGCCCTGCCGCTCGTGCGGTCCGCGCGTTCGCTCCCGACCGCGCTCCTGGCCACCGCGGCAGCCCAGGCCGCCCTGCACGTGTGGTTCCTCCGCATCGTCGGGCGGGAACCGGGCCATGAGGCACACGCGACGGCCTCGCACGACGGTCCCGGCGCGGCATGGCAGACCGCTCACCACGATCCTTCGATGACGGCCGCGCATGTGATGGCCGCCCTGTTGGTGGCCTGGTGTCTGCATCGTGCGGACACCGCGAGCCGCCTCGTGGGACTCCTGGTCGAGATGCTCGGCGGTGTCGTCCTACGGCTGGTACCGGCCGGCATCCTCCCCGTCGTGTCGCGCGCTGTGCCGGCGGCACGGACGCGGTCACCGTCACAACCGCGCACATCCCTGGTGCTGGCGCACGCTGTCGTGCGCCGAGGCCCCCCGACGGCGTTCGCCCCCGCCGTCCGACCTCGTGGCGCTTTTCCCGCGCCCGCCAGCCTCAACCCACCATGGGAGTCACCTGTGTCCCGCACCACCCGCGCGCGCATCGCGCGCCGCTTCTCCGTCGTGGCCGGCGTCGTCCTCGCCGTCTCGGTCGCCCTCGCCGCCCCGGCCTCGGCCCATGTCGAAGTCGAATCGGAAGGCGCCGCCGCCCTGGCGCAGAACGTCAGGCTGAACTTCTCGGCCGAGTCGGAGTCTGATCAGGCCGGGATCACCAAGCTGGAGGTGATCCTGCCCGAGGGAATCCTCCCGTCCGACATCGCCTTCAAGAAGGGCCCCGCGGGCTGGAAGCTGACGCCCACGGCCCGCGGCTACGCGGTTTCGGGCCCGAAGGCCGCCGTCGGCGCTGACGTCGCCTACTCCGTCGTCGTGCGGCAGCTCCCCGATGCCAGGTCCGTGGCGTTCAAGACCCTTCAGACCTACAGCGACGGCGAGGTGCACCGCTGGATCGAGTTGGAGAAGCCCAGCAGCGACGGGCACGGCCACGGACACGGCAGTCCGGCTCCGGTGCTGGAACTGAAGGCGGCAGCCCCGGGCGCGAAGCCGGTGAGCCCCACTCCGACCACCGAGCCCACCACGGCCGCTCCCACCCCGGCCACACCCTCCGCGTCTGCCACGGATGACGGCAAGGGGGCGGAGGAGACCGCGGAGACTTCGGACAGTGGCTCCTCGCCCGTTCTTCCCCTCATCATCGGTGTCGTCGTCATCGCTGCTCTGGGCGGCGGCGCCTGGTGGTTCAAGCGCCGTGGCACGGCGGGCGGCGCCTGACGAGGAGGCCGCGCCGGACGGCTTGCGCCGGGTCGTCGGCGAGGGAGCGACGGCGGTGGACGCCGCCCACGCACCCCTCCCCGGCGACCCGCCGCACCTGCACGGCTGTGGCCTGAACGGCCTGGACATGCAGCGCCCGGGGCGCGTTCCGCTTCATGCGGCCCGGTCGTCGAAGGCGCCAAGCATGTCCAACAGAGGCTGTGGAGCACGTCGTTGAAGATGACATCGAGGCCTTCCGCGGACTGGCGGGCCGTCTGTTCGCCGCGAGGGAAGAGGATGTCCTCGTACGAGTGGAGTGCCCTCTCGACATCGTGCGGATGCGCGGCCGGACAGCGCCCCAGGTCCGTGCCGTCGATCATGGCAAGGCTGGCTCCTTCGCCGGGCGAACGGTGACATCGGATGAGCCGAGTCGCCGAGCAGGGTCACTCCCGGCACCCGCTCCCATCGGTGGCCGACGGGCAGGGCATGGATCAGCCGCGGGACCAGGGAGCCTTCCGCATCGGCGACCAACTGCCGCAGCGGAGCCGATGCTCGTCACGAACAAGTCCGTCGGGTGCCGCGCGGGGGTGGCAGGTCCTGAGGCCGCGCGACGGCGTCAGGCGTCGGCCGCCGCCCGCCGGATCGCGGCGAGTGCGCGCCTCACGTCGTCGTCGGTCGTCGACCAGTTGCTCACCGAGATCCGCACGACGCGTCGGCCGTGCCAGGTGGAGCCGCTGATCCACGCCGTGCCGTCGTCGAGCAGCCGGGCGAGCACCCGTTCCGTACGCTCGTCACCGCCGAACTCCGCGCAGACCTGGGTGAACACCACGTCGTTGAGCACCGTCGCGCCGTCCATCCCCGCGATACCGGCGGCGAACGCCGAGGCATGCCGGCACAGCCGCTCGACCAGGTCGGCCGCCCCCGACCGGCCGAGGGACCTGAGTGCGGCCCACACGGTGAAGGCTCTGCCGCGCCGGGAGAGCTCGGGGACCTTGTCGCTCGGGTCGCCGCGCTCGTGCAGGATGAGGTAGTCGCCATGCAGACCCATCGCCGTCCGGAGCGCGAACGGGTCGCGCACGATGGCGAGCCCGCAGTCGTAGGGGACGTTCAGGGTCTTGTGGGCGTCCGTCGCCCAGGAATCCGCGTCCACGCAGCCCGCCGTCAGATGTGCGTACGCGGGGGAGGCCGCCGCCCACAGCCCGAACGCGCCGTCGATGTGTACCCATGCACCCGCCTCGCGTGCCGCACGGATCGACTCGACGAACGGATCGAAGGCGCCGGAGTGGATGTCTCCGGCCTGGAGGATCACGATCGTGGGGCCCTTCCCGCCGGTCGCCAGGGTGCTCCGCAGGGCCGCGGGCCCGATGCGCCCCTGATCGTCCGCCGCCACCGGTTCGGGCTGTCCGAGGCCCAGGTAGCGCAGCGCCAGGTCGATCGACATGTGGCGGTTCGACCCGGCGACGACGCGCACGGCCGGCCCACCCGCGAGTCCGTCCCGGGCCACGTCCCTGCCGGCCTGCCGCAGCACCGCATCGCGCCCGGCGGCCAGGCACGTGAAGTTCGCCATCGTGGCGCCCGTGGTGAAGCCGACGGCGCACTCACCGGGCAGGCCGAGCAGATCGAGCAACCAGGCGCTCGCGATGTCCTCGACGGCCGTGTACGCGGGAGAGACGGCGGACATCACGGCGTTCTGGTCCCAGGCGCTGACCAGCCAGTCCGCGGCCAGCGCAGCCGGTTCGGCGCCGCCGACCACGAAGCCGTAGAAGCGGCCGCTGGGAAACGCGGTGAGTCCCGGATCACAGGCCGTGGCCAGCAGGTCGACAACGTCGGCGGGTGCACTGGGACCGTCGGGCAGTTCGGCACCGAGCGCGCTCACGATCTCGTCCACCGAAGCCCGGGCGGGAACCCGGCGGTCGGACAGGCTCGCCAGCCAGCGGACGGCATGGCCGTACGCCTGGTGGAGCGCCGTCTCGCGCGGGTCCATACCTCGGACTATGGGACAGTCGCCGGGGCCACGCAAGCGCAGTCGCGAGCGGACACCGAAGGGGTCGACTCGGCGTCGAGACGGGTCAACAGAGTGCCCGCGCCCACACATCGACCGGGCCGCGACCGGGTCGGTCGACCGAGCATCTCGGACGGAGCGCTCGTACCCCGCCTCACCGACATCGCCGCACGGCCGCGCGGACGCACACGTCGTCTTCGACCCGACCGCACCCGTCGGCGAGGAACGCGCTGTCCGCGGCACCACGAGGTGCGCACCGCCGGGCGGATCCGGTCCCGGCAAAGGCAGCCACATCCGGCACGCTTCTTCACGCGCGCACTCGAGGTGCGTTGTCGGGCCGGGTGATCACGGTATGGCTAACGTGATGACCCATGAGTACCTGGTTGCCGCTTTCCGCGGTCCCACGACTTGCCTGCGCGGTGGTCGTCGGAGCGGTGACCGGCCTGATCGTGGGATTCTCGACCGGTCCGCTGCTCGGAATTCTCTCCGGAATCGCCGCCACGGAGACGGTCTTCGTGGTGATGGGCTGGATCGTGTTGTGGCCGATGAACGCCAAGGCCACGCAGGCCAACGCCCAACGCGAGGACTTTCAGCCCGCGGTCGATGAATTCGTCGTCGTCGGGGTCGCCCTGTGCGGGCTGGTCGCCATTGTGCTGTTGCTCCTTCTGGGCAAGTCCGACTCCGGCCAAGCCGCTGCGGCGACCGCACTCGCCGGCGTTTTCATGGCCTGGGCGGCGCTCCATCTGATGTACACCACGCGCTATGCGTTCATCTACTACCTACCGCCCGCAGGCGGAATCGACTTCAACTCCGAACGCCCGCCGGCATACAGAGACTTCCTGTACTTCAGTTACAACCTCGGCATGACCTACCAGGTCTCCGACACCGACGTCTCGAGTTCGAAGATCCGGTCCATCGTGCTGCGGCATGCACTGCTCTCGTACGTCTTCGGAACCAGCATCCTGGCGACGACCATCAACCTGGTGACCGGCATCGTCACCGGCTGACCCCGGTGGCCGCGACGTGTGCCGTCGCGGCCGCACGCCCCCGGGCACCGGCCCGCCCCGCGCAGGTGACAGTCACTCCACTCGGACCGCGGTGGGCTCCAGACGGACCACGATGCCCTTGGCGGTCGGCTGGTTGCTGGTCCGGGCCACGCTGTCGAGCGGCAACAGGACATTGGTCTCGGGGTAGTACGCGGCGGCGCAGCCAGGAGTCGTCGGGTAGGGGACGACCACGAAGTCCTCCGCCCGTCGCTCGGCGTTGTCCGGCCACACGCTCACCAGATCGACGTGCTGGCCCTTCGTCAGACCCAGCTGGGACACGTCCTGCGGGCTGACCAGGACCACGCGGCGGCTGCCGTGGATGCCCCGGTAGCGGTCGTTGTTGGTGTACGGGATGGTGTTCCACTGGTCGTGGGAGCGCAGGGTCTGGAGCAGCAGATGTCCCTCGGGCGCGTGTGACATCTCCCAGTCGTTGCAGGTGAACATGGCCTTGCCGACGGTCGTGGGGAAGACACCCTCGTTGACCGGATTCGGCAGTCTGATGCCTCCGGGCCGGGAGACCCGGCGGTTGAAGTCGTGCAGCCCCGGCACGATGCCGGAGATCCGGTCGCGAATCGTCCCGTAGTCGGCCTCGAACTGCTTCCACGGAATGCCGGCCTTGCCGTCCAGCGTCCGCATGGCCAGCCGGCAGAGGATGGCGACCTCGCTGAGAAGGATCGGGGACGCCGGCTCCAGGCGCCCCTGGGAGGTGTGGACCTCGCTCATCGAGTTCTCCACCGTCACGAACTGATGGCCGGTGGCCTGGATGTCCTGCTCGGTGCGGCCGAGGGCCGGCAGGATGAGAGCGGTCCCGCCGCAGACCGTATGGGACCGGTTGAGCTTCGTGGAGATGTGGGCGGTCAGGCGGCACTGCCGCATGGCATCCTCGGTGACGTCACTGTCCGGAGCGGCCCGGACGAAGTTCCCCGCCACGCCGAGGAATACCTTGATCCGGCCTTCGCGCATGGCTCTGATCGAGTTCACCGAGTCGAGCCCGTGGGCCCGCGGCGGTTCGAACCCGAACTCCTGCTCCAGCGCGTCGAGGAAGGAGTCGGGCATCTGCTCCCAGATGCCCATCGTGCGATCGCCCTGGACGTTGCTGTGTCCGCGTACGGGACAGGCACCCGCTCCGGCCTTGCCGAGGTTGCCGCGCACCATCAGGAAGTTCACGATCTCCCTGATGGTGGGGACGGCGTGGGTCTGCTGCGTGATCCCCATGGCCCAGCAGACGATGACGCGTTCGCTGTTCAGAACCGCGTCCCGGACGTCGTAGATCTCTTCCCGGGTCAGTCCGGTGGCGGTGAGGACGTCGTCCCAGGCGATGGTTCTGGCGTGGCGGTAGAACTCCTCGAAGCCGCTGGTACTGGAGCGGATGAAGTCCTGGTCGAGCACTGTGCCCGGCCGTGCGTCCTCCGCCTCCAGCAGGAGCCGGTTCAGGCACTGGAACAGTGCGAGATCGCCTCCGCTGCGGATGTGCAGGAACTGATCGGCGATCTGGACACCGCGTCCGATCACACCGCGGGCCTTCTGCGGGTTCTTGAACGCCAGCAGTCCGGCTTCGGGCAGGGTGTTCACCGCGATGATGCGGGCGCCGTTGCCCTTGGCCTCCTCCAGCGCGGAGAGCTGCCGTGGATGGTTCGTCCCGGGGTTCTGTCCCACCAGAAAGATCAGGTCGGCGTGATGGAGGTCCTCCAGGCTCACCGTCCCCTTGCCGGTGCCGAGGGTCTCGTGAAGAGCAAAGCCGCTGGACTCGTGGCACATGTTGCTGCAGTCCGGCAGGTTGTTGGTGCCGAAGACCCTGGCGAAGAGCTGCAGGAGGAAAGCGGCCTCGTTGCTGACCCGGCCGGATGTGTAGAAGACCGCCTCGTCGGGTGAGTGCAGCGCCTTCAGCTCATCGGCGAGCAGGCCGAACGCGTCGTGCCAGCTGATCGGCTCGTAGTAGTCCGAATCGGGCCGCTTGACCATCGGCTCGGTGAGCCTGCCCTGCTGGTTGAGCCACAGATCGGACCGCCGGCCCAGTTCGGAGACCGGATGCCTGCGGAAGAAGTCGGCGGTGATGCGCCGGGTCGTCGCCTCGTCGTTGATGTGCTTGGCACCGTTCTCGCAGTACTCGTTGAGATGCCGGTGTCCGGGGGTGGGATCCGCCCAGGCGCAGCCGGGGCAGTCGATGCCCCCCACCTGATTCATGGTCAGCAGCGTCACTCCGGTACGTCTGACCGACGTCTCCTCGAGGGAGTACTCCAGGGCATGGGTCACGGCGGGCACTCCCGCCGCCCATGTCTTCGGAGGGGTGACGGTCAGTCGCTTGTCCGGCTCTTCACCGGGGGGCTTCTTCATCGAGCTCGCTCTCTCGCTCTCCAGCGGACGGATCAGCCGACAGGCCAGTGCGGAACCCGGCTTCGGGGCGGCTCCGGTTCCGCGGGTTCGACGCGTCCGTTGCGGATGACTCCCCGCCAGGCCCCGCCCTCCTGGCCCAGCCCCTCGATGAACGCCTTGAAGCGACCGAGTTCGGATCGGAGCACACGCCTGGTGCACCCGGAGGCGGAGGTGTGGAGGCGCGCTGCCCTCTCCGGCCCCGTATGGATGCGTACGACGACCGTGGTACGGCCCGGTGCGGTGGCGCGGAACGACACCTCACCCCGATGGCTGAAGCCGCGACCGAGGGTCTGCCACACCAGGTGGGAGTCCGGCAGTTGCTCCACGATCTCCGCGTCGAACTCGCGGCGCACCGGACCGAGCCCGACGACCCAGCGGGTGAGGGTGGGCCGGACCTGTTCGACGCTCTTCACCGTGGACATGAACCGCGGGAAGCTCTTGAACTGGGTCCACTGGTTGTAGGCGGTACGAACCGGCACGCCGACGTCGATCGTCTCTTCAACGGTAGTCATGGCTCACCTGTCTCAGGCACTGATGCACTCAGTGTCACCGCCTGGGCGACAGATCGCCATCTGAGTCGCGGAGCGTGACGGTTGGCTCCCGGCGGAGCGCGGCGGAACAATCGGCACGCCACGCCCGGGCCGGGCGATCGGCATGGCCGTCGGTGCCCCGCTCATGGCCGCGCCGGCTCGCACCCGGCCCGTCCGGTACAGCCTCCTCGGGTCCGTCCTTGTGTGCCTGGCCCGTTCGCGGGTGCTTCCACCTCGACCTGTGCCGTACGGGTCGAGGTGGGCACCTGCTGGGCCGCGCGGGATCCTCTTCCCCAACGCGGGCCCGCCGCACACAATCGGTGTGGCGTTGCCCCCAGGCGACGTCAACAGGTCTGATCGCGTGGTGAGTTGCCGCCCAGGAGCGGCTTCGGCGACAGC
Source organism: Streptomyces sp. NPDC096193 (assembly GCF_040302905.1). Lineage (NCBI taxonomy): Bacteria > Bacillati > Actinomycetota > Actinomycetes > Kitasatosporales > Streptomycetaceae > Streptomyces > Streptomyces sp. NPDC096193. The sequence continues at coordinate 177,330 of NZ_JBEOSJ010000004.1, read as the reverse complement.
GTGACGACGCGCCCGGATGTGCGAAAGGTCGATGGAATTGTCCACATCCGCAACCCGCTATCGGGACTTGATGGCTCGTAAGCCATTGCGGTGGGGCCTGGTCGTACTGGCGAGCAAGACCCCGGTGGCCATGGCACCCCTGGCCCTCGTGTTTCTGACCCGGCAGAGCCCGTACGGCTACACCTTCGGCGCGCTCCTCGCCTCGGTGTACGTCCTGGGAGAGGTGGTCGGGGCGCCTCTGCTCGGGGCCCGTCTGAGCCGGGGCCGTATGCGGCGGCAACTGTCGTTCGGGCTGATGGCGGGGGCGAGTGCTTTCGGTGCGCTGCCGCTCGCGGTCTCCGCCCCGCCCGCCGTGCTGATCGGTCTCGCCTTCGTGGCCGGCGTGGCTCCGGCAGCCTGCCCCGGAGGTGTGCGAGCGATGCTGACCCGTCTGGTAGCCGACCACGCGGTGCCCCGCGCACTGAGTGCCGAGGCCATGCTGACGCAGGTCGTCTGGGCCGCGGCCGCCGGGCCTGGTGGTCCTCCTGGCTCTCCAGGTGCACCCGGGGGCCCCGCTGACGGTGGTCGCGCTGCTCGCCGCCGGCGCGTCGATCCTGCTGCTCCGGCTCCCGGAACCGCGGGAGCCCGAGTCTGCCGGACCGCCGAGCGGGCCGATGGCGGCGACCCTGCTCACCGGCTGGCCCGTCTACCTCACCAGCGCGGCCTCCATGTCGATGCTGGCCACCGCGGAACTGGTCCTGCCGGCTCTTCTGGAGGAGCGGCACATCGCGGTGGGGTGGGCGGGGCCGCTGCTCGCCGGTTTCGCACTGGCCGGCGCGGCGGGCGCGTTCTGCTACGGCCTGCGGACCTGGCCGGGCTCGGTACGGACCCAGAGTCTGGTGTTCCTCGTCGTCACCTCGGGGTGCCTCGGTCTGGTCACCGTGCTCCCCGGTGTGACAGGCATCGCCGCAGGCCTTCTGCTGACGGGGGTCTTCCAGGCAGGAGTCATGGTCGCCCGCATGCTCAGCCTCCGGGAACGCCTACCTCAGCACGCGCATGCTGCCGCCTACTCCGTCATGTACGCGGTCGGCGGTGTGGGCTACAGCCTCGCCGCGTCCCTTTCCGCCGTGGTGTTGGACCTGGCGAACGCCTCGGTCGCTATTCTCGGCGGCGTCACTGTCACCCTCCTCATCACCGGCGTCAGCGCCCTGGCCGAACGCCGTCGCCTCGTGCCCCGCATCCGGCAGCCGGGCCGAGCCATGGGCCCGCACTGAGGTGAACCGCGGACCGGTCTCGTGCCGATGGCGGCCGCAGCCCCGGCGTGTACGACAGAGGTCCGCCTCCGTCGTAGGCTGCACCACGCACGTGATGGAACTGGAGGCTGACATGGCCGTGACGACGCCGACCGAGACGACGGTGGCCGAGGTGATGGCCGAGCTGGCCGCCCTCGACGACCCCAAGGCACGGGCGGTGAACGAGCGGCACGGTGATGATCACGGCGTGAATCTCGGCAAGCTGCGCGCGCTCGCGAAGCGGCTGAAGACGCAGCAGGAACTCTCGTGCCGTCTCTGGGAGACGGGTGACACCGCGGCGAGACTGCTGGCTCTCCTGATCTGCCGCCCGAAGGCGTTCGACCGTGACGCGTTGGACGCGATGCTGCGCGAGGCGCGCACTCCCAAGGTGCACGACTGGCTCGTGAACTATGTGGTCAAGAAGAACCCGCACTCCGAGGACCTGCGTCAGGCGTGGTTCGCCGATCCGGATCCCATGGTCACGAGCGCCGGCTGGGCGCTGACCACCGAACGCGTCGCGAAGAAGCCCGAGGGCCTCGACCTCGCGGGACTCCTCGATGTCATCGAGGCGGGGATGAAGGACGCCCCGGCTCGTCTCCAGTGGGCGATGAACCACTGCCTGGCCCAGATCGGCATCGAGCACGCCGACTACCGCACCCGCGCGCTCGACATCGGTGAGCGCTTGGAGGTGCTCAAGGACTACCCGACGTCCCCGGGCTGCACGTCTCCGTTCGCGCCCATCTGGATCACCGAGATGGTGCGCAGGCAGAGGGCCGAGTAGGCGGCTCACGGTCACGTCCGGCCGCACCCGACACCAGCGGGTGTGAGGGAATCACGTCGCACCATGCGCTCGGCGGTTGCCGGGGAGTACGGCGCGCTGCTGGGCCCGTCGAGCCGCCGCCCGGACCGTACCCCCTCGACCCCGCTCACCGGCCGGCGAAGGTCCCTCCTGTTCCCTTTGCGTCACTTGGCGGGTTAGTGTCCCTGCGTAAGGATCAAGGGCAGGGGTGGGACACATGCATGCAGACGAACCAGCGCGCCGGGGACGCCCGCCGGGCGGGCAGACGGACGCGGACGGTTTGACGAGCAGGCAGGCCGCCGTGGTGAACTTCATCGAGCAGACCGTGGCCCGCAAGGGATATCCGCCGTCGATGCGCGAGATCGGCGAAGCGGTGGACCTCAAGTCGACCTCGTCGGTCGCGCATCAGCTGATGACGCTGGAACGCAAGGGCTTCGTCGAGCGTGACCCCCACCGCCCCCGCGCCTACCGGGTCCGCCGACGCCTCAGCTCCGACACCGGCCTCACGCCCGCGCCGCCCCGCACACAGGGGCACACGGCCGATGTGCCGCTTCTGGGACGCATCGCCGCCGGCCCCCCGATCCTCGCCGACGAATCCGTCGAGGACGTCCTGACCCTGCCGAGGCGACTGGTCGGCGAGGGCGAGCTGTTCGCGCTGACCGTGGTCGGCGACAGCATGATCGACGCGGCGATCCGCGACGGCGACATCGTCACCGTCCGCCGCCAGCAGACCGCCGACCACGGTGACACGGTGGCGGCCCTCCTCGACGGCGAAGCAACCGTGAAGCGCCTCCACCGCGAAGCGGGCGAAGTCTGGCTGATGCCGGCGAACCCGGCCTACCAGCCGCTGCGCGGCGACCAGGCACGGATCCTCGGCAAGGTAGTGGCACTCATGCGGCGCTTGTGAGGTCGCCGAGTGTTGGGGGCACGGACGGGGCGCCTCTGGTGATCCGCCACGCCGCCTCAGCGGTGGAGTGAGGGCGCAACCGGCAGCTGGTCGCAATCCGCCGCGCTACCGGACCGGACCGCACTCGTCGATCACGACCGTCGGCTCCGACAGGAAGACGTCCCGGTCGACGGTGCCGTAGGCGATGTTGAACGTGTCGAGCCAGTACGACCAGTCCCGGATGCCCAGGGCACTGGTGAACCTGTAGTTCAACTGCCACCGGACCCACTGGCCGTGGTACAGCCGAACCGCCGGCGGTCGGCGCCGGCGAGGTGGCAACCCGAAGAGTGGCTCCACGCGTGCGAGCACCCGGAGCCGATCTCCTTCGTCCCGCAGGCTGATGTCGATGTCGCGGAGAGCCTTCTGGCTCGCACCCGGCTCGAATTCGTCATCCTCGGCCATGCGGACAACGTGGGCGAACCCAGCGGGCAGTTGGGGCAACGAGAAGCCCGCCTGGGCCGCGTTCCTGCGGGCAGCGGCCTCCCCGCCCCGGGACTGTTTCGTCCAGGACGTCCTGATCCACTGCACCGTGATCTCCACTGCACCCGCCCCTCACCGGGAGCCTACGGTCGGTCCCCCCGGGCGTCACCCGAGTTCCCCCGCATCTTCCTCGCCGGTCGCAGGGTTGCCGCGATCACTCCCCGAGCGGTCGCCGGTGCGGTCCACCGGCGGGGGGCGCGGCAGCGAACCGTGCACCGGATGCGCAGTGGGTCAGTCGGGCAGCGGAATGCGGATGACGGGGTCGAAGGGGCGCTTGTTGAAGCCGCCGCGCACATTCCGGCAGTTCGGTGCCGTGCACATGAAGAACCCCCCGACGTGCCTCAGGCTCGTGCGTTCCTTGAGCCAGGTCTTTTCCCGGCCGGTCAGCGGGCGATGCGGTTCGTCGGAGTCGCAGGTGTAGCAGAACTTCGTGTTGCGCGGCACGACACCTCCTGAGCAGGACGGGCCAAGGTGCCAGCATATGCGGATATGCGAGTGTCATGCCGTCTTAGGAACCGATTGTGCGACCGAATGCCTGCGAGTGACGGACCTGACCGGCTGCGCTTGTCGTAGGGAAGAGCGGGGGCGTGGGCGACGATGTGCCGGCCGCCCTGACCTGCTTCCGCGAGCGCCTGCATCCCGGGGCGGGATCACCCTCCTGCGTCACGGGGAGGGCGTCGCGCTCGGTGTCGGCCGGGCCGGAACCACCGGGAGGTTGTACACGTGGTTCGGCGTCACGATGCTGGTGATCGCCTGGCCGAGGAGGGTGCTCGGCTCCTCCTCGTTGTGCACGACGTCCGTGTTGAGCAGCACCACCAGCGTGGCCTCGGCCTCGGGCAGATACATGGTCAGGGACTCGTACCCGGGCAGGGAACCGTTGTGCCCGATCCACCCCTGCACGTTGAAGATGCCCAGGCCGTAGGAGGCGCCGGGGACGGTCGTCGGGGCGGTGTCGAGACGTTGTGCCTGGGTCGCGGGCTTGAGCAGGCTGCCCGTGGCGAGGATGCGCGCCCATGAGCGCAGGTCCTGGAGGTTGGAGATCACCGCTCCCGCGGCCCAGGCCCACGAGGGGTCCCAGTCCGTCGAGTTCGCGATCTTGCCGTCGGGAGTCTGGTTCGTATAGCCCTGCGCGTGCGGATTCGGGAACGTGGCGTCGGTCGCGAGGAAGGTGTTGCGCAGCCTGGCGGGCCGCGTGATGTTCTGTGAGATGAAGTCCTGAAGCGGCATTCCGCTCGTCTTCTCCACGACGAGACCCAGCAGGATCAGATTGGTGTTGCTGTACTGGAACTCCGCGCCCGGCTGAAAGTTCACCGGGTGCTTGAAGCCGTAGTCCAGCAACTGCTGTGGTGTGAAGGGCTTCCGGGGGTCGGTGAGGAAGGCTTTGACGAAGTCGTCGTCCATCGTGTAGTTGAACAAGCCGCTCCGCATGCCCGCCAGTTGACGCAGAGTGATCCGGTTGCCGTTGGGGACGCCGGCGATGTACTTGTCGATGGTGTCGTCCAGCCCGACCTTGCCCTGGTCGACCAGTTGCAGCAGGGCAGTCACCGTGAACGTCTTGCTCTCGCTGCCGATCCGCATGTTCATGTCGGCTTCCATGGGCGCGCCGGTGCTCTTGTCCGCGACACCGAAGGTCCGCAGGTAAGTCCCCTTGTCGGGCGCCGACACGGCCACCGTCACACCAGGTATCGCCGCTTCGCGCATCACCTGCTGGATGGCCGTGTCCAGGCGCGCGGAGACGGACGCGTCGAGGTTCGGGAATGTGGCGCCCGGGGAGGGCGATACCGAGCCGGAGGGGTCCGGGGTGGGCGCACCGTACGCGCCTCCGGCCGTTACCGGTATGACCAGCGCCGCCCCTACGGCCACAGCTACGCACGCCTTGCGCCAACTCTTCGGTGAACTCACCACGGCGAGCCTCCTGCCATCCGATGGCGACAGTCACGTTCAGGCTAGAGCCGTCCTTGGAGTCCCGCGCGGCGGCACCGACTTGCGGTCCGGGCGCGGACGGGGTAGAGGATCGGACCGGGTGGGATCGACAGAGCTCTTGGCGGGCGGGGCCTCTTCTCGCCGTGCGCGGCGGTGTATTCGGCGGCGAGCCACGGGGCCAGATCGTCCATGAGCGTGCTGTCGGCGTCCGTGACGGCTCCGGCGGCGCGGGTGCGCCGCCGTTGCAGCGCGAGGGCGAGGTCGCCGTTCGTCTCGCGGGCGAGCAGGGACGTGGAACGATAGCGGGATAGTTGTTGAGCGAGGTCGTGGGCCGGCCCTCGTCCGCTCATGACGCCACTCCGCCCCTTCAACGGCGTGCGGCCGAGCAAGGCCGGGCGTACCTCCCGAATGGTGGTGAGCCCGCGACACAGCGCGGATGCGGGTGCCGCCCGTGCTCCGTAGGCTCGTAGGAGGCATCACCGTCGACACAGTGGACGTGAGGCCCTACATGACCACGCCGCGAACCCTGCTGATCGTCGCCATGGACAGCGCCACCAGCGGACCTGTGGAATCGGGCGACCTGTCCCTCGCTCTCGCCGGGGCCGAGCTGATCGACCTTCTGGATGCCCAGGCCATCGGGCTGGACGACGATCGGATCGTTCCCGGGACCGAGCCGGCACCGGCCGACCGTCTCCTGGCCGAGGCCGCCGACTCACTCGTCTGGGACGAGCCGTACGAGTCGGTCGGCGACTGGCTGTGGCGCAGAGGCAAGGGCCTCGCCGTTGCCTACACGGCCGCCCTCGAGGACGACGGACTGGTGACAAGGCCGCGCAGCCGCAGTCACCCCTTCCGGGGCGGTCCGCCGGTGGTGGCCACATCGCCCGCTCGCACCGAGGCGATGGAGCGCTGGGGGTCGCGTGAGCCCGTCCTCGCAACCCTCGCGGAATCCATCGGAGTGCGTGGCGAGCAGGGCAGCGATTCTCCGGAGGTCACCGACGACTCCGTGGCGACAGTGCTCGCCGGGGTCAACGACGCACTGGTCGAACTTGAGGCCGTACGGCAACGACGGAACATCGAAGAGGCCGCCTTCGACAACGTCTGGCGCGGCCTGGAATGACGTCCGGCGCGCCACGCGGTCAGCCGGCGTCCTGCTGACGGCAGGGCCCATCGATCACGCGGTGTGGGGCCGTCCCCGTGAGCCCCGCCCCCGGGCAATCGAGCGGCCCCTCAAACCTGCGCATCCGACTTCCAGTCCTGCGTGAGGAGCCCGAGCAGCACCTCGTCCAGGAACTCGCCCATCACCCAGGCCGAGGAGCGCAGCACGCCCTCGCGGACGAAGCCGTTGCGCTCGGCGGAGCGCAGCATCGCGACGTTGTCCGACAGCGTCTCGATCTGCAGTCGGTGCAGTCCGCGCACGACGAAACCGTAGTGGCACAGCACCGCGACGACGTCCGTGCCGTAACCCTTGCCCCGGGAGGACGGCAGCAGCCCCAACCCGATGTGCGCGAACCGGTTGTGGTTGTCGATGCCCCACAACACCGCGGTGCCGACCAGGGCGCCGCCGTCCAGCTCCACCACGGAGAACGGGACGTGTCCCTCCTCCTTGTCGTCCACAACGAGCCGCGAGTCCTTCGTGCCGGGAGTGATCGGCCGCCACGGCCTGCCCTCGGAGCGGGAGGCGTTGACCACGTCGTCGTAGAGCTCGGCCCGCAGGATCGGGATGTCGTCCTCGTGCCGGGCCCTGAGCCCGACCTTGCTGCCGCTGAGCATGCACGCTTCCTATCCGACGGCCTCGGCCTGCGGCAAACGAATAAGCCCTCGGTGCGGCGGGTCCGCCCCTCAGGAGCGGAGCACGGGGTCGGTGACACCTCCGGGGCAGGCACGGCGGTCGATGTCCCAGTCGGCGAGCTCGGCGGCGGACCGGTAGACGCACTCGTAGAAGTCGAGAACGGTGTCCCGCGGGTTCGGGCTGTTGCGGACGTCCTCGTAGTCCAGCGTGGCCAGATGACTGCCACCTCGTTCCACCCACTGTGCGGCCTCCGGACGAAGAGGTCGCTCGCCGAGCCCGCCGGGCTCGGGTGCCGCGTAGGAGTAGAAGGCAGGCTGGGGGAACGTGTCGTCGCCGAACCAGAAGCCGGAGCTGATGACTTCACGCGAGTACGCCTCACGGGTCACCGGGTCGACACTCGCCGGCTGGTCGATGACACGGTCGGAGAACCGGGTGACAGCGATGTCGAAGGTGTGCCAGAAGTGGTGGACCGGGCTGACCTTCCCGGAGAATCCGGCGGAGAACTCCTCCAGCAGCAGATTGACCTGGCTGAGCACCTGCCAGTAGCGGTTGATCCAGAACGGGTCGTACGCGGCGTGCTCCGTGTCGTCGGCGAACGCCCGGCCGGCGTCGGGCAGGTCGAAGGGGTGGGGGAGCGCGATGGTTGCCGCCGCACCCACCGCGCGCAGGGCGTCGAGCGTCTCGCGGTAGAACGACGCCACGGACTGCCCGACGAGCGGGAACGAAGCGGTCAGGCCGTCGAGCGAGTGCGCCGTCAGCCGGTGGTCGACGAAGTCGAAGTCGATCGTGAAGATGGACGTGCCGTACGCCCCACCCATGGGGCGGGTCGTGATGCCCCGCCCCGTCAGATGGAACGGAACGTTCCACCAGTGGTTGCGCCGTACGCTCCCCGCCAGCCGGATCTTGCCGACGATCTGGGTGAACCGGTGCAGTGTCTCTTTGGAGTCTTTCCACTCCGACAGTGGAAGTGCGGGAAACAGGTCCACGGTGTGCCCTTACGCTCGTTGTGCTGCGCCGCTGCACGGCTCGGTCGGTCGATGGGTGGTCCTACGTCAGCGGCGCCGCAGCGCCTTGTCGGAGAGTGCCGGCGGTCTGTAGTACGAGTCTGTCGTGCTGCGCACCGTGGCAGGCGGGTGCACGTGTGATCCGCCGGGTGGTCGGGGGAGCGGTCAGGGGATGGTGACGACGACCTTGCCCCGAATGTGCTTGGTGGCGAAGTCCTTGACTGCCTGCGGGGCGTTCGCGAAGGGGTAGCGGGCGCCGATCTCCACCCGGAGCCGTCCGTCCGCAGCCCGTGCAGCGAGGTCGTCGAGCTCGCCGGGCTGTGCCTGGAACGAGCCGATGTAGACGGACTCGACGTCACGTCCGAGGTCGGCGGGCCCGTACAGCGGCGAGACCAGCCGGCCGCCCGGGCGGACCGCGCGTGCCGTACTCGCCAGCCCCTCACCCGAGTTCACGAGGTCGATGACGACGTCGACGCCGTCGGGCGCCAGACGCAGCACCTCCTCCACCACATCCGTCCGCTTGTAGTCGACGGTGTCGTCGGCACCGAGACCGCGCAGATACTCCACGTCCTCGGCGGTCGAGGTGGCGATCACGCGGGCACCGATCGCGTGGGCGAACTGCACGGCGAACATCCCGATCCCGCCTGTCGCCCCGACCACGAGCACACTCTCGTCGGCCGTCGGCCGGACGGCACGGAGCAGATTCACCGCCGTCAGTCCGGATTCGGGAATGGCCGCCGCGTGCAGAGAGTCGAGACCTCCGGGACGCCGGGCGAGCATCGGCCCGGGCGAGGCCATCGTGTACTCGGCGACGGCGCCCGCGCTGCCTCCGGTGAAGGCCAGGACCGGATCGCCCGCCGAGTAGAGAGTGACGTTCTCGCCGACCTCGACGACGGTTCCCGCGGCGTCCATGCCGACCACCAGCGGGTGCTCTGCCGGGAAGTTCTCCTTCGCCGCGCCGGTGATCAGCATCAGGTCGAGCGGATTGAGCGATGCGGCCTCGACCTTGATCAGGACCTGGTCCGGACCGGGGGTGGGGGTCGGGTGGTCGGTGACCGTGACCTGGTCCAGCGGAACGTAGTCGGGCGCGACAAGGGCTTTCATCGGGTGGCTCCCTGACGTGGCGTAAGAAGCGACCCCGCGGGCGCACGTGGCGGCTCCGGGCGCCCGGTGTGAGCGCCCTTGTCTCTTCTACGCGGCCGTCCGGACTCAAGCGAGGAGCCTGACCGTGGGAGGGGCCGAACGGGCGTCGTCCGTCCGCTCCTGGCTGCCGGAGCTCCGCTGCCGTGCGTGCCGACGCTCGTCCGGCCGGGAGCACCGAGCGGGAACGCCGGAGCGGACCAGGGACAGGAGGACGGAGGAGGAGTCCCTGCCCGGCAGGAAGCTCGCATTCATCAGCTCCTGAGAGCTCGTGACACGATCACGATCCGGGCTTCTCGAGGCGTGTCCACGCACGCGCGGGTCGTCGGTGGTGCGCGCCCCGAAGGCGCGATGTCCTTCGGGGCGCGCGGCAGGGGTTCTGGTTCAGGCGTTGTAGCCGCCGTGGGCGTCCAGCACCGCGCCCGTGACGTACGACGCGGCGGGGCTCGCCAGGAAGGCGATCGCCGCGGCGATTTCGTCGGGGTGCCCCATGCGTTGCAGGGACAGCGAGCTGAGCAGGGCATTGAGGGTCTCGGGGTCCGGCGGTTGCATGCCGCCCTCCATCAGTCCGGCCTCCACGACGTTGGCGGTGATGTTCCGGGGCCCGAGGTCGCGTGCGACGCCCATGGTGTACCTCTCGATCCCGGACTTGGTCGCCGAGTAGTCGGCAAGGCCGGGGGCGCCGACCCGGGAGCCCAGTCCGGAACTCACCGTGATGATGCGGCCGCCCGTGCGCAGCACTCGGGAGGCGGCCCGGATGACGGCGATCACGCCGAGGTAGTTGGTGGCGTGCATCCGGTCCAGCGCGGCGGTATCGGCGTCCGGGTCGTCCACCGTGCCGGCCACGGAGATCGCCGCGTTGTTGACGAGGATGTCCAGGCCGCCGAAGTGCGCGACCACGTCGTCGATCAGCGCCGGCGCCCGGCTCGTGTCTGCCTGGTCGGACGCGAAGGCGATGGCCTTCGCTCCCTTGGCGTGCACCTCGTCGACGACGGCCTGCGCCTGCTTCTCGGAGCTGACGTAGGTGAAGGCGACGTCGGCACCCTGCTCGGCCAGCAGGCGTACGGTCGCGGCTCCCAGTCCGCGCGACCCCCCGGTGACCAGGGCGACCTTGCCCGTAAGTGGCTTGCTCATTCTTCTCACCTCGTTGATTGACCCTTCCTACCAGTCATAACACTAATTGTTACGACAGCCGGTTGCAACTATTACTGTTACGACTGCACTGTCGTAACATGAAGCGTTGCGGCCGAGAGGAGGGGTTCATGAGTGCCAACAGCAGGTTGACCCTTGCCGCCCACGCGCTGGCCTGGATCGGTCTCTACCAGCGCCAGGGCCATGAGGTCGCCACCTCCGAGCAGATCGCGACCAGCGCGAACACCAACCCCGTGGTGATCAGGCGGCTGCTCGGCGAGCTGCGCAGAGCCGGGCTCGTGGAGTCCCGGCGGGGTGTGGGCGCGGGCTGGTCGCTGGCGCGCGAGCTGGGGTCGATGACCTTGCTCGACGTGTACGAGGCAGTGGAACCCGGCCCGCTGTTCGCGATGCACCGCAGCGCCCCGGACCAGGGGTGCGTGGTGGGTTATGGCATCCAGCCGGCGATGCAGTGCGTCTACGAGGGCATCGAGGAGACATTGAGACACGAGCTGGCCCGCGTCACGCTCGAGAACGTACTCCGGGACGTACTCGCGGCACCTCGCTAGCCTCCCCGTTACGCCCTGACATCACCAAGAGCCCATCCATGCCCAGGCCGGCGAACAGCCTGGCAACCGGTCACGCCAAAGACGGTTGCGGTGTTGGACCGTGTCCTACGAGCTCGTAACGTGATCGTGTTGAAGTGCCCTGGTCCGGCGTGACCGACGTGACGATTCCGCCGTACCACCGCGGCCGACGTCAACGACGTCACCCAGACCCTCGCACTGGTCGATGGCATCCCGCCCATGGCCGGACGACCCGGCCGCCTGCGCCGTCGCCCCGACTCACTTCTCGGTGACAGGGAGCTACGACTCCAATCCCAACCGGCGGAAGTTGCGCAAGCGGCGGATCTTGCCAGTCGCCTCCCGCAAGGGCGCCCCGAACATCTAGGGCCCGGGCAAACTCCGTTACGTCGTGGAGCAGACCTTCGCCCTGCTCCACCAGGTCAAGCGCCTTGCCGTCCGTGGGGAACGCCGAACCAACTCCACGCTCCCTTCATCTCGTCGGCCTGCAGTCTCATTGCTGGAGACAACCTCAAGAAGGCCGCCCATGATCGTGTTACGAGCTCTGAGCGGGATAGCCGGGCGGTTTCCGTCCGGCCCAGGGGCGCGCATTCTCCAGTTGCGCGGAGAGCGACAGCAGCGTCGGCTCGTCGTCCCGCCGGCCGACCAGTTGCACCGCGAGGGGCAGCCCGTCGGGGGAGAAGCCCGCCGGCACCGAGGCCGCGGGGTTGCCGGTGACGTTCCACAGCGCGCAGTACGCGATCATCGGCATCGACCGCAGCGCGGCACGCACCGTGCCGGTGCCGCTGAGCTGCCCGGTCGCCGGCGGGAGCCCCGCCATCGTCGGGGTGAGCAGCACATCGATCCGCTCGAAGACTCTGTTCGCCTTGGCGGCGGTCCGCTCGCCCTGTGCGAGGGCCCAGCGAGTGACCCGGGGCCGGACCCAGCTGCCGAGTCGCACCGTCTCGCGGGTCCGCCGCTCGAGCCTGCCGTAGTGGTCCATCGCGAAGGCCTCGGTCCGCAGACCGGCGAACCACTGCGGTATGAACGCGGCCGTCGGGTCGGGGTAGTGCGGGTCGACCTCTTCGACGTGGTGGCCCAACTCCGCCAGCAACGATGCCGTTTCCTCGACTGCCCGGACGACGTCCGCCGCCGGTCGTACGCCGAGAGAGGCCGACTTGGTCGACCAGCCGATCCGCAGCTGCCGCGGTTCGGTGGCCGCCGCGGTGGCGAACGAGGTGGCCGGGTCGGTGGCCCGGAACATGTCGCCGGGCACAGAGCTGCGGATCGCGTCGTGGACGAGTGCGGAGTCCAGCACGGAGCGCGTCAGGGGGCCGAGCACGCCCAGTCCCCACCAGAGGTGGGGATGCGGGGAGGTGCTGACACGGCCGCGCGAGGGCTTCAGGCCGAACAAGCCGCAGCTGGCGGACGGAATCCGGATCGATCCGCCGCCGTCGCCGCCGATCGCGGCAGGCACCAGGCCGGCCGCGACGGCCGCGGCCGAGCCACCACTGGACCCGCCGGGCGAATGCCCGGGTGCCCAGGGGTTGAGGGTGGCGCCGTGCGCCGACGACTCGGTGAAGGGGAAGAGGCCGAACTCGGGCATGTTCGTCTTGCCGATGACTACGGCCCCGGCTGTGCGCAGCCTGCGTACCACCTCGCTGTCGGCTGCCGCGGGCCGGTTGTTGGCGGCCGTCCCGAACGTCGTCACCTGGCCCTCGACGTCGTTCTCCTCCTTGATCGCAACGGGCACTCCGTGCAGCGGGCCACGGTCGGCCCGCGGGGTCGCGTCCCGGCGGGCGGCCTCGGCGAGGGCTTGTTCGGCCATCACCACGGTGAAGGCCGCGAGGCTGCCGTTGTGCTGTTCGATACGGGTGAGGAGCAGCTCGGTGAGTTCTCGAGCCGACACATCTTGGGCGCGGACGGCCTTCGCCTGTCCGTCGACACCCGCATAGGCAAGATCGTCAGTCATGACGGGAAACTACATCCGCTCGGGGGCGGGGGAGAAGGGGAGGCGCGCTCCCTCTCCTTGAGCCGAGCGGGCGGTCGTCCGGACGCGAGCTGCCAGAGAGGACGCCGGCGCGGGGACTGCCCCGCTCCCCGTCACACAGAAGCGTCGAGCTGTTCGCGCACCCGAGCAGGGTCGGGATTCACATGGGGCCGGCCCGCCATGAAGACCGTCGGCACGGTCTCATTGCCGTCGTTGACCGCCCGCACCTCGGCCGCACCGGCCGGGTCACGCCAGATGTCGACCCAGTGCACCTGGCGTGCCCGCCGGCCCAGCCGGATGCGCAGGCGAAGGCAGTACGGGCAGCCCGGACGCCAGAAGACGATGGGCCGGCCGTCGACCGCGCTGCGGCGCTGCGCCTCCTTCGCACCGATGGACCTCGGGAAGATCAGTGGCGAGTTCGCCGCCGCGAGCAGCACGAACAGCAGCAGGAGCGCTACGGCGGTACCGGGGCTCCCTCCGCGGATCAGCCCGGTCGCCACGAGTGAGCCGCAGAGCACGAGCAGCAGAGGCGAAATCCAAGCGCGCGTCATGGCACACAGCCTACGGGCCGTCCCGTCCCCGGTGGATCGGCGTGCGGCGGCGGATGCGGTGTGGGGCAGGGCGGATGGTTGTCCTCGTACTGGGCGTATTCGGCGATCCGGCAACGCGGCGAGGTGCCGTAGCCGTCGTCGTGCGCCCGCTGGGGATGCAGTTCGTGACGCGCGCTGCGAAGGGATGGCGTGCGTCGTTGAGGAAGTGGTCGCCGATGTCGCGCAGACGGTGGGCGGCGGGCATCTGCGCGGTCAGCACGCGCGCGTTGCGCCAGAACCTGTCGAGTCCTCTGGCTCCGTCCGAGTCGTCGGCGCGGTGGTCCGTTGCAGTAGGCGCGTGGTGGTGTCCACGGCGGTTCTGCCGGTGACCGCTTCGGCGGCGGAGACGAGCACGGCGACGTCCGCATGATGGTCGACGCGCAACTCCGGCCCCAGGGCCACCGCATCGGCCAGTTCCTGCGTCGCGTGCTCGACGACCGTCGCGGCGGTGTGGGTGCCGATCGCCAGTTCTCCGTAGGAGAGGAGGAGGTACGGATCGTCGCTCGGCCGCTCTACGTAAGCACCGCCCATTGGGGTGGCCGCCGGGACGGGCGGTGTCGTACGGCTGATGTCCCGCGCCTCTGTGAGAGCCCCCTCGGTGAGCCCGAGCGCGACATGAGCGAGCAGAAGCCGAAGGGCGAGCGGCGCCAGGGCGGTGAAGGGGTGTGGTGTGCTCGTCGCGGGGAAGGGCGCACACAGCACATGATCCGCCCTGCTCACCGGCACGTTGTCGAAGTCGGCGCTGCCCGCGCCCGCCAACCGCTGCCCGATGCGCTCGTTCGCCGCCTCGACCAGGACGCGGGAATGCTGCCGCCGGCGGCCGACCGTGTCGACCGCCGACGGCGGGCGTCAGACGTCTGCGGTGTCCTTGCACTCCCAGCGCAGCAGATCTCCCGGCTGGCACTCGAGCACTTCACAGAGCGCGGCGAGCGTCGCGAAGCGCACCGCCTTGGCGCGGCCGTTCTTGAGCACGGCCAGGTTGGCCGGCGTGATCCCGACGCGGTCCGCGAGCTCGCCCACGGACATCTTCCGCTTGGCCAGCATGACGTCGATGTCGACGGCGATCGGCATCAGATCACCTCTGCCAGCTCGGCCTGCATCTGCGCCGCCTCGACGTCGCGCGCGACGGCCTGGGCGAGCAGCATCCGCAGTACCAGCACGATGAGCGCGACCCCCAGGACCGCCATGACGCCCCCGCCCAACAGCAGGACGATCCCCGGGGGGACGGCCTCTCCCGGAGCCAGTACGACACCGAGCGCGAACAGCAGGATCGCTGCCGCCACGATCGCGCCGATCACGATGTGGACGTACCGGAAGGCGGCGTCGGAGAAGACGGTGCCGCGTCGGACCATCGTCACCAGCCGCCATACGCAGACCAGGACGACCTGGACCGTCACGATGCCGAGAACCGTGATCACGAGGAACGGGGTGCGGAGGTACGCGACGTCCGGGTCGAGACTCTCCATGTCGATGGCCAACAGGGGCACCATCACGGCCTGGACGAACACCGAACCGGCGAGCAGGCCTACGAGTACAGCCCGCAGCGCAAGGACTGTCAGCTTTCCCATCACGTCTCCTTCGATCGAGCAGCGATGGAAATCTATCGAGAAACGATAGGTGTGGCAAGTGACGGTCCGCCGTACGAGGGGTGGGGGGCGCAGTCGTCACCTCCGCCTGCGCACAGCTCGGGCAGACACGCGCACGAACGACGGGAGGGGCACACATCCGCCTGGCTGTGAGCCCCTCCCGTCGTCCTGGGCCGGCTCGCTCTCGTACGAGCACGAGCCGGCCCGGACGCCTCGGATCAGACGAGGTCGAACCGGTCCAGGTCCATGACCTTGGCCCACGCCGCGACGAAGTCGTTCACGAACTTCTCCTTCGCGTCGTCGCTCGCGTAGACCTCCGCGAGGGCGCGCAGCTCGGAGTTCGAGCCGAAGACGAGGTCGGCACGGGTGCCGGTCCACTTGACGGCACCCGAGGCGTCACGGCCCTCGAAGGTCGTCTGGTCGCCGGAGGTCGACTTCCACGTCGTGCCCAGGTCGAGCAGGTTGACGAAGAAGTCGTTGGTCAGCACGCCCGGGGTGTCCGTGAACACGCCGTGCGAGGACTGGCCCTGGTTGGCACCCAGGACGCGCAGACCACCGACGAGGGCGGTCATCTGGGGCGCGCTCAGGGTGAGCAGGTTGGCCCGGTCGAGCAGCAGGTACTCGGCCGGCAGGCGGTTGCCCTTGCCGAGGTAGTTGCGGAACCCGTCGGAGGACGGCTCCAGCGCGGCGAACGACTCGACGTCCGTGTGCTCCTCGGTCGCGTCCACACGGCCCGGCGTGAAGGGGACCTCCACGTCGAAGCCGGCGTCCTTGGCGGCCTTCTCGACCGCGGCGGCACCGCCGAGGACGATCAGGTCGGCCAGAGAGACCTTCTTGGCACCGGAGTTGAACTCCGACTGGACGCCCTCCAGGACGCGCAGGACCTGAGCGAGCTGGTCCGGGTCGTTGACCTCCCAGCCGTTCTGCGGCTGCAGACGGATACGGGCACCGTTGGCACCGCCGCGCTTGTCGCTGCCGCGGAACGTCGAGGCCGACGCCCACGCGGTGGAGACCAGCTGCGAGGCGGTCAGGCCCGACTCCAGGAGCTTGGCCTTGAGCGCCGCGGCGTCCGCGGCGTCGATGGCCGCGCCCTCGGCCTGCGGCAGCGGGTCCTGCCACAGCATCGTCTCCGCCGGGACCTCCGGGCCGAGGTACAGGGACTTCGGGCCCAGGTCACGGTGGGTCAGCTTGTACCAGGCGCGGGCGAAGGCATCCGCGAACTCGGCCGGGTTCTCGTGGAAGCGGCGCGAGATCGGCCCGTAGATCGGGTCGAGGCGCAGCGCGAGGTCGGTCGTGAGCATCGTGGGCAGGCGCTTCTTCGACGCGTCGTGTGCGTCGGGGATGATCTCCTCGGCGCCCTTGGCCACCCACTGGTTGGCGCCGGCCGGGGACTGGGTCAGCTCCCACTCGTAGCCGAAGAGGATGTCGAAGAAGTCGTTGCTCCACTGGGTCGGCTTGGTGGTCCAGGTGACCTCCAGACCGGACGTGATCGCGTCGCCGCCCTTGCCGGTGCCGTGGGTGGACTTCCAGCCCAGGCCCTGCTCCTCCATGGAAGCGGCCTCGGGGTCGTTGCCGACCGCGTCGGCCGGGCCGGCGCCGTGGGTCTTGCCGAAGGTGTGACCACCGGCGATGAGGGCGACTGTCTCCTCGTCGTTCATCGCCATGCGGCGGAACGTCTCGCGGATGTCGCGGGCCGCGGCAATCGGGTCCGGATTGCCGTTCGGGCCCTCCGGGTTGACGTAGATGAGGCCCATCTGGACCGCGCCGAGCGGGTTCTCCAGCTCGCGGTCGCCGGTGTAGCGCCGGTCGTCGAGCCAGGTGGTCTCGGGACCCCAGTACACGTCCTCGTCGGCCTCCCAGACGTCGGCGCGGCCGCCGGCGAAGCCGAAGGTCTCGAAGCCCATCGTCTCCAGCGCGACGTTGCCCGTGAGGATCATGAGGTCGGCCCAGGAGATGGACTGGCCGTACTTCTTCTTGACCGGCCACAGCAGACGGCGGGCCTTGTCCAGGTTGCCGTTGTCCGGCCAGCTGTTCAGGGGGGCGAAGCGCTGCTGCCCACGGCCGCCACCGCCGCGGCCGTCGCTGATGCGGTAGGTGCCGGCGCTGTGCCAGGCCATACGGACCATCAGCGGGCCGTAGTTGCCGAAGTCGGCGGGCCACCAGTCCTGCGAGGTGGTGAGCACCTCGGCGATGTCACGCTTCACCGCCGCCAGGTCGAGGGCCTGGAACGCCTCGGCGTAGTCGAACTCCGCACCGAGTGGGTTGGCGACGACCGGGTCCTTGGCAAGGATCTTCAGATTGAGCCGCTCCGGCCACCACTGGCGGTTTCCACCGCCCTGGGTGGGGTGCGCGGCGCGATCATGCGCGACGGGGCAGCCGCCGCCTGAGCCCTCCGTTTTCGGGTCGGTGACGATTGCGTCGTGGTTCTCGGACATGGAAATCCTTCCGGAGGGGGCGGATCGCTGTGCTCAGGTACTGCGGTCGGTGGAACGGTCGTGCAGGCCCGGTCGGTCAGGTGGGCCTGGTGAGCCGGAGGCCGTGGTCGTCACCGGCGGGCGGGCGGCTGTCGTGCGGGACGCTCGGCCGTTGCGGGCGACGACGCGAAGCGCGGTCTCGAAGCGAGTCCGCGGGCCGGTGGTGCTTGCCCGGCAGGACCCGGGGTGCGAGTCCTGCCGCGACGGGCACGTGGAGGGTTCCGCGCCGGGCGGGGGTGTGATGCGGCTCACGCGATCGCTCGTCCCGGAGGGATTCGGAGGGAGTCGTCTCGATGAGAGGACGTCCGCCGTTCCGCCGGTTTCGGGGAGCGCCACGCGGGCGGCGGCCGTCACCTGCGCGCCGGCCCGGCACAACCGCTCGGCGGTGGTCGCGTCACGTCTTCTCTCCTGTCCTGCGGGAACAGTCGGGAACAGTCCTGTCCCTTGGCTATTGCCGGAACCGATCCTACGATGGACAGAGTCCAGGTCAACACGTGTGCCAAGCTCGTATTCAATCGGAACCCTGGCGTCCGCCGGGTAGCCTTCGGGTATCCCGCCGCATCTGAATAGGTGAACCGATATGAGTGACCTGCTGGAGCGACTACGAGGGCGTGGCTGGCGGATGACCTCCCAGCGGCGTGTCGTTGCGGAGGTTCTCGCCGGCGACCATGTGCATCTCACGGCCGACGAGGTGCATGCCCTCGCCGTGCAGCGGCTGCCCGAGATCTCCCGGGCGACCGTCTACAACGCCCTGGGCGAACTGGTCCTGCTCGGTGAGGTCATAGAGGTCTCCACGGACGGCCGCGCGAAGCGCTACGACCCGAACGCGCACCACCCACACCAGCACCTCGTGTGCTCGCAGTGCGGCACCGTCCGGGACGTCCACCCGACGGGCAATCCGCTTGCAGACCTCCCGACGGAAGAACGGTTCGGCTTCACCGTGTCGCAGGTCGAGGTCACCTACCGCGGACTGTGCCCGACCTGCGCCTAGATTCGCTTCGGCCATCGCCTGTCTTCCCGAGCCCCTGCAGCGCGCCGCTCGGAATCCAGGTGCGTGGACGGCGAGACCAGCGGGGGACAGACAGTCGGTGAGCTGGACGTGTGCGCTGGAACGTGACCTGGAGGACAGCGCCTGCACGGCTGCCGCAGCAGGCCCGGCCGGGCCCTGACGTCGAGCCCCTGTCCGGGGGATCGCCGGGCACACTGGGCGACATGCCTGTCTCGCTGCATCACATCGTCATCGACGCCCACGACCTGCCTGCCCTCGCCCGGTTCTGGGCCGGGGTGCTGCGCTGGCGGATCCTGTCCGAGCGGGAGCGGGAGGTCGTCATCGGGCCGGACGAGACCGCGCCCGTGGGGATCTGCTTCATGCCGGTGACGGACCGAAAGGTCGTCAAGAATCGTCTGCACCTCGACCTGACGTCCGCCGCCGAGGACCGGGAGGCCGAGATCGAGCGCATCCTCGCCCTCGGCGCGAGCCTGGCCGACGTCGGACAGACCGGCAGCGAATCGTGGACGGTGCTGGCCGATCCGGAGGGGAACGAATTCTGTGTGGTCCGCCCGAAGGAGACGCTGATCGGGTAGCCGTTGCGGTCCGCACGATTGCGCGACAGCCCGGCCGCTCACACAGAACACGCAGGTGCTCAGCCGTCCCTCAGGGTGCTGCCGATGAGAACGCGACGCCTGATGCAAGCCGCACCGTCCCGTCCAGCGCCCGCAGTCAGCCGATGATGAGCGGGAGTGTCACCGCCCACCCGCCCAGTACGGTCTTCTCCCCGTCGGTCAGGGCGCGCCGTCCGGTGCCGACCAGCAGCGCGTCCCTGTCGGAGAACGAGGCGGGGAAGGTCGTCCCCGCGATCTTCTCCAGCATCTGGCGGGACTGGGCGAGAGCGGATCGCGACGGGAGCGAGGAGGGACTGGGCTTCCGGGACGCAGCCGACGCCGACGGCAAGGTCGGCCTGAGCGACGGATGACGCGCGAGGGTCGTTGACCGGAATGGTGAGCGGCCGCTGTATAGGGTCTTGGCAACCGTCATCCTCGGCCCAGGCCGCCCCGCGCCGCATTCGACGGGACTTCGCTGCACGCCGTGAGCGCAGACATGACTTCGATCATCAGGAGTGCTGCCGTGCCATCCAGTAAGACGTCTGCGCCCGATGGTCTTGGCCGCAACCGTGAGACCGCGATGCTCGCGCTGCTGTCCTTCGCCATGCTGATCGTCTCGCTCGACCAGTACATCGTGGTCGTGGCACTTCCCGACATCGCCCGTGATCTCGGCTACTCCGCGCAGACACTCCAGTCGGTCATCAGCGCTTACGCGGTCGCCTCGGCCGGCTTCCTGCTGTTCGGTGGACGTGCCGCCGATCTGCTCGGACGGCGGCGCGTCCTCGCCACCGGCCTTGCGCTCTACGCAGCGGCCGCCCTCGTCGGAGGGCTCGCCACCGGGCCCGGAATGCTGCTCGGCGCCCGCGCCATTCAGGGGCTCGGCGGGGCTCTCGTTTTTCCCACTACCCTGGCGCTCATCAACACCACCTTCGCCGAAGGCCGGGCCCGCAACCGCGCGTTGGGGATCTGGGGAGGGTCGGGTGCGGCGGGGCTCGTCATCGGTGTGCTGCTCGGTGGGATTCTGACGCAGGCGTTCGGCTGGGAGGCGGTGTTCTTTGTCAACGTAGCCCTGGCAGGGCCCGCGCTGGTGCTCGCCTTCGTCATCATTCCTCGGGACGGAGAACGCGAAAGGGAACGCAAGTTCGACCTGCCGGGGGCGCTCAGCGTCACCTTCGGTGTCACGCTCATCGTGTTCGTCCTCGTTCAGGGCCCCGGACTGGGGTGGCTTTCGCCGGGCATTGTGGTGAGCGCTGTGGCGGGCATCCTGCTCCTCGGAGCGTTCTTCGTCATCGAGCGGCGCAGCAACGACCCGTTGATGCCGACCGAGTTGCTCTCCAACCGCAACCTCATCACTGGTGTGTTCATCGCCTTCATGTTCATGGCGACCTTCGGCTCCGTGCTCTACTTCCTGTCCATCTACTTCCAGGAGATCCTGGGCTACGACCCGTTACAGACAGGCGCCGGCTTCCTCATCCCCACGGCAGTGGTCGTGGCCGGTTCGACTTTCGCCGGCCAGCTCGTGACGCGGTTCGGTCTTCGGCGCACTCTGGCCGCGGCTCACATCATCGGCGCGCTCGGCGCCGTCGGACTCGGCCTCGCGATCTCGCCGGACGGTACCTACGTCGAACTCGTCCCCGGCCTCGTGGCGCTCAGCGTCGGCGACGGAGTGGTCTTCACCGGGATGTTCATCGCCGCCGCCACGGGAATCCCTGACCGGCAACAAGGCATCGCCTCCGGCATCGCGTCCACCGGCTCGGGAGCGGGCGCGGCTGTCGGTCTCGCCATCCTGGTCCTGGTCGCGACCGCGGGTCTGGACGGCCTCACCGGTGAGGAGCTCCACGCCGCCACCGCCGAGGGAATCAGAACCGCGCTCCTCGCCGCCGCGGGCGGCATCGTGCTGACGTTCCTGGTCGCCCTGCGCCGGTGCCCGACACAGCCCGAACAGGGCCTCGCTCCTGTGCCGTACCAGACCCGCCGCTGCTGACCGCGCACCGACAAGCTGCTGGTAGCGGACCTGACGGACCGTTGAGCAGGTGCCGGCCCCGCCGGATCCACTGATTGGCACGTCCCGCATGACGTCTGGCATGCTGCTCACCTTCGGTCCCGACCGCCGGACACGCGAGTTCACCTGCGACTGCTGCCAGGCACCCGTCGAACGGTCCTGGAAATTCGTTCATGCCGACGGTGCTCCACACGCGGTGTACTGCGCGCCGTGTCGGCCCCGTGATGGGCCAGACCACGCCTGCCTCCACGCTGGTCACCGCCGGCCTGGCTCATCCCGATGGGCCGCTCTTCGGGCTCAAGCTCGACCGCGCGGCTGTCCTGCAGCATCCCCGGCTGAACGAGTTCTGGAAGGTCTCCGACTTCATCCTGGAGAAGGACCCCCTCGCACGTGGCCACCTCCTACGGGCGCTGAGCACCGCCGCGGCAGGCCTGTGAGCGCGGATGACGCAGGTCACACCCGTCCATGTCACACCGCGTCGCGCCACCTCGTCTCAGGTGTGTACCCACTGACCACCGCAGAGGAGCACACCATGGACGCGCGACTGAACTACTTCGCCAGCCCGACCGCCGGCAAGGTCATCAAGTACGTCATGTCGGCGGGCAAGGAGCTCAAGGACGGGCCGGTTCCGATGTCGACCCAGGAGTTGGTGGCCCTTCGGGTGAGTCAGATCAACGGCTGCGCTGTCTGCGTCGACATGCACACCAAGGACGCCGCCGCGGCCGGTGAGACCGCGGTGCGGCTGAATCTGGTCGCCGCGTGGCGGGAGGCCACGGTCTTCACCGAGGCCGAGCGTGCCGCGCTGGCGCTGGCCGAGCAGGGGACCCGGGTCGCGGACGGGGCCGGTGGGGTCAGCGACGAGGTGTGGGCGTACGCCGCCAAGCACTACGACGAGGAGCAGCTCACGGCCCTGGCGATCCTGGTTTCCTTCATGAACATGGCGAACAGGATGAATGTCATCACACAGCAGCCGGCCGGCAGCTACGAGCCCGGACAGTTCCACTGAAACGGCCATCGGCCTGATGTGAGGGAGGGGTTGGCGTGAGCAAGGTCGAGGAGTTCGAGGAACTGCGGCCGCTGCTGTTCTCGATCGCCTACCGGATTCTGGGCAGTGTGACTGAGGCCGAGGATGCGGTGCAGGAGACATGGCTGCGGTTCGACGGCTCGTCGACCCGGCCCACGTCGACCAAGGCCTTTCTGTCGGCTGCGGTGACGCGGATCGCCATCGATGTGCTGCGCTCCGCTCGGGTGCGACGGGAGGAGTACGTGGGCCCGTGGTTCCCCGAGCCGCTGCTCAGCGATCCGTACGAGGATCCGGCGCGGGCGGTGGAACTGGCCGACTCGGTGTCGATGGCCGCGCTGTTGCTGCTGGAGCGGCTCAGCCCGTTGGAGCGTGCGGTCTTCGTGCTGCGGGAGGTGTTCGCCTTCGGGTTCGACGACGTCGCCGCGGCGGTGGGGCGTTCGGAGGCGGCGTGCCGGCAACTGTTGGTGCGGGCGCGGCGGCACATGGAGGCCGGACGGCCGCGGTTCGCGGCGGACGGGCAGGAGCAGCGGGAACTGGCGACGCGGTTCTTCGACGCCCTGAAGGACGGCGATGTGGAAGGACTGCAGGCTCTGCTGGCCGCCGATGTGCAGCTGGTCGGGGACGGCGGCGGCAAGGCCCCGCAGCTGGCCAGGGCCGTGACGGGTGCGGAGAAGGTGGCCCGGTTGCTCGCGACGTTCATCCTCCGCGTGGTCCGGCTCGACGTGTCCTTCGAGCCGCACCAGATCAACGGCCGGCCCGGAGCGGTCTTCCGGGACCGGGACGGAAAGGTGCTTCACATTCTGGCCCTGGACGTCCTCGACGGGCGGATTCAGACCATCCGCGGAGTGATCAATCCCGACAAGCTCGGCCACATCGGCCCGGTCGCCGACGCGTGGGCCATCGACCGCGAGGTGCGGCAGGCTCGCCGGCGGATGAACTGACCGCGGCACACCGGTGGTCCGGCTCCTTTGCCCGGGCGTCGACACCTGCCTGACGGGTCGTCGAGGAAGGACGTCCCAGCCGTGGTCAGCCGTCTTCGGGATCCAGCTCGAACGTGAAATAGATGCTCAGCGTGTAGGGCTCGTCCTCGTCGTACGCGTAGTCCCACGCCACGTCGACGAGGAAGACCTTCTGTTCCGCCACCCACTCCTGGGCTTTCCCGAAAGCTTCCGCGGCAGTTGCGGCGGGGAAAAGCTTCCTGGCCATCGGATGCACCTGGCTGTCGGCATCCGAATCGTCGAAGTCTTCCGGAACATCCAGGCAGAGGCCGGGATCGAACTCCATGGACTACGTCCTTTCCGTCGGTCCACCCGTATCAGCCGTCTACCCGTATGCGTCGGCGGAGGCGCCCCAGGGGCCCTCCGCGCCCGACGTTCACGACCGTGCCCGTTAAGACCGCGGCGCATGCGGAAGGGTTGCTTCTGCCGGACACGCGGCGAGCTGCCGTAACCCGTCCGCCGGTGCGACACCAGGCACCGGCCCTCGGCCGTGCCCAGGTCAGGACGCGCAACGGGTGAATTCGGCGTGGTCCCTCACCGGGGTCCGGTCGTAGGGTGGCGCCGTGACGACGATGGCGGAACAGACACGGACCGGCCGGCTCCTCTACGGATGCATGGGGCTCGGCGGCAGCTGGGACCACGAGCCCTACACCTCGAAGGACATCGCGGTCGCGGAAGCCGCCGTGGAGGCGGCCCTCGACAGTGGCATCACCACGTTCGACCACGCCGACATCTACCGGAACGGCAAGGCCGAAGCAGTGTTCGGCGAGATCCTCGGCCGTGCGCCGGAACTGCGGGACCGCATCGACGTGCAGACCAAGTGCGGCATCCGTCTCGCCGACGGGGACCACCCGGGGATCTACGACCTGCGCGGCACCACCATTGTGGAGCGCGTGGAGGAGAGCCTCGCCCGGCTGCGTACCGACGTCCTCGATGTCCTGCTCCTGCACCGGCCGGACCCGCTGGCCGATCCCGACGATGTCGCCGAGGCACTGACGTCACTGCACCGGCAGGGACTCGTGCGGCGTTTCGGTGTCTCGAACATGAGCGCCGCGCAGATCGCACATCTTCAGCGGGCGCTGGAGCTGCCCCTGGTCGCCAACCAGTTGGAAATGAGTCTTCAGCAGCGGGACTGGGTCGAGGCGGGCGTCGTGGTGAACACCCCGCAGGCGGCGGCCGGCGGCTTTCCCTTGGGGACGCTCGAGTACTGCCGCGCCAACGGAGTGCAGCTCCAGGCGTGGGGCGCCCTCGCCCAAGGGCGTTACTCCGGGCGCCAGGAGACACCGGAGGAGCAGGCGACCGCACGGCTCGTGGAGGCGTTGGCCAAGGAGAAGGACACGACCCCCGAAACGATCCTGCTGTGGTGGCTGCAACGACACCCCGCGGACATCGCACCGGTCATCGGCACGGCCCGCCCCGAACGCATCCGGGCCTGCCGGGATGCCGCGACGGCGGAGCCGCGGCTCAGCCACGAGGAGTGGTACGACCTGTGGATCACGGCCCGCGGAGCGGCGCTGCCGTAAGGCGTCGGGACGGGTGAGTGAGGCCTTGCCCGCGTCGGGGTCGGGCCTCCGCCCGGAAAGGCGCGCGCGGTCGTGCAGCGCGGGTGCCCATGCCGGTGCCGTGGGCGGTCCCGGTCAGGCCTTCCGCGCGGCCTCCGCGACGACCTCGACGGTCCGGTCCAGTTCCGCCTCGGTGTTGTAGTAGTGCGGGGACAGACGCACCAGCGGGTGAACTCCCCTGTTCAGGGTGTCGAACTGGGTGTGCTCGGCGACAGTGGTCGACACGTTGATGTCGTGGCGCGCGAGGACAGCCGCGAGGTCGTGGGTGTCCAGTCCTTCGACCTTGGCGGTGACGATGGCGCAGCGGTCGCGGCCGAGGTCGTACGTCGTGACACCGGGCAGCGCGTCGAGTCGGTCGCGCAGCCGGGCGCCGAGCGCGATGCTCCGCCGGCCGATCCGGTCCATGCCCAGTTCGAGGGCTTGGACCACGGCGGCATCCAGGCCCAGGACGTTGGCGTAGCTCATCTCCCAGGAGGCGAAGCGCCGCGCGCCCTGGTGCCAGTTGAAGCCGTTGCCGCCGTCCCAGGTGGCGGCTTCGATGTCGTTGACGAACGGGTCGAGACGGTCGAGCATCTCCGTCCTGACCCAGAGGAATCCGGTGCCGCGCGGCCCCCGCAGGAACTTTCGGCCGGTAGCGGTGACCATGTCGCAGCCGAGGGCCTCGACGTCCACGGGGAACTGTCCGATGGACTGCGTCGCATCGAGGAGGAACGGCACCCCGGCCGCACGGGCGATCCGTCCGATCTCCTGCGCCGGGTTGACCAGGCCGCCGCTCGTGGGGACATGGCTGATGCCGACCAGCCGGGTGCGCGCGTCGATCAGGTCGGCGAGGGCCGCGGTGTCAATCTGACCTGACGCGTCGTCCGGGACCACGACGACCTCGACGCCGGTGCGCCGGGCGGTCTGGAGGTAGGCGAGGACATTGCTGCCGTACTCGGCGCGGCCGGTCAGGATCCGGTCGCCCGGCTGGAAGGGGAGCGAGTAGAACGCGGCGTTCCAGGCGTGGGTGGAGTTGTCGAAGAGGGCCACCTCGTCGGCCCGTCCGCCGATCAACTCGGCGAGGTGTTCGTACGTGGCGTCGATCCGTTCGCGTTCCTGCCTCGCGGCCTCATAGCCACCGATGGACGCCTCGAGCTCCAGGTGCGCCGTCACCGTGTGCAGCGTCCGCCGGGACAGCAGCCCGGCTCCGGCGTTGTTGAGATGCACCCGGTTTGCGCATCCGGGGGTGTCCTGGCGCAGTGCCTCGATGTCCACGTGAACGCTCCCTCATCGGTCGGGTGCTGTGACCTCTACCCGGTCGCGGCACCGCATCTCGGGCACCGGCCATGCGCAAGCCTGCCGGGGCGCGCGGAGGTCCGCGGCGTGCGCCGTCACGAACACGGAGTTCGCCGGACAGGACCCGGCAGTCCGGCGGCTGCCACACCTTTGGAGCGATCGGGGGAGGGCCCGGAGCGGTGACCGGAAAGGGCGGCGTCACGTCCGTAGCGTGGCCGCGTGGCGCGGATCGACGAACCTGAGACAGCGGGCCTGGCGGGGGACCCGGGCCGGCTGCTGGCCCTGTCCGACGGCATCTTCGCCATCGCGATGACGTTGTTGGTGCTCGATGTCGCCGTACCGGACGATCTCGGCATACGCGACTTCCAGGAGTCGTTGCGCGGTCTGTGGCCCAAAGTGGCGGCCTACGGCTTGAGCTTCACCATCCTGGCGGCGTTCTGGATGGACCACCGAAGGATCTTTCTGTGGGTACGCCAGGTCGATGACGCGGTTCTGCGGGTGTCGCTGTCCGGTCTCGGCGCGATCGCGCTGCTGCCCTTTCCCACGTCCCTGCTGGCGGAGTACCCGGCCCGTACGGTCTCCGTGGCGCTGTACGCGGGCACCATCGCCGTCACCAACCTGCTGCATCTCGCGCTGTTCGCCCTCGTGTGGAGGCGTTCGCGGCTTCAGCACGAGCCCATCGGCAACCATGTGGGCCGTGCCGTGGTCGCCGACCTCGTCATCTCGATCGTCGTCTTCGGGGCGTCGGTGGGCATTGCCTTCGTCTCCCCGCGCGCGGCGATGTGGAGTTGGGCCCTGCTGCTGCCGGTCAAGGTCGTGATGGGCCGGCGCGCCCAGACAGGCGCGCGGACGCGGTGAACCGCCTGGGGCGGCCCGCCGGCAGGCCGCCCCAGGCGGTTCGACGCGGGCACCGACCGCTATCGGCGGCTGCGCACGAGCAGGTGGAAAAAGTACGGCGTACCGACTATCGCCGTCACTAGCCCCGGCGCCCAGCTGGGCCGGGGCGATCACCGTGCGGCCGAGGAGGTACGCGACGCGGACCAGGGTGGCGCCGGGGATCACCGCGACCGGAATCACCCGCACGTGGCGTCCGCCCACCAGAGCACGGGCCGCATGGGGTGCCACCAGGCCGACGAATCCGATCCATCGAGGGTCGGATACCGCAGTCGCACTGAGCAGGACGCTCAGGACGAGGAAGCCCAGTCGCTCCCAGGGGAAGACCAATGCCGAGCAGTCGCGGCGTGTGGTCGTCGAAGGAGACGAGGTCGAGTTCCGTGCGGCGTACGAACGCGACATGCCTCGCGGTCACCGCTGTGACCAGGAGGCGTCAGGTGCGGCGCAGCACCCGGTTCGCGGAGGCCGCGGCGACGGCGGCCATGTCGCTGCCCGCGGTGCAGCACAGTGTCATGCGCTTCAACCAGCGGGCAAGGGGGCGGTGTCGAGCCCGGCGCTGCCGGGGCGGCATGCGTCCCCGGACGTCCCGGCGGAGACCGGGAAACGGTTCCCGGACTGTGCCCCTTCGCGCCGGTGCGACCGTACGAAGTCGACAGATGTCGGCCCCGGCGACGACGTACGATCTCCTGTGTGGCCAGCAGACCCGACCCGGCGCCGAACCTGCGCGATCTCGCACGGCTGCGCCGCGTCCGCGACCGGATGGACCGGGAGTACGCCCAGCCGCTGGACGTCGAGGCGCTCGCCCGGGGCGTGCACATGTCCGCCGGGCACCTCAGCCGGCAGTTCCGGCAGGCCTACGGCGAGTCGCCGTACAGCTACCTCATGACGCGGCGCATCGAGCGGGCGATGGCGCTGCTGCGGCGCGGCGACCTCAGTGTCACCGAGGTCTGTTTCGAGGTCGGCTGTTCGTCGCTGGGCACCTTCTCGACGCGTTTCACCGAGCTCGTCGGCATGCCGCCGAGCACCTACCGCGAGCAGGCGACGAGCGCGACGGCGGGGATGCCGTCGTGCGTGTCGAAACAGGTGACCAGACCGGTCAGGAATCGAGAAGCGCGGTCTCCCGGGCCGGGACTAGCGTGACGGCCATGGACATCACCATTCACGCGAGCTTCCTTCCGCAGGACGACCCGGACGCCGCCCTGGCCTTCTACCGCGACGCCCTCGGCTTCGAGGTCCGTGGAGACGTCGGATTCGACGGGATGCGCTGGATCACGGTCGGTCCCGTGGGCCAGCCCAGCACCTCCATCGTGCTGCACCCGCCGGCCGCGGACCCCGGGATCACCGACGACGAGCGCCGCACCATCACCGAGATGATGGCCAAGGGCACCTTCGGGAGCATCGTCCTGTCGACCCCCGACCTCGACGGCACATTCGCACGGCTCCAGGCCACCGACGCGGAGGTCGTCCAGGAGCCGACCAAGCAGCCGTACGGCGTTCGCGACTGCGCCTTCCGCGACCCGGCAGGCAACCTGCTCCGTATCCAGGAGCGGAGCTGAGCTGAGCCGCCGGGCTTTCCGGCCCACGGTGTGAAGGGGCGGAGCGGCGAAGGACAAGGCCGTCCACGGCCGGGGCCAGCCCCTGCCGGTCCGTTGTTGCCGGTGCTGCTGCCCTGGACCGGTACGACGGGACGCTGCCGGCCCCGCCGACCGGCATGGACGCGAGCCCACCGCAGGCGCCCGGGCGCGGTGTGCCCCGCAGCCGGGCCCGGGACGTGGCAACCGAAACGGCAGGGATGGCGTCATCATCGCGTCGAATGGTGCGAGCCCGCCCGGCGCCGACCGGGCGGGCTTCGCGTCACCACCGCCGATCACCCGGCTGGCGGACCATGGCCACGACCCCTCGGCCAACGTAGAACCCTGCATACTGCTCGAAGCTGGGCAGATCCAGCCAGGCGACGCCGACGGAGACCGCCGACGCGGTCCCGCCAGACAGATGGAGACACGATGAGCAAGGCCACGAGACCGGATGCGCAGTCGCCTGCGCTGCACGACGCCGACAGCCACGACATGATCCGCGTGCACGGCGCGCGGGAGAACAATCTCAAGGACGTCAGCATCGAGATCCCGAAGCGCCGGCTGACGGTGTTCACCGGCGTCTCCGGCTCGGGCAAGAGCTCTTTGGTGTTCGACACGATCGCCGCGGAGTCGAAACGGCTCATCAACGAGACCTACAGCGCGTTCCTCCAGGGCTTCATGCCGTCGACGGCACGGCCCGAGGTCGACGTCCTCGACGGGCTGACGACCGCGATCACCGTCGACCAGCAGCGGATGGGCGGCGATCCCCGCTCCACGGTCGGCACCGCCACCGACGCCAACGCGATGCTGCGCATCCTCTTCAGCCGGCTCGGCCATCCCCACATCGGCCCGCCCAGCGCGTACTCCTTCAACACCGCCTCTGTCCGGGCGAGCGGTGGGATCACCGTGGACCGCGGTGCCGCCAAGACCAAGACCGTCAAGGCGACCTTCGAGCGCACCGGCGGCATGTGCACGCGCTGCGAGGGCCGGGGCAAGGTCTCCGACATCGACCTGACCCAGCTCTACGACGACTCCAAGTCGATCGCCGAGGGCGCGTTCACCATCCCCGGCTGGAAGTCGGACAACGTGTGGACGGTGGGGATCTACGCGGAGTCCGGCTTCCTCGACCCCAACAAGCCGATCCGCAGGTACACCAAGAAGGAGATGCAGGACTTCCTCTACCGCGAGCCGACCAAGGTGAAGGTCAACGGCGTCAACCTCACCTACGAAGGCCTGATCCCCAAGATCCAGAAGTCGTTCCTGTCCAAGGACAAGGAGGCGATGCAGCCGCACATCCGGGCGTTCGTCGAGCGGGCGGTCACCTTCACCACCTGCCCCGAGTGCGACGGCACCCGGCTGGCCGAGGGAGCGCGGTCATCGAAGATCAACGGGAAGAGCATCGCCGACGCCTGTGTGATGGAGATCAGGGACCTGGCCGAGTGGGTCCGCGGCCTCGAGGACCCCTCGGTGGCGCCGCTGCTCACGGCGCTCCAGCAGACCCTCGACTCCTTCGTGGAGATCGGTCTCGGCTATCTCTCGCTCGACCGTGCGTCGGGCACGCTGTCCGGCGGTGAGGCGCAGCGCGTCAAGATGATCCGCCACCTCGGCTCCTCGCTCACCGATGTGACGTATGTCTTCGACGAACCCACGGCCGGCCTGCACCCGCACGACATCCAGCGCATGAACCGTCTGCTCCTCCAGCTGCGGGACAAGGGCAACACGGTGCTCGTCGTGGAACACAAGCCGGAGGTCATCGCGATCGCCGACCACGTCGTCGACCTCGGCCCCGGCGCCGGTACCGAGGGCGGCACCGTCTGCTTCGAGGGCACCGTAGAAGGGCTTCAGAGCAGCGACACCATCACCGGCCGGCACCTGGATGACCGGGCCTCCCTCAAGGAGGAGGTGCGCAAGCCCACCGGCGCGCTGGAGATCAGGGGCGCAACGGCGAACAACCTCCAGGGCGTGGACGTCGACATTCCGCTCGGGGTACTCACCGTCATCACCGGCGTCGCTGGCTCCGGCAAGAGCTCGCTCGTGCACGGGTCGATGCCCGGACAGGCGGGGGCCGAAGGTGTGGTGTCGATCGACCAGAGCCCGATCCGCGGCTCGCGGCGCAGCAACCCGGCGACGTACACCGGACTGCTCGACCCGATCCGCAAGGCGTTCGCGAAGGCCAACGATGTGAAGCCGGCGCTGTTCAGCGCCAACTCCGAGGGTGCCTGCCCCACCTGCAACGGCGCCGGCGTCATCTACAGCGACCTGGGGATCATGGCCGGTGTCGCCACCACCTGTGAGGACTGCGGCGGGAAGCGGTTCGACTCGTCAGTGCTGGAGTACCGCCTCGGCGGTCGCGACATCAGCGAGGTGCTCGCGATGCCGGTGACCGAGGCCGAGGAGTTCTTCGGCGCGGGGGAGGCGTACACACCGGCCGCGCACCGGATCCTCCAGCGGCTCAACGACGTGGGGCTCGGCTACCTGACCATCGGCCAGCCGCTCACCACGCTGTCCGGCGGCGAGCGGCAGCGCCTCAAGCTGGCCACGCACATGGGAGACAAGGGCGGCGTATACGTCCTGGACGAACCGACCACCGGCCTCCACCTCGCGGACGTCGAGCAACTGCTCGGGCTGCTCGACCGCCTCGTCGACTCCGGCAAGTCGGTCATCGTCATCGAGCACCACCAGGCGGTCATGGCGCATGCCGACTGGATCATCGACCTCGGCCCCGGCGCCGGCCACGACGGCGGCAAGATCGTCTTCGAGGGCACACCGACCGACCTCGTCGCCGACGGTTCCACCCTCACGGGGGAGCACCTCGCGGCGTACGTCGGGAGCTGAACAACGGGCCCGGGCGCTGACGTGTCCCGACGTGGAACCTCCGGCATGGAAGGTTCCACGTCGGGGCCTTGCCGCGAGCGCGGACCGAGCGGCGGCGCGTTCAATCCGCCTTCCTGAACACCTCCGACATCCCGTCGCCCGTCTCCCGGCCCAGCAGTCCCCTCGCGTCCGGCCCGATCAGCCCGACGCGCGTGGCGAGTTCGCGGCCGTGCACATCGACGGCCGCCTCGATCAGGCTCGCGAGCGCGTCCAGCGCGGTCCGGGCGCGGGAACGGGCGACCGCCCCGCAGCCGATGGCGATCAGCGCGGCCGGCCACCACCAGCAGGCGAGCAGGGCACAGCCCACGGCCCAGGAGGCCAGACGGGCCGCGGCACTGAAGGAGTCCCGGCCCGCCCGGATCTCCTGTACGGCGGGTTCGGGAAGGATCAGCCACAGCCGCGGCCACAGCACGGCGAGGTCCACGCCGTACGCGGCCTCGACGCGGTCCGCCGTCGCCTGCATACGGTCGCCGTACCAGGTGGGCCGGGACGGTTCGCGCAGCGCGATCCCCTCCCGGGTGCCTCCGGGACAGCTCGATGGCCGCCCTCGGGACAAGGGCGCTGAGAACTGTCTGGAACCCGGCGAGTCGTACGCGTCCGGAACGAAGGCCCACACGCGCGGCCAGTTCGACGGATGCGGCATCCAGTCGCCCCAGGATCTCGGTCGCCCGTTGCGCCAGCAGCTCCCCCTCGGGCGTGAGCCGGATCCCGCGGCCCACGCGCTGGATGAGCTTGGCCCCAGTGGCGGCTCCCAGCCGCCCCAGGTGGTGGCTGACCGACGGCTGCGAGTAATGCGGCTCCTTCGCGGCTTCGGCTACCGATCCGTGCCGGGCAACCGCCGCCAGCAAAGTGAGGTGGGTCAGGTTCAGCATTCATCAAGCCTATTGATGGGATCGGCGCGGAATTGGCATAAGACGTCGTGCCACCGGGAGGGCTACCTTCGCCTGGTGGCCGAGCTGATCCGCCGAGGCCACGCCAATCGGAGGAAAGGAACACGACCATGTCCCTTGCCCGCGTCCAGCACATCGCTGTCTCGCTCGACGGGTTCGCGACCGGCGAAGGTCAGAGCCTCGAAGAGCCGTTCGGCCACGCCGGCGAACGGCTGCACGAGTGGATGTTCGCCACCCGATGGGGCCGCACGATGCTGCATCAGCCCGGGGGCTCGGGCGGCGTCGACGACGCCTTCCTGCGGCTGTTCACCGCCGGGATCGGCGCCGAGATCATGGGCGCCGGGAAGTTCGGCTACCCCGGCTGGCACGAGAACCCGGACTGGAAGGGCCCGTGGGGCGCCAACCCGCCGTTCCACACACCGGTCTTCGTCCTCACCCATCACCCGCGCCCGTCGATCGAGATGGAGGGCGGCACGACGTACCACTTCATCGATGCCTCACCTGCCGAGGCGCTCGCGACGGCCCGCGAGGCCGCGGGCGGCCAGGACGTACGCATCGGCGGTGGTCCCACCATGGTTCGCGACTTCCTGACCGCCGGGCTCATCGACCACATGCACATCGTGGTGGTCCCGATCCTGCTCGGCCGAGGCGTACGGCTCTGGGACGGGCTGGAGGGCCTCGAGAAGGACTACGACGTCGAAAGCGTCTCCACGCCCAGCGGGGTCACCCATGTGACGTTCACCCGCGCGGGTCGGTGAACCGCCCCGCACGGCAGACGGGGGCGGTTCGGGCGTCGCCTCGGCCGGCGACCAGGTCCCGGACCGCCCGCGCGTGGCTCGTCAGTGCCGGGCGCAGGACCAGGCGCCCATTCCCTGCATGGCGGCGAGCCTCTTGGCCGTGGCGATCTGCTCCCTCTTCGTGGCCAGATCGGCGCGTGGCGCGTACTTGAGGCCGCCGGCCGCCGCCCAGCTCGAACGGGTGAACTGCAGACCTCCGTAGTGGCCGTTCCCCGTGTTGGCCTTCCAGTTCCCGGAGGACTCGCACTCCGCGATGGCGTCCCAGTCGACACCGGCTTGGACCGCGGCCCGGGGCGCGGACGCCTGGGCGGCTCCAGCACCGAAGAGCAGGACAGGGGCGCAGGTCAGAGCTACCGCCAACGACCTGACAGGCAGTCCGTACCGGTGGTTCTTCTGGTGACGACGCATCAGCAACCCTCTCGCTCGGAAGCCCGGCCGCGGCAGCGGCGGAGCACAACCGAACGTAAGCGGGCCGGGTCGCCCCGGCACACCAAGAGCGTCCATCAGCGGCACAGGGCATCAGGAGCAGCCCGTTCGGCGGATCGGTGGGGCGGCGTCCGGGTGAGTGTGCATCCCTGACGTCGATCTCCTGATGGTTCACCAGGGGGGGCGGGTCCCTCCCGATATCCCGACGAATGATCTCCAGGGTCAAGGTGTGAGCGGGATCCCGACGACCTGGCTCAGGAGACCCCCAGGAAGATGCCGCCCGGCGTGTTGAGATCGTCGTTGTAGAGGTGGAACGCGCGCAGCGACCGGGCCACCTCCCGCTGGGAGATGAAGGCGTCGCGGTCCAGATCGAGTCGCTGAAAAATCGCCGCGGCATCACCGTCGGAGATCTCGCAGAAGGCCAAGTACCTGGCGAACTCGTCACGGTTGATCCGCTTGTCACCGTCGACGTCCAGGATGGTGAAGATGGCCTGGGCGATGTCTTCCAGCACCTGGGAGGCGTGCGCTCCGTAGCCGGCAGCGCGGTGCGCCGCGACGAACTCGTCCTGGGACAGCCGGTCCCGTCCCGGAGTCGCCTGCGCGAGTAGTCCCAGCCACTGAGCCCAGTAGGCCCGCTCCAGCGCCTTGATCTTGGCGTCGCTCTCCGCCAGCCCGTAGCCGGTGACGTACCGGTTCACGATTCGCTGGTAGTTCTCCCAGGTGACGTATCGGTCTTCGTCGGTGTCCAGCGCGGCGAAGAGCCGCCGGAGTCGGCGGGTGAGGGGATCGGCTGTCGCCATGGTTCCAGGTCCTCCGGGGAGCTCATTGACAGTGCCTGCACAGTGAATCGGTGTCGTGGGTGTCGCGGCCACGGTCGGTGGCTGCCTTTTTGGCGGGCCGACTCTCCGAGGAACTGACTTCGGCGTGTGAGACGTGCCCGGGGCGCGGAAGGTTCACCCCTCACGGGACGAACTCGTGCCCGGTGCCCGGTGCCCGGTGGCCGGCGGTGGCGGTGGCGGTGGCGGTGGCGCAACGTGTCTCCACCGTCAGGTTCCGTCGATCACGTAGCGTCTGCGCATGACTGTTTCTCTGTTGCTGCCCGGGCCGGGCGGGAGCATGTCCGAGACCGTGGGCACCGAGGTCTTCCGCCACGACGGCGAGGAGGACCGTTACGAGTACGAGATCCATGCCAGTGGGGCTCTCATCGTGTGGAGCATCAAGAGGGGCGCGGCCGACGCGATTCTCGAGGCGTACGGGCCGGGGGCCTGGCTCAAGGTGAGCGGGTCGGTCTACCAGCCGTAGTCCGCGGGCGGCGTGCCGCGGCGGCCCACGGCTTGCCCCCTGTCCATGAGGGCCGAGAGCTCCGTTGGGTCCCCGACTTCTCCGGCACGGCATGCCGGATAAACACTGTGCACGACTGGTCCGTGCGGTCGTGAGCATTCTGCCTTCGGGTTCCTTGTCCGGACAGGGCCTTGAGCATCTTCTGAGGTGTTCCGGTCAAGTGTGGGGTGCCGGGTGGCGGCCGCCGTCGAGCTGCTTCACCGCATGACCGCGTCACCGTGTCTCGGGGGCTGAACGGGTGCCCGGCCGGACGAGCTCGCGTGCTCGTTCCCGAAGTTGGCGTGAGCCCGCCACCGCGGTGACGAAGAAGCCCCGGACCATCCGCGGGACACCGTACGCCTCCGTACCGCGCAGACCCTTGCTTTCACGTCGGCCGAGATCGCCCGCCACGGCGAGGACATGCGGACCGCGCCGGAGACCGCCGAGGCGTTGTCCGAGCTGCTGGAGGACAAGATCCGGATCATCGACACGCGCATGGCCCAGCTTGCCGCGCTGTGCGCCGACCTCGAAGCGCGCGCCCGTACGGCGTGTCCGCTGCGGCCGGTCGGTCAAGCGGCTGAGACACCAGCCGGCCCGGCCGCCGGTTGAGCCGACCACAGGGTCAACCACCGGCCCGGGGCGACGAATGGGTTGACGAATGTCACACACCCAAGAAACGCCCGCAATGGCTTCATATCGGACATACCGGCCACGCTGTTGCTCCCCTTGCCCTGTTAGCGTCGCCGTCGTCCGGGGTCGCGTCGCTTGCATGTCCGTCGGACGACGAGTGCCTCCCAGCCTCGGCGCTCACGCCACGGTCCCAGCAGCGTCGGCCGCCGGCGTCCGACCGCGAGCGGACCGAAGCCATCGGACCTGAAGCGACCGCAGAAGCACACAGGACGGAACCCCCATGCTCCGAACGCACCTACCGCGCCGCGCAGCACGGTGCCTCGTCACGGTCCTGGCCACCGGAACCGTGATGGCCGGGCTCGGGGCCACCGGCGCGGCCGCGGCCGGCACCGGTTCGCGTGCGAGCGCCAAGGTCGGCGATTCACAGGTCACCTGCACATCGCACCGGCCCGGGCTGGCGAGCCGTCTGTCCCAGGACATCGCCGGCGCGCTGCGCGGCCGCCAGGGCGCTTCCGCTCTCGCGATCTACGACCGCACCACGGACACCTCGTGCACCTTCCGGGCCGGCGCGCGGTTCGACTCCGCGAGCGTGGTCAAGGTCACCGTCCTCGGGGCTCTCCTCCGCAAGGCCATGGAGGAGGGCCGTCACCTCACTCCGCGCGAGGTGACGCTGACCAAGGCCATGATCACCAAGTCGGACAACGACTCGACCTCGGCCCTGTGGCGCCAGCTCGGGCCGAAGAGCGTGCAGCGCTTCCTGGACCTGGCGGGCATGCGGGAGACCGTCCCGGGGCCGAAGGGGTACTGGGGCCGCACGCAGATCACCGCCGGTGACCAGCTCAAGCTGCTGCGCCTGCTCACCTCGCAGAACTCCGTCCTCGATCAGGACGCCCGCGCGTACGCACTCGGCCTGATGAACCGCGTCGTCCCCGCCCAGCGCTGGGGCATACCGGCCGGGGCCTCCGGCACGGCGACCGTGCATCTGAAGAACGGGTGGCTGGAGCGCGACGCCAAGGGGTGGCGGGTGCACAGCGTCGGTGTGTTCACGGGCCGCGGCCACGACTACGGGATCGTCGTGCTCTCCGACGGCAACCGCACGATGAAGGACGGGATCGCCGGCATCCAGGGCGCCGCCCGCGCCATCAACCGCGATCTTCCCTGAATCCGGCGCCGCCTCTGGTGCCGGCGCCCGCTTCGGCCCTTGTAGCGGCCCCTGCCTCCGGCGCGGCCCGCCGGCTCCGGGCTCCGGCGCCCCAATGGCCGGCTCCTCACTGAGAGTCTTCACGGTGCTCGACTCGCGGGCAAGGCCCGGTAGAGCCGCTGCGCGAGGTGAAGCTGAGCTGGGTGAAGACCTTGCGCAGGCCGTACGGGACAGGGCGTGCGCTGAGGATAGGCGGATGCCGATCATCCCGGTCCGACACGCCGTCGCGGGCCGTACGGTGATCTGGACCTGCCGGGCGGTGAGGCCGGTCGTGCCTGGCCGCGTGGCTGCTGGTGGATGGTCCCGCCGGTGGCCTGCCGTTCGCCGGCGGCTCGCTCGGCGAACCCGGCCACGCCCATGGTGTCCGGCATCTGTGCACCGTGCGCCGTCGCTCGCGTGCGTCGGTGCGGCGTCGTTCCCGGCGAAGCAGTACCCCCGTACAGCAGGTGCGCGTGCGCAATCGAAGCGCAGCCGGGTTTTGCCGAGGTGGAGATCGTCTCTTGGTACCGGCGGTCCCCCGTGTCTCGTCGCTCGGCAGCTCCTGCGACCGTGCCTGAGCCCCAGGGCCCAGTCGGTGCCGGTAGCCGGCCATCTCGGCGAGCCGGCCATAGGCCCCCTCGCGGTCTCGGGCCTCACCGCAGAGCGCGGCGGCCTCGATCGGCTCGACCAGCGACCCGCACATCGAGCCGAGGTCCGCGTCGTACGCGGTGGCACGCCGCCCGTCGACCATGGCCTTGCCGTAACGACCGAGGCCGTTGTGGGGCGTGGTGCTCGCCCAGCGGCGAAGGTGATCCCGATTCCCTCGCCGCGCCCGGTCACGTCCAGCGGGGCATTGCCGGTACGGGATGCCCTGGCCGCGTCGCCACGCACCGCGGCCGAATCCAGGGCGCCGGTAAGGCGCGATGACGCTGCGGGTTGTGGGCGTAACCGCCTGCAGTCCCTCGATCAGCGACGAAACGGCGCGACCAGGTCAAAGGCACGGGACGAAGGCCGGACCTTCTGTCCCTCCAAGGGCCTGGCCGGCTATTACGACATCGCCGGGGCCCGTCGTGCGGCGTGGTCGTACGAAGACGCCTACACCGAGGTACAGCGCATCTCCGGCCTGGTGTCGTTTGAGCCGGACGTCGTCGAGGTGCACCTCGGCGGCGTACGACAGAGCCTGGAACCGGGCCAGAACATGGTCTCGCACGGCGTCGACCGCAACCTCACGCTCGACGAAACGACGGCCGCCGGACTGCCGTGACCTGTGTCGTCGTAGCCGCAGGGGCCGACGGTGCCCGGGGAAGGAGCGACCGATGCCCACACTGCTGTCAGTGAACGTCGGCATGCCGAAAGACGTGTCCTGGCAGGGCAGGACCGTCCACACCGGTGTGTGGAAGCACCCGGTCGACGGCCCCGCGATGGTCCGCCGGCTCAACATCGACGGTGACGGCCAGGGGGACATGGCCGGCCACGGCGGCGAGCAGCGGGCCGTGCTCGTCTACCAGATCGACTCCTACCGCCACTGGCAGCAGCACTTCGGGCGCGACGACTTCGACTACGGCCAGTTCGGGGAGAACCTCACGGTCGACGGCCTCCCCGACGACGAGGTCTGCATCGGCGACCGGTACCGCATCGGCGAGGCCGAGTTCGAAGTCACCCAGCCCCGTGTCACCTGCTACCGCGTCGGCCTGCGCCTCGGCCGACCCGAGCTGCCCGCACTGCTGGTCAGCCACCACCGCCCCGGCTTCTACATGCGGGTCCTCCACGAAGGGCACATCGAGGCGGGCGACCGCATCGAGAAGACCGCGACCGGACCCGGCAAGCTGACCGTGGCCGACACCGACGCGCTGCTCTACCTCCCCGGCCGGGACCCGGCCAAGCTGCGCCTGGCGCTGCAGATCCCCGCCCTGAGCCCCGGCTGGCAGAGCTCGTTCCGCGAACTGCTCGATGCCGCAGAGCGTCCCGGCACCGCCGCCGCGACCACCTCCGCCGGACCGGCCTGGGACGGCTTCCGCGAGCTGCGCGTCGCGGAGGTGGTCCCCGAGAACACGACGGTCTCCTCGATCCACCTGGCCGCCCCGGACGGGACCCCGCTGCCGCCCGCCCGCGCGGGCCAGTACCTGACACTGCGGATCCCCGGCGCGGGCCAACCGGCCCTGATACGCAGCTACTCACTGTCCTCGAGCACCGATACCGGTCACTACCGGTTCAGCGTCAAACACGAGCCGCACGGCACCGCGAGCGGATACCTGACCACGAAGCTGCGGCCGGGGGCGGTTCTCGAAGTCGCGGCCCCTCGCGGCGAGTTCGTTCTCGCCGAAGGGACCGGCCCGGTCGTCCTCCTCTCCGCCGGTATCGGCCTCACGCCGGTGCTGTCGATGCTGCACGAACTCGCCAACCAAGACAGCGGCCGCGAGATCTGGTGGATCCACGGTGCCCGCAGTCCACGGGGACACCTACTGGCCGCCGAGGCGCATGCCCTGGTCGCCGCACTGCCGCACGCCCACGAGCACGTGTTC
Source organism: Streptomyces sp. NPDC096193 (assembly GCF_040302905.1). Taxonomy (NCBI): domain Bacteria; kingdom Bacillati; phylum Actinomycetota; class Actinomycetes; order Kitasatosporales; family Streptomycetaceae; genus Streptomyces; species Streptomyces sp. NPDC096193. The sequence continues at coordinate 138,077 of NZ_JBEOSJ010000004.1, read as the reverse complement.
TACAGCGCGGCGACACCGGAGGAACGGAACCGCGTCCACGCCGTCGACGGACGTCTGACCAGGGACAGACTGATCGCGCTGTCTCTTCCGTCCGACGCGACCGCCTACATCTGCGGACCCACCGCCTTCATCGCGGACATGCAGGAGGCACTCACCGCGGCCGGCATCGTCCCGGCCCGCATCCACACCGAGTTGTTCGGAACCCTGGCGTCCATCACCCCCGGCCTCATCAGGCAGTTCACCCGGCCACCCCACCAGCCAACGGGGCCTCCCGGCACCGGCCCGCTGGTCACCTTCGTCCGCAGCGGCATCTCCGTGCCGTTCCCGGACGGCAAGCGGAGCATCCTCGAACTCGCCGACGCCTGCGACGTCCCCACCCGCTGGAGCTGCCGCACCGGCGTCTGCCGCACGTGCGCCACCAGCGTCATGTCCGGTGGCGTCACCTACGCCCCGGAGCCGCTGGAGCCCCCACCCGTCGGCGAGGTGCTCATCTGCTGCGCCCAGCCGGACAGCGACATCGTCCTGGACATGTGAGGACGCCCGTCGTCATGCACACACCCGTCGTCCGACACATCCGCGGGGCAGCGGCCTGCGTCCGGGACCGTCACCGAGTCGCTCTGCCGCCCGGGTCCGGGTCGTACGGCGGAGACCGTCTGTTCCGGACGGCGTCCGACCGGCTGATGACGCGCCGGAGTTCACGGGCGCTTCGAGGTGTCAGGGCCTGCATCACGGTGTCGAGAAGAGAGCGGGCTTCGAGAGGATCGGGGCAGCAGTACGCGTGCACGTTGCCCCACTCGTAGTCGTGCCACAAATCGCGCTCCGGACGGTGGACGTAGTCCTTCCACAGGCGCACGGCCGCGGTGACGTCTCCTGGTTGGAGATAGTTGCGGGTGCGCTCCAGTGAGGCGATCTCGGACAGTGCACGCGAGGACAGGCCGTCGATGACCGGGCGTGCCGCCGGAGGCCTGTGGTGGGACATACCTGTCCGAAGGGGTGCGGGCCGGCTACGCGGCATCGGCCTTTCGGTTCGTCGTCATGCCGTGCATGGTGTCACGATCTCGAACGATGTCTCGAACGAATTCCTCTCCGTCCTGGGGCGTGCTTCATCAGCCGCGCCGAACGACTCAGACCTCGGGAAGGGACGGATCGGCTGTCCAGGGGGCCGGTGCGCTGATGGCCCAGCGTTCGTGATCCCGCCAGCCCCCGTCGATGTAGAGGTAGTCGGGCGAAAGTCCCTCGTAGCGGAAGCCCAGCCGACGGACCACGGCGAGGGACGCCGTGTTCGCCGGCTGAATGTTGGCCTCCAGCCGGTGGAGCCGCAGGTCGGTGAAGGCGTGCTGCACAGTGGCGTTGAGCCCCTCGGTCATGTAGCCGTGCCCTGCGGACGGGGCGAAGGCCGCATAGCCGAGAGACGCGCCCTGGTAACGGCCCCGGATGATCGAGTTGATGTTCACCATGCCGGCGGCCGCACCGGTCTCCCGGACACGGACCAGAAAGCCCTGGTTGGTGCCGTCCTCGAAGCGGCGCATCCAGGCCCGGAAATCCTGGGCGGTAGAGGGCAGTTGCATCCATGGCCGGTGCAACTCCGAGCTGGCCCCTACGAGCGTGCAGAACTCCTCCTGGTCAATGAGCGTGAGTGGGCGTAGTTCAATCCGTGACGGCGGCGTGGGCATGGACCAACGTTATGGGCTGTGCCGTCAACGGCTCATCGGACCGCGCGGCAACCGCCTGGCCGCGGGCACGGCTGCGGTAGCGCAGCGGTGACTCGCCCACCCCACCACATGGAGGGAATCGGCGGCGTGTACCTCAAGGACAACGACATCTCGAAAACTGGACACGACCCGCAGCCCCTCACCGGCGCCGAGAAGGCACCCCCGGCCGACGTCGTCCCGCACGCCATCGACACCCGGTCCGCGCGGCGGCTCCGGGAGCCGAGCGAGGAACTGATCAAGAGGTGACCACCCCTGGAGAACGGCCGCGGCAGCCGCCCCAACGGTCCGGGGCACTCACACCGGTATCCCTCCGAGAGATCAGTCCGAAGCGGTGTCGGCTCTCCTCCTAAGGACCAGGACCGCCGTGTCGTCGGACGGCCTGCCACCGGTGTGCTGTTGCAGCTCCCGGTGCAGCGTCGCCCCGATGTCGCGGGGAGCCACCTCGCCCCAACGGGTCACCCGGTCCTCCAGCGGATAGAAGGCGCCCGCGGCGTTGCGGGCTTCGGTGACGCCGTCCGTACAGAGCAGCAGAGTGGAGCCGGGCGGGAAGTCGAACCACTCCACTGTGCGTGGCTCCGGAGTCAGCGACGCCAGACCCAGCGGAACCGACGGTTCGCGGCGCAGTGCAGGTCCTGCCTGATCACCGTGCAGAATGTAGGGCTCGACGTGACCACAGTTGATCGCCTGGGCTTCCGGTCCGGAACCGATGCCGAGGACGAGGGCCGTGACGAAGCGTTCTCGTTCTCCCGCCTGTGCGGCGAAGGAGTTGTGCCGCAGCACCGAGTTCTCGAGAGCGTCCACCACCGCCGTGAGCGTGGGCGCCGAGACCGCGGACTCCCGGAAGGCCGTCAGCACGGCGAAGGCCGCGCTGATCGCGGACAGACCCTTCCCCTGGACATCGGCGATGAACACACGGCTCCCGTACGGCGAGTCCACGACCTCGTAGATGTCGCCCCCGACCCGGCTGTCCTCCTCCACCGGCTCGTACAGGCCCTGGACGAGCAAGTTGTCGGTCAGCAGGGGAAACGGGCGCAGGATCTGGCGCTGCAGAGCGGCCGCGGCGGAACGCAGCCGGGCGATCTCGCCCTCCCTGCGGGCGCGCTGGGCCGCTCCGGCAACACTCAGGCTGGTGAACACGAGCGCGAAGACGACCACTCCCACGTCCGCCGCGAGGGTGTCGAGCGGCGTGTCGATGAGGGAGGCGACGATGACGACGTTGACCCAGACGGACGCGAACACGGTCTGCCGGACAGTTGCCCTTCCGGCGAACAACGCCGGCAGCACGACGAGAAAGGGAGCCAGCCTGGTCTCCCTGCCGAGGACCAGGCCTGTCAGCGCCAGGACCACCGTGACACCGACCAGCCAGAACACCACGACTCGCCAGGGGAGCGGGGCCGGGCGCGAGCCGCGGCTCTTCACCGCATCCGGTGCATCAGAATCGTTCGAGGCGCGCACCGTTGCTCCTGCCCTCCGGCCGACGTCGTGACAGCGCCCACGGTCCTGCCCGCACGGTCCGGAACCGGTCCGAGCCGAGACTTCACGCCGGAGCAGCGGAGCACCGAGGGCGCCGAGACATCCGTATCCCATGGCCGGTGGTTGTACGTGAGGGAAGGGCGGCGTCACTCGGATGTCCCACACCTAAGGGCGTCGAGGGCGTGCCGGGACGGAGTGATCATCCTTCCCGGAGCCCGTGCGGAGGCCGCCGAAGACAGTCCCGGCCCGCTGGCTATCCTGACCTTCTTGTCCTGGAGACCGGAGCGCAGGTGCCACAGACGGAGCTGTCCCAGCAGCCGCAAACAGACCCGGACGACGCCGCCGAGCACCATGCGTACGACATCGTCGTCTCGGTCGCCGTCGGCGTGCTGTCGATGTCCCTGCTCATGGCACTCGGATGGGTGCTGGGCGGTACGCAGTGGCTGACGCATCCGGGCTTCCAGGCCTGGTCGACCATCTTCGTCGCGATCACCGTGCAGGCCTTGCCGTTCCTCCTGCTCGGCACGCTGATCTCCGGGGCGGTCAACGCCTTCGTGCCGGCGAGCGTGTTCAGCCGCATGCTGCCGCGCAATCCCGCGCTCGCGGTACCCGTGGCGAGCGTGGCGGGGACGGTGCTGCCGGGCTGCGAATGTGCCTCCGTGCCGGTCGCGGGAAGCCTCATCCGGCGCGGGGTCACACCGGCAGCCGCCTTCGCCTTTCTCCTGTCGGCCCCGGCGGTCAACCCCATCGTGCTGGTCTCCACCGCCGTCGCGTTCCCGGGCGCCCCCGAAATGGTCGCGGCCCGTCTTGTCGCTTCGCTGGCCACGTCGGCGGCGATGGGCTGGCTGTGGCTGAGGTTCGGCCGCACACAGTGGCTGCGGATGCCCTCCCGGCACAGTGGTCATCAGCCCGGGCACGGCAGATGGGAGGAGTTCCGCCTCGGATTCCAGCACGACTTCCTGCACGCCGGCGGGTTCCTCGTCCTCGGCGCCATGGCTGCCGCGGCCTTCAATGTCACCGTGCCGCGGTCGGTGCTGGACACCTTCGCCGACTCGCCCTGGTTGTCCGTACTCTTCCTCGCCGTGCTGGCGATCGTCCTCGCTGTCTGCTCCGAGGCCGACGCCTTCGTCGCCGCCTCGCTGACAGGCTTCTCCCCGACGGCCCGGCTCGCGTTCATGGTCGTCGGCCCCATGGTCGACCTCAAGCTGATCGCCTTGCAGGCGGGCACATTCGGCCGGGCCTTCGCGCTGCGGTTCTCCGCGGTGACCGCGGTGGCGGCAGTGGCCTTCAGCGCTCTGACGGGTTGGTGGGTGCTGTGAACCGAAAGGCCCAATCCCTACTGCTGCTCATCACCGGCGCAGCCGTACTGCGGGCGTCGTTGTTCAGCGACCTGTGTCTGCGCTACGTGAAGGAAGGACTGCGGCCCTATCTCGTCATCACCGGCTTCGTCCTGGTTCTCGTCGGACTGCTCGGTGTGCTGCGCGACGTACTGCCGTTCGCCGCACGGCAACGCGCGGAGACCGGACAGCAGAGTGATGGCGCGCCGTCGGACGGGCACGATCACGCGAGGGGCCCGCTCACGTCCTGGCTGTTGCTTCCGCCGGCACTCGCCCTGCTGTTCTTCGCACCTGCCGCGCTCGGTTCGTACACCGCTGCCCGGACCAGCCCGATGGTGGTGGAGCACTACGAACGGTTCGAGCGGCTGCCCGCGGGAGCGGCACCGCTGTCGCTGACCGAGTTCATCGCCCGGGCCCAACAGGACGACAGGAAAAGCCTCCAGGGGCGTACCGTCCTGTTGTCCGGTTTCGTCACGCCCCGCAAGGACGGTACGTGGGGTCTCACCCGGTTGCAGGTCGCCTGCTGCGCGGCCGATTCCCAGTCGTTGAGCGTGACGATGCACGGAGTGCAGGCGCCGCCCGCCGACACCTGGGTCGAGGTGTCCGGCACCTGGCACCCGGTGGGCGAGCTGGGCACCCGTACCGCCGCACTCGCACTCGACGTGACCTCGCTGAAACGGGTCTCCCCCCCGTCGACTCCGTATCTCGACCGCGCGCCGGTTCCCGGGCCGGGGTAGCGGTGGTCCGCTCGACGGACACGGCCGTCCTGTCGTACCGGCGCGCCGGAACCCGTGCACACGCAGGAGGCTGCTACGCCTCGTCCTCGTCGAGCGCCTCCTCGACCCAGATGATCTTTCCGTGGGGTGTGTAGCGCGTTCCCCATCGTCGAGCGAGCGCTGCGATGATCAGCAGGCCCCGGCCGTTCTCGTCCTGTGCCCGGGCGTGACGCAGATGGGGTGCTGTGGCTGCCTCGTCGGAGACTTCGATCGTCAGCGAGCGGTCGCGTATGAGACGGACCGTCGGGTTGCCGCTGGCGTGGCGGATCACATTGGTCACCAGCTCACTGACGATCATCTCTGTCGTGAACGCATGGGCTGCGAGTCCCCACTCCTCCAGCTGGTGACCGGCCTTGTCCCTGGACTCGGCTACCGCGGCGGGCTCCCTGCTGCCTGTCCAGGTGGCGACGGAGTCGGCAGGAAGGCGATGGGTGAGGACCGCCAGCACGGCAGCCCCGTCGTCCGGTTGCTGCCCCAGCAGGCTGTGAACAATGCTGTCGCAGGTTGCTCTGGGATCGTGGGCCGCACGGGCGGCGGCCTCGCGCAGCTGGGCCATATGCTCCTCCGCGCGGGCGCCGGGCTCCAGGAGCGACTGTGAGTAGAGGGTCAGCATGCTCTCAGGAGCCAGGGTCACCCGGCTCATGTCGTAGCTCGCACCCTGTCCGAGTGGGGGACCGACCGGTACGTCCACGGCGGTCACGTCACCGTCGGCGGATGTCACAAGCGGCGCGGGCCAGCCGGCCGAAGCAACGGAGAGTTCCCCGGTCACGGGGTCGTAGACGGCATACAGACAACGGGGGGATTCCACGCCGGCGGGCCGTACCCCCGGCTGCGGACGAGCGACGGCGGGGAGGATGCGACCGGTGGCATCGTCCAGATGGGCCAGCAGCTCGTGGGGCGGCAGGTCGAGTGCGGCCAATGTGTCCAGGGCCGTACGGAATCGGCCCATGGTCACGGACGCGTCGAGTCCCTGCTGCGGCACCTGTCCGATGGCCAGACCGACACGGGCTCCGGACAGCGCGATGACATCGAACCAGACCGTCTGCCGGGATCCGGGTGTGTAGAAGTGTGCCGTCGTCACCCCCGAGAGCTCCGGGAATGCTCGCGGGAGCAGGCTCCGCTGAAGCGCGACGGCGGTGGTGTGCTCCCTGATGTAGCCGCGCGCGTTCTCGATGTGCACGCAAGCCTTGGCGCTCACCTGCTCGGCGAGGCCCACATCGAGGGTGTCGAACGGGATGGGGTGGCGTGGTCCTCGGTAGAGGCTGACCAGCCCCAGGAGACGCCCCTGGGAGGACAGAGGCAGCACGATCATCGAATGGACCCTGGCCTTTCTCAGGGCGCCTGCCCGAGCGGCGTCGTGCATGAGCCAGTCGGACGGCGACGTGCGCGGGTCCATCAGCCGGGGTCTGAGGTCGGCCATCACCTGCGTGTAAGGGGTCGGGGACACGAAGTAACTCATCTCGCCGACGGAGTAGACGGGTTGCAGCTCGCCCGGCGCCTCGAAGGCGGCCCGGCGCATGGGCACATCCGTGCCGACCGGCGTCGCCGGAGCCTCGGCTCCCTGCAGAACCGCGTCGATGAGGTCGACCGAGACGGCGTCGGCGAAATCCCGTGTGGCGACGGCGGCGAGTTCCTGCGCTGTCCGCATCGCGTCGAGTGTGGTGCCGATCTCTGCGTGCGCCCGGGCGAGAAGGTGCGCCGCCGTCCGGTCGCGTTCGGGATCGGTGACGTCGTGGATCACGGCTCCGACGCCGATGGTCTGCCGAGCGTCCTGGAGCCGAAACGCGGTGACGGCGAAGACACGGGGCCGATGCTGAGCGTCCTGCCCGTCGACCCTGCCCTGGACAGCTGGTTCGCTGCCGTCCAGCGCCTGCCGGAGAACCGCGGCCAGGGGGAGGCGCGAGCCGAGGTCCGCGACGCGGTGCTGGAGTACGTCGGAGGCCGGCCGCCCGCGCATGGCCAGGGCCGCGGCGTTGCTGCGCAGGACGCGAAGCTCCGTGTCGTAGATCTCCAGCCCGGCGGTGGACTGCTCGAATGCCGAGTAGTCGAAGACCGCTTCGATGTGCGCCGCCCGGAGGCTGGGGGCTGTGCCGCGGATGTCGACGACGGTCTCCGTGCCGTCGCGGCCGACGCTGAGCAGCAGTACGGCCGGCGCCGGCGCATCGCCCTCCGCCGTCAGACGGTCCAGGAGATCGGCGAGAAGGCGGCCTGCGGGTTGTCCCACCGGGTCGGCGGAGAGGGCAGGACACCTGCCCGTCGGGTCACGCCAGCTGGAGACGTTCCCGCTGTCGTCCAGAGTGAACGAACTCTCGTGTGCCATCGGCGGCACCTCCCCTCGCACAACCCTGCCGGCTCCTCCCGCCACGCGGCAGCGATCCGGCTGTGCGGCACACTTTCCAGCTTGACGGGGGAGCGCGGTGTCGGCAACCGGCCGTCGCCCACCGCCACCCGCCGACGATCCGGCCACCGCGCGGGGTCATGCGCAGCCGAGTAAAGTTGTCGGGTCTGCAATCGTGCCCGGGTGCGCCTCTGGTCCCCTCAGTCGGACAGCACCCACATCACCGCATCCACACCGTCAATGCAGGACCGGGTGCCATGAGTTCGATCGCGCAGTCCTCAGCGAAAAGACTGGTCAGTCTTCCCCACTTTGCCATTCCTCTGGGATTTGCCGGCCTCGGCGGCGCATGGGCGGTAGCGGCTACGATGCTGAAGGCGCCCGAGTGGGTCGACGACACCTTCTTCTCGATCGCCGCGGTCCTGTGGATCCTGTTCTCCACCGTCTACATCGGCGAGAGGCTGCGCAACACCCGCGAGTTCCGGGACGACAGAGAAAGCGCGGTCTCCGGAGCCGGGGCCGCATTCCTGCCGGTTGTCGGGATCCTGCTGATCGTGCACTTCGGTCAGTACATGCCTCTCCGAGCGGCGAGAGTTGTCTGCTGGATTCTCGTTGCCGCACTGGCGACAGTGGCCGCCCAGCTGTTCGCGCACTGGCTGACCGGGCACCTGACCTTCAAGCAACTGCATCCCGGGTACTTTCTCCCGCTGGTGGCGGGGCCGTTCATCGCCAGCCTCGGCCTCTCCAGCGTTCAGGCCATTCCGGCTGCGAGGACGGCTCTGGGGGTCGGCATCTTCTTCTGGGTCCTCATCGGCGGCGTCATCACCGCTCGGCTCATCACCGCCGGCCCTCTCCCCGGGCCGGTCATCCCTTCGCTCTCCGTGCTGCTGGCCCCGCCTGCGACGGGAGGGATCGCGACGTTCTTTGCGTACCCCGGGCCCGTAGGCCCCCTCCAGCTCGCCTTCTTCGGCATATTCATCATGATGGTGCTCATCCAGATCGCCCTCTTCAGGGTGTACATCAATCTTCCCTTCGATCTGAATTTCTGGAACTTCACCTTTCCCGTCTCGGCTTCGGCCAACTACGGGCTCCACTGGCTCGGCGAAGCGACCTTCGACGGCCGGCGACAGCTGGCCTGGGCGATCGTGTGCCTGGCCACCGTCATCGTGCTCGCGATCGCCGCGGCGACGGTGCGCAGCCTGCTTCCGGACAGCCGAACCTGACCGCCCGCACGTCCGCCCCGCCCGTCACGGGCCGTGGCCGGGCTGTGCTTCCGCATGCTTCTCGGACTGGGCTGCGCCGGTGCGCCGGGCGTACAAGCGCGCGATCGGCTCGGTGCTCAGCCCGTGCAGCACGATGCTGAGCATCACGGTCATCACCATGATGCGGACGATGAAGTCCGCCTGTTCGCCGGGCAGATCGATGACCGCGAGCGACCCGAACACGATCGATGTCACGCCGCGTGGGCCCATCCAGCCGAGGAACAGTTTGTCCGACTGCTTCAACCCGCTCCCGGTGAGCACGAGCAGTACGGGGAGCATGCGGACGAGGGTGACGACGAGGAGCGCGTACAGAATCACCGAAGCCTGGAAGCCGTCCCAGAAAGCATTGTTGACGAGCTGCCCGAACAGGAACCAGAGCGCCAGGGTCATGAGCGCGACGAGGTCGTCGGTCATGGCCGCCGCACTCTCCGGGAGCCACCGCATCGCCGGGGCGAAGAACACACCGGCGACGAACGAGGCGACGAACCCGTTCCCTCCAACCGCGCCGGAGAGGCTGTACGCCGCCACCGGGACGGCGAGCACGCCCAATCTCGTGGCCGAGGGGTGTGTCCACCCGTGCGACCAGGACGTACGCAGCAGCCACCCTGCGGCACCGCCGACGACCAGGCCCGCCGCCAGCGCCCAGCCGGCCGCTTCGACCGCTTGCAGCAGCGCGTCCGCGTAGTCGGCGTGTGAGCCGTGGGATTCGGCGGCAACGGCGACGCAGAGCAGGAAGACCGGCGAGGCGATGCCGTCGTTGAGGCCTCCTTCGACGTTGAGCACCTCGCGCAGCCGCGCCGGGATGCGGGTGTCCCGGACGATGGCGGCGGTGGGGGCCAGGTCGAGCGGGACGACGACGGTGGCCAGAACCGCCAGCAGCCAGCCCGACTGATCGGGAAAGATCAGATACCCGGCCAGAAACGCGGCGCCCAGCGTGAGCGGCAGCGCACCGCCGAGCAGACGGAGGACGAGCCCTTTCTCCCGTCCGAGGATTCCCCCGGGAACCTCGATGGCGTCCACGAAGAGCAGCAGGGCCAGAACGACCTCCACCGCGTGCTCGAACACGGCGGTGTCGAGGTCGAACCGCAGCGGGGGATGCGAGCCGGCCGTCAGCGCGATTCCCGCGCACATCATCGCGATGGGTGCGGTGATGCTCCATCGCGACAGCCGGTGGGCGAGAAGCGCCCACACGAACAGAATTCCGGCAATGACCGCGACGGCAAGCATGCCACCCGCTTCCTCCTCTGCGCGTCCCCCCGGGACTCGCAAAAGCTTAGGCGGGGCGGGGCACGGAGCCATTGACGACGCTGCGGAGGAATGCGTCGACTTCGGTGGGCGGGTGCGGGCATGAACTCGACGGCGAGAATTCGGCTGCACCGTACGGTCCGGGGCGTTCGTCGTCGCGTGCGGCTCCCCGCACCCCGCTGGGCGGGGTGCGGGGAGCCGCACGAGTTCGGGCCGTCAGAGCCAGGCTATGGCCGAGGCTCATGCACTGCCGGGGCACATCCCGGGTGTCAGTCCAGCGGCTCGACCCAGATGTTCCTGAAGCGGACCTTGTTGCCGTGGTCCTGGAGCCTGATCGCTCCCGCCGCCGCCGATTCCGCGTCGCCCGCGCCGGTCGGGCCGTCCACCGCCACGTTGTCGTGCACCTTCTTGCCGTTCCACACGACCGTGATCCTGGCGTCATCGGTCTTCTTGCCCGCGGCGTCGAAACGGGCCGCGCGGAAGACGATGTCGTACGTCTGCCAGGTCTCGGGTGCGGTGGAGGCGTTGAGGTCGGCCGCCTTCTTGTTGTAGATGGACGCGGCCTCGTTCGCGGCGAGTTTCTCCACTCCGAAGGAGTCCAGGATCTGGACCTCGTACCGCTCCTGGAGATAGATGCCGCTGTTGCCGCGGTCCTGCCCGGTGACGTCGTCCGGCAGCTTGGGCACCCGGAACTCGGCGTGCAGTTTGAAGTCGCCGAACGCCTGCTTGGTGCGGATGTCGCCGCAGCAGACCTCGATGGATTTGTCGGCCGTGTGCGGCCAGTCGGCGCTGCGCCCGTCGGTGTGCTGCCAGGCGGTGGAGACGCTGCCGCCGGAGAAGAGGTCGATACGGCTGCCGGGTCTGCGCACCTCGATCATGTCGAGGTTGACGTGACCGGTGTCTTCGGCCCGATAGCTGTAGGTGATGGTATTGCGGCCCTTGCGCAGGGCGAGCCGCTCGGTCTTGGTGGACCAGCGGTTCCAGGCGCCCGTGAAGGGGAGGCCGGTCTGCTGTGCCTGGCCGCCGTTGACGCTGACACCGAGGGTCTTGGTGCCGGTGAAGGGGTGCGGGCCGTTGGCGTACCGCAGTCCCACGTCGTAGCTGCCCTTCGCGGGCGCCTCGACCTCGAAGGTGGCCGTGGCTCCCTGCGTGCTGAAGCCGTCGACGAAGCCACCGCCGGTGTAGCCGGCGTGCTCGGTGTCGATGTCGGCCCCGCCGGACAGGCGCGCCGATTCCGCGTCGTAGGAGGTGATGGGCTGCTCGGGACCGGGGCGCGCGTTCAGCGTGTACCAGGCCTCGGTGGACCAGAGTTGCTCACCGGCGTCCGAGGCGAAGGGACGCGGCGAGCGCACGTGCACCACCCGGTCGGTCTTGAGGCCGGGGATGGTGAGCCGGACGGTTCGACGGTCGTCGGAGAGCCGGGCGGCCGTGACGGGGAGCACCTCCTCGTCGACCTTGGGTCCCCCGTACGCCGGGGTGGGGACATAGCGCCACTGCTCGACGGAGTAGGCGCCGTTCGTCAGCCTGGCAGCGGTCTCCTTCGACAGGGGTTTGGTGTAGGTGAGGTCGAAGCCGTCGCGGGTGGCGCGCATGGTCTTGATGTCGAAAGCGGTTTTGCCGTTCGGCGTGAGCTTCTGCAGGCCGAAGCGGAGTTTGCCTTCCTGGCCCCAGTTCCCGTCGGCGCCGAGGCCACCGGCGTAGATGGCACCGTCCGGTCCGGTGCTGACGCGGGTGATGCCGGCCTCCAGACCCTGCGTGTGCCGGAACACGGCGCCCTGGTACTCGCCGTCCACCTTCTCCAGGTCCGCGCGCTGGAGTCCGCCGTAGGTGACGTCGCCGAAGACCATCTGCCCGGCGAAGGGCCCCTTCTTCAACAGCATCGGTGTGCTCGGGGAGTTGGCGATCTCGTTCTGCGGGAGCCAGAGCACCGGCTTGCTGATCGTGCGGTCGTCGAACGGGCCGTCCGGGTTGGTGTAGTGGTTGAAGAAGCGGTCCTGCTCGACGTGGACCAGCTTGGAGGCGGGCAGCCAGCCGCCCTGGTTGTCGGTGACGAACAGCTCGTTCTGCGGGCCCCGCCCGATCCCGTTCGGCGTACGGAGGCCGCCGGCCAGGTAGCTCACCTTTCCGGTCTTCTTGTTCACCTTGATGGTGGTGCCACGGTTGGCGGCAGGCTGCGGATCGGTGGTCGCGCCGCCGTAGTTGATGGCGACGGAGAGGTTCAGATAGAAGTCTCCCTTCTCGTAGAGCAGGCCGAAGGCGAACTCGTGGAAGTTCCCTCCGTACGGCCACTCGGAGATCTTTCGGATCTCGTCCGCCGCGTTGTCGCCCTCGATGTCGGAGAGTTCGGTGAGCTGGTGTTTCTCCGAGACGTACAGCTTTCCGTCGACGTACGTGATCCCCATCGGCTCCTTGAGGCCGCCGGCGATCTTCTTGAAGGTGACCTTCTCCGGGCCCGTGTCACCGGTGACGTTGTCGAGGACGTACACCTCGCCCTCCGTCTTGGTGCTGCCGCCCCACGTCGTCACGGCGAGCCGGCCGTCCGGCAGCCAGTCCATCGCCGAGACTTGCGGCTCGAAGCCCTCGGGGCGCAGATCGGTGAGGGTGTAGCCGGGGTTGACGGAGTTCAACGGGAGCCCGTCGCCGGGGGTGTCGTAGCTGCCCTCGCACTCCTTGCGGCCGGGAGCAGTGACACGGACGACGCCGGCGTCGGTGCTGAGTACGGAGTTCGGCACCAGGGTGAATGCGGCGGCGCCCGGCGGCTTCCACTGCAGAGTGACCTGCTGATCGCCGCCGCGGTCGAAGTGGTCGATATGCAGGGCGTGGTAGCCGGGTGTCAGGGCCAACTCGCCGTCCTTGGGCTCGGCACCGTGCAACCCGTCGTGGTCGACGACCTTCTTGTCGCCGATGAGCAGGCGGGAGCCGTCGTCGCTGATCAACCGGAAGGCGTACGTGCCGTCTGCGGGGACGTTGATGTTGCCGAGGATCTGCGACACGAAGTTGTCGGTGAAGCCGAAGCCCTCGGTGGAGGACCAGTCGACGGTGGGGATCAGCTTGTCGACATTGGGGGTCTGGGCCGGTTTGAGATCGCAGAGCTTGCTCAGCGGGGACTGGACGTCGAAGACGCGGAGGGTGACGCCGGGTTCCTGGGGCGGTAAGTCCGCGAAGGGCCTCTCGCTCGGAGAGGGCTTCTCGTCCGCGTCGGCGACGGGGGCCGCGAGGCCGCCGGTGAGAAGGGCGGCGAGGAGCAGCCCGGTGATTCTGCGTGGTCTACGGCGAATGGTGCGGAGGTTCGGGGCCTTGCGTGGCGTCACTCTTCCTCCTGCTGGGCGCTGCGAAGCGGCGCGTCCGGGGGCAGGCCTCGGACGCGGAGTGGTGTGCGTCCGCGTACGGGTGCTGCGGCGGCATTCCGCCGTGAGGCACGCAGACTTCCGTGCGAAATCGACGCCCAGCGTACGAAGGGCACCTCGAACCGTCCATACTTTGTCCTCAACGAGTGGAAACTCGCCTGGTGTTGACCAGGACGGCTCCTTGTGCGCATGTGGCTTCCGAGGCCGACGGCCACCCGAAGGGGCTCGCGGCGTGGGACGGTCATCCTTGTGGGGGCGGACCGGCGTCCGTCCTGCCCGGCAGTAGGTCAAGCACCGTCAGCCGTTGCCCCCGAGCCCGCCGCGAGGCCATCGGGCGTGACCGGGCAAGGTCTTCGATCCCTGTCCCTGTCCGCGCTCGGCGCCTTGGCCCGGCCCGAAGCCCCGGGCGACAGGCGGTGCGGCGGCGGCGTCGCGCCGGCGGAATCCGCCGACGGGCGGCCCATTGATCTGTCCCGTCGCGCAACGCGACAACGCGGCATCGGCGCAGGCGAGGTGCCTGATCGGCGAACCGGGGGTCGGGCACCTCGCCCTGTGATCGTCCTACCGGCTACGGCGCGTCCACCAGGATGCGTCCGTTGGCCGGGGTGCTCACGACGCCGTTGGCGTAGGCGGATTCCACGCGGGCCTGCTCAGCCGCGTTCGGAACCGCGTTCCTGCAGCTGGTGCCCGCGCTTGAACCCGACATCAACTGGGAGCACGGGCCGGGCTTGGTGTCGGGCAGGCCCAGGTTGTGGCCTATCTCGTGGGCTGCGATACGGGTCTTGTCATGGCCCTGGGTGACTGCCTGGCTGCCGAGTTCGACACGGGCCTGACCACCCGGACGGACCGGTCCGAGTGTCGCCTGCGGCCAGCCGCTCGTGGCCACGATCTGGATCTCGGCCCGTGTTCCCGGCGCGGCCTCGACCAGTTTCACGTTGTCGACGTTCGAGTTCCACGCGGCGACTCCGGCGGCGATCGCCGCCTCCCAGCCGGCCGCACGGCTGTCGTCGTAGCGGAGTGTCACGGTCGCTGCCGAGTTCTTCGACTCGGCCTTCCCGTGTGCGGACGAGGCGTTCGCCGTCGGTGCTGTGATCAGGGTGATCACAGCGGTGGCGCCGGCGGCTTTCAACCATAAGGAGTGCGGCATTGCTGTCCCTTCACTCGTGGGGGCTCGGCTCCGTACGGAACCGAAAGTGCGGGAGAGGGCGGGCGACTGCAGACGGACGGAGCCCGGCGGGCAGTTGCCGAAATCTCCCGGGGGATTCGGAACGTGCCCATCACCGCGTACTGGCCATGCCCCTGTCAAGTACGCCTGCGGGTCGGTGAGTTGCCGACGTCGCCCTCGCCCGGCTCGCCCGAACCCTTCGTGTGTACGGCTCCGGCTCCCAGCCCTCCACGGTCACCCGGGCGGTAGGCGTGCGTCGGAGCTGTGGATGCGGGACCCCTGCTGGGGGCGACCACGCTGACTCGGGCGTCGCACGACCCACCGCAAGGCCCGCATGAGGACTGAGCCATTGCAGGGGCAAGCTCGTCGGCCGATGTGCGCCTGCAGCAACTTCACTGCTACGTCGTGGTTGTAGGTCACGGCCACGTCCATGGGGGTGCGGCCGTCGGGGTCAGGCGACTCCGGGTCGGCACCGAACGCCAAGAGAACGGCTGTGGTGTGGATGGTCGGCGGCTTCCCCCTCTGCAAGGCGCCGTCACCTTCAGCGTCCAGCGCATGCGTCAGCAGCGTCATGGTGCTGAACACTTCATCGGGGTCGCCCCCGTCGGCCAGTAGCCGTGCCAAGGTTTCGGTGTCTTCGAGTTCGACAGCCTGGTGGGCGGGCGTCCAGTAATTCTCCACGGCGAACGCTAACAGGACGGATCTCGCGGAGGCCGCGCACCTGGGGGAGTGGCAGCCCTTCCGCGTCTTCCCCGTCGGACACCCTGATCGGAGCTGTTCGACCGGGGCGTTTTGCCGCACACACAACATCGGCCCGACCAACGCATACCGGCGTCGGAGCTACCGGTCGGACCGGGCGAGGAAGTCGACAAGAGCGGCTGTGAGTTCGGCGGGCGCGTCCTCTTGGACGAGGTGGCCCGCGCCGGCGATCGGCTCGAATCGGGCGTCCGGGATGCGGGCGGCGAGCTCGCGTCCCTTCGCCACGGGAATCCAGGTGTCGTCGTGGCCCCAGCACACCAGTGTCGGGATGGCGATCTCGCCGTACCGGTCCTGCACCTCTTCGGTGTGGAGCTGGTCGGCCTGGGCGATCTGCCGATAGAAGGCGGGCTGGCCGAGTTCGCCGAGCCAGGGTTCGACGAGCCGGTCGCGGACTGCCGGGTGCAACCCGCGGCTGCTGGCCGAACTCACGTACTCCCGCAGCAGCGCGTGGTGCAGCGCGGACGGCAGCTGCTCGAAGACGTCGGAG
This sequence comes from Streptomyces sp. NPDC096193, assembly GCF_040302905.1. Lineage (NCBI taxonomy): Bacteria > Bacillati > Actinomycetota > Actinomycetes > Kitasatosporales > Streptomycetaceae > Streptomyces > Streptomyces sp. NPDC096193. Next base: position 122,179 of record NZ_JBEOSJ010000004.1, on the reverse strand, counting down.
TGCTCGCCGACGAGCCGGAAGAACGGGGACCCCCACGGCGTCAGGGCAACCGGGTCGACCAGGGCGAGGGCGCGGTAGCGGGCGCCGTGCAGCAGATGTGCCCGCAAGGAAACCGCGCCGCCGAAGTCGTGGGCGACCACCAACGGTTCTTCCAGTTCCCAGTGCTCCAGGAGTTCGGTGAAGACCCTGCCCTGGGCTGCGAGGGAGACATCCTGCCCGGTGTACTTCTCCGATGCCCCGTAACCGGGCATGTCCCACACGAACACCTGATGACGGCGGGCGAGGGAGCGGGCGACAGCGCGCCATACGTACGAGGAGAAGGGTGTGCCATGGAGGAGGACTACCGGTTGCCGACCGGGTTGTCCGAGGCGGTCCCAGCGGACGTCGCCGGAGGTGCTGCGGAATGTCTCGGTCAGCTGCCATTCACTCACGGGCGTTGCTCCTCTCGTTGTGCCTCTGGTCCAGGTTAGGGATCATGTCGGATCCGAGGCCCCGGCACAGCCAAGGTTCCGGGGGTCCGGCACCGCCCAGGGCTCGCAGGAAGGCTCGGGCAGTGCATCGACCGAGACTCGATCCCTCGGCTGCGTGTGTGAGGGGGCGACCCTCCTCCTTGCACGCCCGGCATCCGATACGGACCTGAACGGCCTCGTATCTCCAAGGCGCACTAGGCTGGAACGGTGACGTCCCTACCGGAGGACCCGACACGACTGATCGTCGAAGACGACCGCGACTCCGCCGTGCAACGCCTGCAAGAGGCATACGCCGAAGGGCACATCTCGCACGAGGAGATGGACGAACGCCTCGGCCGGGTGCTCATTGCCACAACCGGGAGCGAGCTCGTGACGGCCCTCGGGTCGCTCCCGGCGGAGAAGGCGGCCACGACGGCCACGATCGGCGCCGCGAGCGGTCGGATCAAACGGCGCGGGGCTTGGCGGGTGCCTCGGATCCTCAAGGTCGAGTCCGCTTTCGGAAAAGTGCACCTGGACCTGTCCCGGGCCGTCATCGAGGACCCGGTGATCGACATCGAGCTGCAACTCGGCACCGGCAGGGCCAAGATCACGGTGCCTCGCGACGCGATCGTCGAAGTCGAGGGGCTGACCACCGGGTGGAAGGACACGCTCTACAAGCCCCCGCGGCGCTCCGGCCCTGGCGGGCCGACAATCCGGATCTCCGGGGCCATGGGGTTCGGGCGGTTGAAGATCCGCCACGCTCGGCGTGCGTACCGCTGAGAAGAGGGGCTGACGGCTGTCCATCGAGCCTGTCCTGTCCGGCCGTCCCGTCGCGCAGGTCACAGCCGGAATGGGCATCTCGCGAGCAACGGCCCACAACGGGATGCGGCGCCGGAAGACGAGGGCCGGCTCGGCCTGCACGGACGTTCCGGCTGGCCCCTCCAGGACGCCGCACCGGACCCGGCGGCCCTCCGCCGTTCAGCCGCGCCAACAACACTCCAGGTCAATACACCTGGAGCCGTGAGTCGTGTCCGTCTGCCCAGTGACGTGTTGGTGAGAAGGTGCAGCGCGGTGCAGATACGTTCCGCTGGTTCGGTGGCTGCCTGAGGTACGGGGCGGCAGCTGATGTACCGAGCGGTGCAACGTATGCAAGGTGGCCAACGACATTGGCAATGCTGGAAAGAAGGCTCTCGTGAGCGACGTATCTCAGGAATCCGCGTCCGAGTACGGCGTCTTGCGCCTCCTCGCGGTGTACTTCGACGATCTCGACTCGTTCGGGATGCTGCACAACAGTCGCTACGGCGTTCTGGCCGAGCGTGCCTGGGTCGCCTACTGGCAGGAGAACCAGGTCGCGTTCGCCCGGGACTGGGCCCTGCTCGACGACGGATACAACGTCGCCAAGGAACTGCACGTCAACTTCGACATGCCGATTACGCGTCCCGGCGGATACGGCGTCCACCTCTGGGTGGAACGTGTGGGCCGAAGCTCGCTCACCTACGGATTCCGGGTCTGCTCGGCCGACGGCGCCACCACCTACGCCCGCGGCCATCGAATCGTGGTCCGACTCGACCGCGAGACGCTGAAACCGACCACGTGGACCGAGCGGACGCAGGAGTTGCTGTTGAGGATTCTCCGGCCGGAAAACTGACGTGCCCTGTACGAGGGCATGTGTGATGTCGTGATCAGTGGGTGGTTGTGCCCGGGTCCGTGGGACATGCCGCTGGTCTCTGGTCTGCCGAAAGGCCCTCTGTAGGGTGGGGCGGCGACAGCGCATCGTGAACCGCACCAAGGAGCAGAAGTGACCAGCCAGCCGGCGTCCAACGCCCTGCAGCAGGAGATCGCCCGAGAACTCATGGTCGGCGAGACCTTCGATGCCGAGCGGGAGATCGAGCGCCGGGTTGCCTTCCTCGCCGAGCAGCTGACCACCACCGGCCTGCGCTCCCTGGTGCTCGGCATCAGCGGCGGCGTCGACTCCACGACGGCCGGTCGGCTGTGCCAGCTCGCCGTCGAACGGGTTCGGGAAGCCGGGTACGAGGCACGGTTCTACGCGATGCGGCTGCCCTACGGCGTTCAGACCGACGAGCACGACGCCCAGCTCGCGCTGTCCTTCATCCGCGCCGACCATGTGCTGACCGTCGACATCAAGCCCGCGAGCGATGCGGCGCTCGCGGCCTCGCTGGCCGCTGACGTGAGCTTCCGCGACGACCACCACCAGGACTTCGTGCTCGGCAACATCAAGGCCCGGCAGCGCATGATCGCACAGTACGCGGTGGCGGGCGCTCACGAGGGTCTGGTCGTCGGCACGGACCACGCGGCCGAGGCGGTCTCCGGGTTCTTCACCAAGTTCGGCGACGGCGCCGCCGACCTGGTCCCCCTGTCCGGACTGACCAAGCGCCGGGTGCGTGCCGTCGCCGACGCGCTGGGCGCGCCCGCCGAACTGGTGTGGAAGATCCCGACCGCCGACCTGGAGACCCTCGACCCGGGAAAGACCGACGAGGACGCGCTCGGGGTCTCGTACGACGCCATCGACGACTTCTTGGAAGGCAAGCCGGTGGACGAGCGGACCTTCGCGGCGATCGTCAGCCGGTACCGCCTCACCGATCACAAGCGCCGGCTGCCCGTCGGCCCTCAGTCCGGCGCGAGCGAGGACTCGGCCGGTTGAGCCGCCCAGTTGACCTGACGATGAGTTGAGCGCCTTCGCCTGACACCCGGTCAGGCGAGGGCCGAGTTGACCGCGCCCGTCCGGCCGAGCAACTCCCTGACCTCGTGGCGGCATTGCGCGTCGCCGCGCGCCCGCACGGCCTTGTCAGCCGACCTTCGGGTGTCATGACAATCGAGCTCGAGATGTTTTCGGGAATCGTGCTCCTCGGATGTCGAGAACGTCGGGCCTGCTCCGTCCCCGGGACACGAGCGGCCACGGACAAGCGCTCGACAACGCCGACGAAGGAGCGATCACCATGCAGCCGACCGAGATCACCGAGATCCTGAACCGGCCGATCAGCAAGGAACTGCTGGCCCGCGACCTGACCCGCCTGGCCTACGTCGCCAAGGACGGCACACCGCGCAGTATCCCGATCGCGTTCACCTGGAACGGCTCGGAGATCGTCCTGTGCACCACGAAGAACGCCCCGAAGCTGCCCGCACTGCGCAACAACCCGGCCGTCGCCCTGACCATCGACACCGAGGTCCACCCGCCGAAGATCCTGCTCATCCGAGGGCGGGCCGAGCTGGACGTTGTCGACGGCATCCCGGACGAGTATCTCCGGATGAACGGCAGCTACGCGATGACACCCGAGCAGCGCATCGAGTGGGAGGCCGAGGTCCGCTCCCTCTACGACGGCATGGTCCGGATCGTCATCACCCCGACCTGGGCGAAGCTCATCGACTTCGAGACTACCCTGCCCACCGCTGTAGAGGAGCTGATCCGGCAACGGGCCGAACGTCAGCACGGTTGAGATCGGTGCGTCCAGAATCGGCGCAACCGCGGGTCGAGACAATCTCGAAAGGCACGATCGGTGATGGGCGAGCTCGCACACGGTCGGCCCTGGTCGCCGGCCGACCGATGTTCCCCTCGGCGGGGAACACCGGCCGGCCGCTCAGGCAGCACCCGCGCAGACTGCTGTGCAGGCCCGTTCGGGGCCGTCTACGGGATCATCGGCAGCGTTCCGTCCCGCTGCGGAGGAATGGCCACGCCGTTCTGCTGGAGCGTGACGGCCCGCGCCGGAGAAGGAATGCGGATTCCCTCCAGACGGAACCGCTTGTGCAGCCGCTTGATGAACTCGTGCTTGATTCTGTACTGGTCGCTGAACTCCCCGACGCCGAGGATCACCGTGAAACCGATCCGCGAGTCCCCGAAGGTGTGGAAGCGGACAGCGGGTTCGTGGTCGGGGACCGCGCCCTCGACCTCCTTCATGACCTCGCTGACCACCTCGGAGGTGACGCGCTCCACGTGGTCCAGGTCGCTGTCGTATGCCACGCCGACCTGCACGAGCAGGGTCATCTCCTGTTCCGGGCGGCTGTAGTTGGTCATGTTAGTGCTCGACAGCTGTGCGTTCGGGATGATGACAAGGTTGTTGGAGAGGTTGCGTACGACGGTGTTGCGCCAGTTGATGTCGACGACGTACCCCTCCTCCCCGCTGGTGAGGCGGATGTAGTCGCCGGGCTGGATCGTCTTCGAGGCGAGGATGTGGATGCCCGCGAAGAGGTTGGCGAGGGTGTCCTGAAGAGCCAGCGCGACCGCGAGACCGCCGACGCCGAGGGCGGTGAGCAGCGGGGCTATGGAGATGCCCAGAGTCTGCAGGACGACCAGGCATCCGATGGCCAGGACGACGACGCGGGTGATGTTGACGAAGATCGTGGCCGATCCGGCCACTCCGGACCGTGACTGCGTGACGGCTTGGACCAGGCCGGTGATCACGCGCGCCGCAGTGATCGTGGCGGCGAGGATGAGCAGCCCCGACAGGACCTGATTGACCGTGTGGTTGACCCGGTCGGTCAGCGGCAGCGCCGCCGCGGCGGCCGTGACCCCGCCGGTGAGCGCCGCGACCGGCACCAGTGCCCGCAGCGCGTTGACCAGGACGTCGTCGCCGCTCCAGCGCGTACGGGTCGCGTGTTTGCCCAGCCAGCGCAGGAGAAGACGCAGCAGGAGGCCTGCCGTGAGCCCGACGGCCACCCAGATTCCCGCGACGATCCAGTCGTGCGGCGTGAGGTCTCGGTTCACCGACTGCCTCCCACCGCATCAGGAAGAGGCCGTACGTCCGGTATGTGATGTGTCGTCAACTTGTTGCCGCCTGCTGCTCGGTTCCAGAATGTGCGAAGCCGCCGGTGACGAGACGCGTCGTCGAACCGTCGGTCCGCTCATCTTCCTGCATCCGCGGGGCTCTTCGCGTCACAGTCGACGGGGTCCGCCGACGTGTCACGCGGCTCACCGGTCGATGAGGGCCTGGGTGATCTGGCGGGTGGTCTGCTCGTCGACCCGGGGGTTGACGGCGGCGTACGTTGTGAAGGCGTTCAGACCTGTGGCCAGAGCCCAGCCGCGCCCACGCGCCAGGTGGCATCGTCCACGTCGAGCGCGGCACGGAAGGCGGCCCGGCTTCCCGCGGACATCAGGGTGAAGGCGATGGTCAGATCGCAGGCCGGGTCGCCGATGCCGAGTCCGCCGAAATCGATGACCGCGCTGAGGCGGCCGTCGACGGTGAGCAGATTGCCGGTGTGGAAGTCCCCGTGGAACCAGACCGGCGGGCGGTCCCATGCGGGAGCGCTGAGCGCCGCGTCCACAGCGCCGTCATTGACACGGCGTCGAACACGCCGTCGACCTGTGCGATGGCCGCCCGCGTGGACAGGTCGCGGTCGGCCAGTGAACCGCCGGACAGGTTGTCACGGAGGTCCTCGGCCGGGACGGCTCCGGCCTCGAACATTTGAAGACTGGCCAGGAACTCCGCCAGTTCCACGGCGGCCACGGAGGAGTCGGCCAGCGCCGCGACCGTCGCCACCTCGCCGTCCAGCCAGCGGGACACGGCCCACGGCCACGGATAGCTGAAGTCGGGCCGCCCCACTGCCAGCGGTACCGGGATGGCCAGAGGGAGATGCGGGGCGAGCCGAGGGAGCCACGCGGACTCCTTCCTGGCCTGCCCGATGGCTCCGGCATGGCGGGGGAGCCGGACGGACAGTACGTTGCCCAACCGGTGGATCACGTGGTCGAGCCGGCCGGGTCGAGCAGTTCCAGGGGCAGTTCGGCCCCGTGCGGGAACTGCGTGGCCACGAGGCGCCGGACCAGGTCTGTGTCGATCAATGGGCGGATGTGGGAGGTGTGTTCGGCCGTCAAGAGCGGCTCCTGCGGTCGGCCCGCCGGCGCGGCGGGCGGTCGCGGCCATCACAGTACGCAGGAAGCTCTCCCGTCGAGCGATTTAGCGCCCGCCTACGACAATCCGGTCGACCCACACTTCGCCACGCCCGCAGGCGGCCACCCGCGCCGGCCTCGCACCCCAGCCCACGTGCGGCTGAGGGCGACGATCACAGGGAGACGAGGCTCTCGTCACGGGTTGCGTCGGCGGGCGAAGGCTCTACGACCGACGGCCAACGTTGTACGGGAGCGGCGTAGCCGAGCCGGGTACTCCAGCTCCACCGACCGTTACGTGAGGTGAGGGAGAGCACGGACGACGGCACGTCGAGGTGCCAGAACGCTCGTGCCGGTGCGGCCATGGCATGGACGAGCGAGGCCCGGACGACCGCCGGTTCGGTGACGGCCAGTACGTGCCCCGCATCAGGCGGGACGCTGCTCAGCCAGTGCGCGGTCCGCCGACAGAGCTCGCGTACCGACTCGCCTCCGTGCGGTGTGGCGTCGGGATCCGTGAGCCAGGCGGAGAGCCCGAGGGGGTCGCCTGCCGCCACGTCGCCGACCGTACTGCCGTACCACCTGCCGTGGTCGAGGTCGCGCAACCCCGGTTCCGGTGTGGTCTCCAGCCCGAGGCTGTACGAGGTCAGCGCGCAGCGGGTCGAAGGCGCCCGCACCGCAACCGAGTGGCGAGGCAGTGCCGCTATCGCCGCCGCTGCCCCACGCACGGCGCGCTTGCTTCGGGGACCGTCGCCGAGGCGGGTGTCCGTGAGGGGGACCGGGGCGGTCGCACACAGAAATGTCAGTGTGACGGTCATGGCGTTGACCTCCTCTTTCCGGCCGACGACGCGGGTCGGTTCCCGCGAGTCAGGTGATCAGGCGGGCGGGTTCGGTGGCGGTGTGCAGCAGGTACTCGAGCGGTCCGCGCCGGAAGACCCTCGTCCAGGCGAGGGCGAACAGCATGGCCGCGGCGATGAAGGCGAGAAGGACGGGCAGGGCGGCGGAGTCCGACATGTCGTCGATGCCCAGGGCCTTGATGGCGAGGATGTGGCCGACGTAGGCGGTGAGCGAGATCGAGCCGACGGCGATGACGGGCGCGGCCCACCACCGCAGGCGCGCGGAGTGTGCGGTGGCCATGAGGCAGGCGGCCAGGACCACCAGTGCGGTGCCGGTGTTGCCCATGATGGAAAAGGTCGTCTGGCTGTGCGGTGCGGCCACCAGCAGCCAGTCGGGAACACCGGTAACCGGGTCCTCGCCCACGCCGTCGGACCACCATGCCGATGTGGCCGCTGTGGTGTCGGTCGCCGCGTTGACGGCGGCCTGAGCGCCGGGGACCAGGTGCAGGGCCAGCCAGGAGCTGCCGTAACCCAGTACCGCCAGCGCACCGCCGCCCACGGCGAGGTGGGTGAGAACACCGGGCCGGGCCAGGTCGAGCTTCGCGACCGCCATCCCGGCGACGATGAAGGGCAGCCAGGTCAGAACCGGATACGGACCGGTGACGAACAGCTCGACGAGTCCGTCCGTGCCACTGACCCGGGCCAGGGGATCGTGAGCGATGACGGCGTCGGCCCGGCTTCCGCCGTCGACCGCGGCTCGCAGCAGATACAGGACCTGGGGCATGACGAGCGCGGTAGCCGCGGCGACGAGCGCCAGTGTGGCCGGGCGCAGCCGGTACAGCGGCAGCGCGAGCACGAAGAGCAGCCCGTAGGCGGAGAGGATCACGTCGACATCGGTGTCGAGAGCGGTCAGCGCGTAGCCCAGGGCGATGAGGATGGCCGCGCGGATCAGTACCCTGCCCGTCGCCTGCCGCCCCGCACGACCGGTACGCGGCTGCGGGCGGCCGGTCAGCAGGACCAGAGTGAAGCCGGCGAGCAGGGCGAACAGCGTCGCCGAGCGGCCACGCGCTGCCTCCAGCAGCCAACCGAGGGGGCCGCCCACGGACGGATCGGGACCGATGTGGGCCGCGAACATGCCGAAGATCGCCAGACCGCGTGCCAGGTCGAGGCCGATCAGCCGTCCGGTCGACGACGCACGGAAGGGTGAGTCGTCCGCCGGGGCGGACGCCACCACCGAAGGCACGGCGTGCGTCATAGGCACCAGGGTTGGCGAAACGGCCCGGGGCAACCATCCGGCAGATGTCCGGAACGGTCCCCGCCGACCGGCTGGCGGACCCGTGCCGCTCGGCCGAAGCCGGCATGTGGCGCCCGCGCAATGGTGGTTTCCCGGCGACGGACAGGCCCTCGGATCCGGGGAGCGGAGCGGTCAGGCTCTGCCTTCGGCCGGCAGTTCCAGATGAAGTGCGTAGCCACCGTCCGCCGTCGGGCCGGAGGTGACGCTGCCACCGAGGAGCGCGGCACGCTGATGCAGGCCGATCAGACCGTACTGCGCGCTGGGCAGGGGGAGTCCGGGCCTGGTCGGGGCGGTGTTGACGACGGTCGTCCGTACGGTGCCGCCCTCGTGGCGGATGCTCACCGTGGCGGCGGCACCGGGCGCGTGCTTGCGTACGTTGGTCAGCGCTTCCTGAACGGTGCGGTAGATGGCGCGCTGGACGGCCGGCGAGAGGCCGTTGGGCAGGTCCGTCCGCAGCTCGGCCTCGATACCGCTGCCGTCGATCAGTTGCTGGAGGTCGGCCAGGGACGGCTGCGGGGTCAGCTCCGTGGGGCGCCCCCCGGAGGCGCGCAGGACGCCGACCATGTGCCGCAGCTCCTCCAGGGTCTGCACGCTCAGCCCCCGGATCGTGGCCGCGGCTTCCTTGACCTCGGTGTCCCGGCTGCCGACCTGGAGTGCACCGGCGCGTACCGCGATCAGGCTGACCTGGTGGGAGACCACGTCATGCATCTCCCGGGCGAGCTGCGCGCGCTCCTTGGCCAGCACGGTCTGGTCGGTCAGCATCCGTTCGTGGTCACGTGCTTCGGAGATCTCGGTGAGCCGCAGCGACAGATCACTCCGGGTCTGGACGAGCTGGCCGAGGAAGACGGCCGCGGCCGCCGTCGCCCCCGTGTAGCCCAGCGTGATCAGGGTCGAGGTGTCCGACAGGTCGAGCTCCGGTGACGGCCACGACGAAATGTCACAGATCGTGTACGCCGCGACGCACAGTCCCAGCAGGAAGCGATGGCGGGAGAGCGAGCCGAGCGTGTACAGCGCGGCCAGCCCGGCGAAGATCGCGTCGGACAGCAGGATGGCCGGCAGGGTGAGCAAGAAGGTGAGCAGGGGCAGGCGACGGCGCAACAGAAGGGAGAGGGAGGCTCCCACAGAAAAGGCCAGACGCAGCGGCTCGTCGTCGTCGACATGGACCCAGACGTCGAGGAGCGAGACTCCGACGAGGACGGCGTCGACGATAGCGGCGTGCAGGCGTCGGTCGGTCATCCGCGCTCCTGGTCCCGCGGCTGCTTGAGAAGGCGCGCCCGCTCGGCGAGCAGGGCGGCCTGGACGCGGCTGGTCACCTCCAGCTTGGTGAGGATGGCGCTCACATGGTCCTTGACGGTGCCGGTGCTCAGATGCATCCGGGTGGCGATGTCGGTGTTCGACAGTCCCTCGGCGACGAGGACGAGTACGTCGCGCTCACGGTCGGTCAGCCGGGCCACGCCGCGGGCGGCGTCCTCCTGTGATCCGGCGTCCAGATAGGTGTCGACGACCGTCCGGGTGACCTTGGACGACAGCACCTTGTGGCCGCCCGCGAGGTCGCGCACCAGGAAGGGCAGTTCCTCGGGATCGGTGTCCTTGAGAAGGAAACCGGCGGCACCCGAGCGCAGGGCGGTCGCCACGTATTCGTCCATGTCGAACGTCGTGAGCATCGCCACGACGGGAGGCTCCGGCAGCCGGCGGAGAGCGGCCAGGACGGTGAGTCCGTCCACGTCGGGCATACGGATGTCCAGCAGCACGACGTCGGGACGATGCTCCTGCACGGCCTCGACCGCGTAGGCGCCGGGAACCGCCGCCACGACCGTGATGTCGTCCGCCGCGTCGAGGATGCGCTGGAAGCCCGTACGAATCAGGGCCTCGTCGTCGACCACCATTACCCGGATCACGTGTGCTCCATTCGCCACCGGGCCACTGTCCGATTCGTACCATGCCGAGAGGCGCCGCGCGGGTGCCGGAGGCCGAATGCGGCCACGTGGCGGGGGGCGCCGGCCAGTCGGCGGGGGGTGCTCCGGCGCTCTGCCGTCGTGCGGCGCAACGACGGCAACCGCGTGCTCGACCCGGTGACACCCGGCGATCACGGCCGCCTTCTCCGACCGACAGGCTCCTGCCGTCAGGACGCCCGGCTGTCCATCAGGTGATCCGGCGGGCCGGAGCAGTGGCGGCATGGAGGAGGTACTCCAGCGGTCCACGCCGGTAGAAGCGGGTCCACAGGAGGGCGAACAGCATGGCCGCAACCGTGAAGCCGAGGAACACCGGCAGCGGGACCCAGCCGTCCAGGTCCTCCAACTCGTCGGCACCCAGGAAATGAATCGCCACGATATGGGCGACGTAGGCGGTCAAGGAGATCGACCCGACGGCGGCCAGCGGAGCCAGCAGTCGGGGGTGGTCCTCGGTGAGCTGAACCGTGAGACAGCAGACGGCCAGGACGGCGAGCGCGACACCGGTGTTGCCCACGATGGACCAGGTGGTCTGGCTGTGCGGGACGGCCACCAGCAGCCAGGCCGGATACCCGGAGGCGAACTCCTCACCGACAGCGTCCGACCACCACGCGGAAGCGGGAGGTCCGCCGCCCGCGGCGGCGCTGACCGCTGCTTTGGCTCCCGGGACGCTGTGCAGAGCGAGCCACGATCCCCCGTAGCCGATCACGGTGAGGCCCGCGCCTGCGCAGGCCAGCCTGACGAGGGTGTCACGACGCGAGAGGTCCAACTTGGCCAGCGCCATACCGGCGACGATGAAGGAGAACCAGGTCAGTGCGGGATACTCACCGGTCACGAACAGTTCGAGAATCCCGTCGGAGTCGGTGATCCGGGCCAGCGGGTCGAGGTCGATCAAGGTGACCGCCCAACTTCCCCCGTCGACCGCGGCCCTCAGCAGGTACAGCACCTGAGGCAGGACGAGCGCGGTCGACGCCGCGATGATCGCCAGCGTCCTGGCTCTCAGCCGGTACAGGGGGAGGGCGAGGACGAACAGCAGCCCGTAGAAAGCCAGGATGACGTCGACATCGGTGTCGAGCAGGACCAGCGCGTAGCCCAGGACGATCAGAATGGCGGCGCGGATCACGACACGGCCCGCCGCCTGGCGTCCACTCCGCCCTGTGCGCGGCTGTGGACGGCCCATGAGCAGGATCAGGGTGAATCCGGCAAGGAGCGCGAACAGGGCCGCCGACCGGCCGTGCGCCACCTCCATGAGCCAGCCCACCGGGCCGCCGATCGATGGCTCGGGGCCGATGTGGGCGGCGAACATCCCGAAGATCGCCAGGGCGCGCGCAACATCGAGACCGAGCATCCTCCCTGTCGACGGGGTGCGGCCGGGTACATCGTCCGCGGCTGTCGCGGACGGCATGCCCGGAGCTGAGGCGCGTCTCATTGCGCACCAATCTGCGGGAAATCCGCGGCGTCAGCCATCCGGCAGGTGACCGGAGCGCCCCCGCCGACCGGCGGGGGTGCCTGTCGTCTGTCGGCGATTCGTGCGGGCGTCGACCGGTGGTTCCTCTGCCGCTCGGGGCCGCGATGCGCGACCGCATGCGTTCGCCCTGCCAAGTGCGTTGCAAAGGTGCGTTGCAAGGTGCGATGTCAGGTCCCGAAGTCCTGCACCGGATATATCGAGTCCGGCCGGACTCGATGGGTTGAGAAGTGTTTACACTGGGGAATTGCCTTGACTACCACATCTGTTATCAGCCTCGATATGCACGGTCCGGTGGGGCCGGGGGAAATCTCGGCGTGAACCGCACCGACTGCAGGTGAACGACTATGTACTCGCTGTGCGACGAATCGACAACAGATCATGTCTTCGTGGCAGGAGGATTGCCTGTCCCGGCTCCGGGCCGAGCTCGAATCCGCCTGACGACGGCGGCCCGGGCCGAGGCTTTCCGTACGCCCCGGGAGGAACTGTTGTGAAACGCAACAGCTTTGAGGGGCAGGCTGCTGTATCCGATTCCTCGGCCCGCGCGGACACTTCTGCCAGTGCCAGTGCCAGTGCCGGTGCCGGTGCTAGTGCCAACGGGCAGTCCGGCACCGAGGCTCAGTTGGCCGAGATACTGGCCGGGGTTCTGCATACGGACCGGGTGGCGGTGGACGGTGATTTCTTTGCCGATCTGGGTGCGGATTCGTTGGTGATGGCGCAGTTCTGTGCTCGTGTGCGTAAGCGGGATGATCTTCCGACCGTTTCGATGAAGGACATCTACCGCACCCCGACGATCGAAAGCCTGGCCGCCGAGTTTTCCGCTGCGGACTCCGGTTCGACGGCGGCGGTCTCCCGTGGTGTGACTGATGCGCCGTCACAGGACGTGGAGGCTGAGTTGGCCGAGATACTGGCCGGGGTTCTGCATACGGACCGGGTGGCGGTGGACGGTGATTTCTTTGCCGATCTGGGTGCGGATTCGTTGGTGATGGCGCAGTTCTGTGCTCGTGTGCGTAAGCGGGATGATCTTCCGACCGTTTCGATGAAGGACATCTACCGCACCCCGACGATCGAAAGCCTGGCCGCCGGTCTCGTTGTGCCACAGAACGAACTCGCTCCGCCCGACGTCGCTCCGCAAACCGGTGACGTGAAGGCTGCCGAGCCCTCCCCACCAAGCACCGACGTGCCGGCCGGTGTCATGTCCTCGCGATTCCGTACGGGGAAGTACGTCCTGTGCGGGATGCTGCAACTCCTCTTCTTCCTCGGTGTGTCCGCCCTCGCCGCCCTCGTCGCCGTGCGGGGCTACGAGTGGATCCAGGGCGGCTCCGGAGCCCTCGCCCTCTATCTGCGAGTGACGCTGTTCGTCACCGCCACCTTTGTGGGTGCCTGCGCCCTCTCCGTGCTCGCCAAGTGGCTGCTCGTCGGCCGCTTTCGGCCCCGCCGGATCCCGGTCTGGAGCCTTGCGTATGTGCGTTTCTGGTGTGTGAAAACGCTGATCCGCATCAGTCCGATGCGCCTGTTCGTCGGTACACCCCTGTACGTGCTCTACCTCAGGGCACTTGGCGCGAAGATCGGCCGCAACGTGGCGATCTTCTCGCGCAACGTGCCGGTGTGCACTGACATGCTCACCGTCGAGGAAGGCACCGTCATCCGGAAGGACGTGTTCTTCTCCTGCTACCGGGCGTACGACGGGGTGATCGAGACGGGTCCCGTCACGCTCGGACGGAACGCGACCGTCAGCGAGCAGACCGTTCTCGACATCGACACCGCGATGGGCGACAGTGCTCAACTGGGCCATGTCTCCTCGCTGCACAGCGGCCAGCGAGTACCCGCGGGGGAGGCCTGGCACGGGTCCCCGGCCGAACCCACCACCACCGACTTCCGGGCTGTCGAGCCCACCCCGTGCGGCGGACTGCGCAAGACCCTCTACACCGCTGCCCAACTCCTGCTGCTGCTGGGCGTCTATTTGCCGCTGTCGCTCGGCGGTCTGGCTCTCGTGTTCTCCGCACTCCCGCAGCTGGATGCGCTCCTGAACCCCGAACCGGCTTTCACCAGCCCCGGGTTCTACATCGATGCCCTGCTCGCCTCCCTGGTGGCCTTCTTCGGTGGCCTGCTGGCGGGCCTCGTAGCCGTGAACGCGGTGCCGCGGGCGTTCCGCCCGGTGATCAAGCCGGGCAAGATCTACCCCTTGTACGGCTTCCACCACGGTCTCCAGCGAGCCATGACGCGGTTGACCAACATCCGGTTCTTCGTCCTGCTCTTCGGGGACAGCTCCGCCATCGTCCACTACCTGCGCTGTCTGGGGTACGACCTGTGCCGGATCGAGCAGACCGGCTCGAACTTCGGCTCCCTGGTCAAGCACGACAGCCCGTACATGAGTCGGGTCGGCAGCGGGACGATGGTCGCCGACGGCCTGTCGGTCATCAACGCCGACTTCTCCAGCACGTCCTTCCGCTTCTCCCCGACCTCGATCGGAGCGAACAGCTTCCTCGGCAACAACATCGCCTATCCCACCCGCGGCCGCGTCGGCGACAACTGTCTGCTCGCGACCAAGGTCATGGTGCCCATCGACGGGCCGGTCCGTGAGGGCGTGGGGCTGCTGGGCTCGCCCAGCTTCGAGATCCCTCGCACGGTGATGCGCGACAACCGGTTCAACGATCTGGCGACCGGCGACGAACTGCGCCGCCGCCTGTCGGCCAAGAACAGGCACAACGCGCTCACCGCGACCCTGTACCTGCTGATGCGCTGGTTCCACTTCTATGTCATCGCCCTCATCGCGATGGCCGCCGTCGACCTCTATCACGTCCACGGCGTGGCGCCGATCGCCGTGGCGAGCCTGCTCACCCTGGTGTTCACCGTCCTCTTCTACTCGCTGGTGGAACGGACCATCACCCGGGTGCGGCCGCTGAAACCGCTGTACTGCTCGATCTACGACCTGTCCTTCTGGCGCCACGAACGCTTCTGGAAACTGACGACCCACCGGTACATGCAACTCTTCAACGGCACCCCGTTCAAGAACGTCGTCTGGCGGCTGCTCGGCGTCCGGATCGGCCGCCAGGTTTTCGACGACGGCTGCTCACTGATCGAGCGAGCCCTCGTCACCATCGGCGACCGCTGCACCCTCAACGCCGGAACCGTGATCCAGTGCCACTCCCAGGAGGACGGCGCCTTCAAGTCGGACCAGGCGACACTCGGTGCCGGTGTGACCCTCGGGGTCGGTGCCTTCGTCCACTACGGCACCGCCGTGGGCGACAAGGCGTACCTGGCGGCCGACTCCTTCCTGATGAAGGGCGAGGAAGTGCCTCCGCGAGAGAGGTGGGGCGGCAACCCGGCTCGGGAGGGAGTCGCCGTCATGGGCCGGCCTGAGGGCGGAAAGGCCTCGGTGCCGCAGACGGCGGGGCAGAGGATGTCTGTCTGACCCGCTCCGATGCGGTCTCGGAGCGCCGCGCAGAGGTTGCCCATGCGGCACAGAGCGTAGTGGTCCGCCTGGATCAGCCGTTGCGGGATGCCTGTTTGTGCCCCCTTATGGTGAGTGCGCGTCACCGAGAGTCATAGGTGTGCGTCGCTTCGGTGGGGCACCCGGCGCACGTGGGGCGCCCTTCGGCTACGTGGAAGGACTGAGTGTGAGCACTCGCTTTGGCATGACCCGGGGGAAGGCGCTCGTCATCGCGGCAGTGGCCGCGATCGTCGCCTCGACACTCTCCGCATCGATGTCGACTGCCGCAGACGGAAACGACGGAAACGAAGCGCGCCCTGATCACTGGGGCGTGATCGCCCGCAACACGATCGGCTCTCCCGTCGCCGATCTGCGGAACGGCCCGTACGGCTCGTTCGGCGTGACGGGCACCGCCGCCAGGCCGCCCTACGGACGGGGCAGCCTCGGCATCGAGGTGGCGGACGCATCCACCTCGCTGAGCCCTTCCAGCGAGAAGGTCGACTTCGGCAATGAGGTCGACTTCTTCGGCGATCCGGTGCAGGGGCTGCGGAGGCTCGGGTTCCACGTCTTCCAGACCGGCGAGAACGTGTCGTACGGCGGTGCCGATAACCTGCCGAACATCCGGTTCGAGATCGATCCGAACCTGACCGCGCTGACGACCGACAACTACTCCACGATGGTGTGGGTGCCGGATGCCTCCCCCGTGACGAACGGCTGGAGTCCCTTCCTCGACGCCACCTCGACCGGCTACTGGTACCTCACGGGCAACGAGACGACCTGCAACCCTGCCGCCGAGTGCACGTTGGAGGAGCTCAAGACCTCGCTCAACGACGGTGGCGAGGGAGCGACCATCCTCACGGCCGCGGTGGGCAAGGGCCGCGACAACATGTGGATCGGGGCCGTCGACGGCCTCCGTATCAACCAGACCGTCTATGACTTCGAGACCAGCGGCGTCAGGGGGCGTCGAGCCGGCTGACGCGAACGGCCGAGCCCTGGACCCCGTCGACCATCGGTTGGCCCAGGGCTCGGCCGGCTGTGCGAAGGCGCTGGGTGTGTGTCGGACGATGCGTGTGTGTCGGACGACCGGATGCGCCACCGCGGCAGACCAGCAGTGGACGGGGGCGCCAAGCCCCGGCGATCAGCACGTAGCGTTCGTCGGTCACCGTCCCGCCCCACAAGTCGGCATGGCCGCTGAGGTCTTCGACGCGCAGGTGGGTGACGAGAGGGCTGACGGCGGCAGTGAGGTCGTCGGCGCCGATGCCGCGATGCCACGGCAGGGTGTCGGCGCCGGCCACGTAGGGAACTCCGCTCTGCCCGGCTTCGCGCCACCGTCCCTCGACCAGAACGAGTGTGCCGCCGGGGCGGAGCCGGGCGACCCACTGGCGCAGCGCGGACTGCGGGTCGGGCAGGGTCCACACCAGATGGAGTGAGAGCACGATGTCGAACATGTCGTCGCCGGTGGGCGGAGCGGCGGCATCACCCACCAGGAAGCGGCCGTCCAGGCCCGCCGCGGCGAGCTTGGCCCGGGCCTGTTCGGCCATGCGCGGTGCGAGGTCCACGCCGGTGACCCGGTGTCCGGCCCCGGCCGGCAGCAGCGAGAGGGATCCGGTACCGCAGCCGACGTCCAGCACGTTCGCCGGGCCGGGCGGCAGCCAGGAGGAATGGCACGTCGACCACGCCTCGCGGGTCCTGTCCTGGCGCAGACCGTGATCCGGCTCGTCGTCGAAGGCGGGGGCGGCGGCATCCCAGTAGGCCCTGATGGCAGCGGAGTTGGTCATACAGCCGATGCTTTCACCCGGCACTGACAGCCCCGTGTCCGGTTGGCACGGCTGCCCACCGCCGGCCGACGGTTCGTGCTCGGTCCGGCTCCCTACCGCCGGGCGCCGCGGGTGCGCAGGGCGAACGCGCCGGCCACAGCCAGGGCGCCCACGCCGACCGCGGTGAGCGTGCCGGGCGAGGCGAAGGGGCGGTACGAGCCTGCGGCCATCAGGGACCACCGCGTCTGGACGGACAGCGCGCTCCCGACGCTCTGCAGCGAACCGAACGACAGCACCGACATGCCGGACCCGATCGAGCCGATGGACAGCGAGGAGCCGATGGACCCGATGGACAGCGCGCTGCCCACCGAGCCGATGGACAGCACGGAGCCGACGGAGCTGATCGACAGGAAGGAGTCCTTCGACCACAGGGAGAGAGTGGAACCCCGGACCGCACGGGACGGAAGACGCGTCATACGGCCATTGTGTCGTGAGCCGGCGCGGCTCGCGCCGCATCGCGCGCCGGTGGCCGAAGAACGGCAGGAGCACGGCTGTTGTCAGGATCGCTCGGGGTTCGGGCGGTCCTGACGGAACACGGCCGCCAGGACCCGCTGGAATCGCGAGGTCATCTCGTCGGCGCTCTGCTCGGGATGGTGCCGCCACCATGCGACCGCAGAGCTCACCGTCCCGTACCAGAGGTGCGTGACGAGGTCGGCGTCGAGCGGCTCGGTCGCCTGTGAAGCGCTGAGCACCTCGGCCACGCCGACGGCTCCCATGCGGTTGAACGCGCGCCGGTACTCGATCGCCCTGGCGTGGAGGTCGCTGTTGGCGGCCACGGTGGTGTCGTAGACGAGTTCCCAGTCGTGCAGGCGGGACTCGAGCGCCCGGAAGAGGGCCTCCATGGTGCGTGCGGCTCGCGCGACGTCCGGTGACCCGTCCTGCGCCGATTCGATCGCCGCGGCGAGGCGGGAGCCCGCGCGGTCCAGGCAGGCCAGGTAGAGACCGTCCTTGGACCCGAAGTACTCGTAGATCATGGGCTTGGTGATCCCTGCCCGCGTCGCGATGTCCGCAGTCGAACCGCGCACGTAGCCCTTGGTGCCGAACTCCTCCGCCGCCGCGTCCAGGATCAGTTGTTCCCGGTCCCTGCGGGGCATGCCCTTGGTGCCCACACCGCGCGTGGTCTTGTCCTGCTTGCTCATGGCGGCATCCTATGCCAATCTGACCGCTCGGTAACTTACCCATCATTCAGATCGGTGGTCGGGGGATGCAGAGCAGGACGCGTTCGTGGTGGGGATGGGGCCATGTCGAGGACGCGGTGGCCGGCCCGGAGCGTGACGCACTGACCCGAAGGGTCTCCGATCTGCTGCCCGGAGCGGACCTGAGCGCGCACACGGCGCCGCCGATCGAGGCGTTCGGTGTGGGCGCGAGCAGGGTCCGCGCGCCGCTGGCTCTGGCGCCGATCGTCTCCGAGGGCGTACGCGACCGTTTGGCGCACAGCCACGGACAGGCCTTCCGCGACGTGGTCCGGGCCCTCTTGGGGAAGCTGCCGCACGTGCCGGACCTCGTCGTCCGCCCTACGTCGGAGGCCGAGGTTGTCCAGGTGCTCGACTGGTGCAGTGACGCCGGCATCGCGGTCATCCCGTTCGGTGGCGGCTCCTCGGTCGTGGGAGGTGTCGAGCCGCGCGTCGGCGGAGACTACGCGGGGGCGGTCAGCCTGGACCTCACCGCGATGAACCGCGTCCTCGAGGTCGACCCGACCAGCCGCGCCGCGCTCGTCCAGGCCGGGGTCCTCGGCCCGGACCTCGAGGACCAACTGCGGCCCCACGGTTACACGCTCCGCTTCTTCCCCCAGTCCTTCGAGTTCTCCACGCTCGGCGGTTGGCTGGCCACTCGTGCCGGGGGACACTTCGCGACGGTCCTCACCCATATCGACGACCTCACCGAGTCCCTCCGGGTCGTCACCCCCGCAGGTGTCGTCGAGTCCCGGCGGCTGCCCGCCTCGGGTGCGGGCCCTTCCCCCGACCGGATGTTCCTCGGCTCCGAGGGCTCGCTCGGCGTCATCACCCAGGCATGGGTCCGTCTCCAGGACCGTCCCCGGTGGCGGGCAGGCGCGTCGGTGGCCTTCCGGGACCACGACGCCGGCGTGAACGCCGTGCGCGCGCTGTCCCAGTCCGGCCTGCATCCTTCCAACTGCCGCCTCCTGGACCCCGTGGAGGCTTTCATCAACGCCGGCTCCCCGACGGCCGTCCTGGTGCTCGGTTTCGAATCCGCGGATCATCCCGTCACCTCCTGGATGGAACGCGCGCTGGAACTCTGCCGCGATCACGGAGGCACGCTGCCCGAGCCCGCGCGCTACAGCGACAGCGCCGACCGGTCCGCGCGCAGCGGAGCCGCCGACACCTGGCGGTCCTCGTTCGTACGGATGCCCTATCAGCGCGACGCGCTCGCGGCCCAGAGCATGATCGTGGAAACCTTCGAGACCGCGTGCACATGGGACCGGTTCGAAAGCCTGCGCGCAGCCGTCGACGACGCGGCCCAGGACGCCATGCGCAAGGTCGGCGCCACAGGCGTCGTGACGTGCCGGTTCACGCACGTCTACCCCGATGGACCCGCACCGTATTTCGGGATCTACGCCACCGGTGACTGGGGCAGGACGGTGGAGCAGTGGGACGAGATCAAGGCGGCGGTTTCCGAGGCGCTGATCGCCTCCGGAGGCACGATCACGCATCACCACGCGGTGGGCCGCGACCACCGACCGTGGTACGACCGGCAACGCCCCGACCTGTTCGCCGCCGCCCTGCGGGCAGGCAAGGCGACGCTCGACCCGGCGGGCATCCTCAACCCGGGCGCGGTGATGGACCCTTTGCGTCGGCCGCAGGACCGGCCGCCGGTGTGAGAACAGGTGAAAGTGGTGGGGTACTGACCCGTCGCAGGCGTACCGCTCTGCCTGCTTCGGGAAAGCATGGGCCGCAGCAGAGGCGCGATCCGCGCCCCTCGGGCATCAGCCGCTCACACGCCACGTCCGATGACCCTAGGTCTTAGGTACCGGTCGACCTGGGCCTCAGGCCCGATTCGCAGGGCCTCCGACAACAGTTGGCGTCCCACCATGCGCCTAGGACTGTTTGGCACCGGCAACGTCGCTCGAGCACTGGCCCACGGCTGGAAGGCCGCAGGGCACGACGTGCTCCTCGGTTCACGTCGGCCCGAGGAACGGACCGATCTCGGGCTCCCCGTAGCGAGTCTGGACGAGACAGCCGCCCACGCGGAAGTACTCGTCAACGCAACCCCGGGGACCGTCTCCGTGGACCTGCTGCACTCCATCGGGGCACCGGCGTTGGCCGGCACCCTGCTGATCGATGTCGGGGTCGGCCTCTCCGACGACTTCACCGAGCTCTCACACCCCAACAGCAGCCTGGCGGAACAGATCCAGCACGCCTTCCCCCTGACACCCGTCGTGAAGACGCTGTGCACCATGGACTCCACCGTCATGACCGCGCCGGGCGCTCTGGACGGCCCGAGCACCGTCTTCCTCTCCGGTGACGACGCCGAGGCCAAACGCGCCACCGGGCGGCTGCTCACCGACCTCGGCTGGCCCCCCTCGTCCCAACTGGACATCGGCGGCATCACCACCGCACGCGGACAGGAGCACTTCGCCCTGCTCTTCATGGGCATCGCGGGCGGTCTGGGTTCTCATACCTTCAACATCAACGTGGTCACCCGCCCTCCGGCGTAGAGCTCGCCGTCCACGTGCCACCGTCCCGCGGGTTCATGGTCCGGGACACGACGCCACGACTGCCCGACGGACCCGGCCGGCCGCGAGGAGAGCGGTCATCCGCACATCCGTACAGGGGAGTGGCCTGACCGGTTTCGCGTGCGACCGCCGGCCGCCGGCGCGAGACTGAGCGACAGGCCGCCGGGTGATGGTCGCCGGCCGGACAGAGGGAGAGTCTGATGGGGTGGATCACTGAGGAGTTCGGCGAATCCCACGAGGGCATTACCGGGGCGGTCCTCGCGGACGGCCATGAACCCAAGCCCGTCTACCTGGACTTCGGCAGTGGCAGCGGGTCCGTGCACGAGACCAGCGAGTGGTGGGCCTACAACGGGGAGCTGAACCGACCGAGAGCGGCAGCCGTCCGAGCGGCGTGCGCGTGCGGCTGGCGCAACCCCGACCATCCCATCGCCTGGGACGAGTTGCATGACGGCGGCCTGAACGACGTGGATACGTCGGGTCCGTACCGCGACTGGAGCGGGCACATCGCCACCGTCGACCGCCGTACGGTGCCGCTGCCCGCCGAAGTGGCCGAGTCCATCGAGCGGTTGGACGAGCAACTCACCTCCCTCGCCGAACAGGCGCCGGTGGCCGCGCTGAGGGCGGCGGCCGCTCTGGAGCGCATCACCGCTGCGGTTGGTCTGGAGGCCGCGCACGCGATCCAGGCGGACGAGCTGTCCTTCGACACGATCGCCACCGCCCTCGGCGTCAGCCCGGCGGCCGCCCGCGCCCGCCTGACGCGTTACCTTCTCAGCCGTTGATCCTCAGCCGCGGTTCATGGGGCTCCCAGGACACTGCACCGAGCCGTTCGCGGTCTCACGCGCGTGACCTGCCCGTCCCGGGCCGTGCAGGCGTCGACCAGAGGCCACGGCCCGGCCTCCCGGTCGCAGGCGACTGACGTCTCTGTGCGTCGACCCAGCCATCACGCCGCCGAGTGGAGAGCCCGACGCCCCGGGGGGATAATTCAACTGATTATCGTTTCGTTTTCCCCACCGGCAGGAGGACGGCATGCGAGCGATCCGTGCTCGCGCTCCGAGCGTGGTCATCGGATGCACGGCGGTTCTGGTCCTCGGACTGGGCGGATCCGCCTGTGCCGATCCCGGGACCGGCAGCCGGCTCACGGTCCAGGAACCGCCCGTCCCTGTGGTCGCCTCGACCAATGTCTACGGCGATGTCGTCAAGCAGATCGGGTCGGACAAGGTCGACGTCGTCTCGATCATCAGCGACCCGGCGCAGGACCCTCACTCGTACGAGGCCAGTACCCGCAACCAGCTGGAGCTGGCCAAGGCGAAGGTCGTGGTCGAGAACGGCGGCGGCTACGACGATTTCGTCGGGCGCATGCTGCGCGGTTCCGGCAATTCCTCGGCCGAGGTGGTCGATGCCGTCGATGCCTCCGGGAAGCGGCCCGCTGCCGACGGGGCATTCAACGAGCACGTCTGGTACGACCTCCCCACCATGGGCAAGGTCGCCGACCGGATCGCGGACGCGCTGGCGAAGGCCGCACCGGCCGACGGCGCCGAATTCCGGCAGAACGCCAAGACGTTCAAGGACGACCTGGCCGGTCTCCAGGAGGAGACGAAGCAGATCAACTCCCGTCACGCGGGAACCCCCGTGGCCGTCACCGAGCCCGTCCCCCTCTATCTGACCGAGGCGAGCGGCCTGGTGAACAAGACGCCCGCGGACTTCAGCGAAGCCGTCGAGGAAGGCGACGAGGTGTCCCCGCAGAGCTTGCGGGACACCCTCGCGCTGTTCACCGACAGGCAGGTCGAAGTGCTGGTGTACAACGAACAGACCGCTGGTCCCCAGACGGAGAAGGTCGAGAAGGCCGCCGTGGACAACGACATCCCCGTGGTCGCGGTGACCGAGACCCTCCCGGAGGGGGAGGACTACGTCAGCTGGATGGCGTCCAACATCGACGCGCTCAAGAACGCTCTGGACAGGTGAGAGACCGTGATGGACCGCACGGAGGCTCCCGCACCGCTCTCTCCGCCAGGACCGGTGGATCGCGAGACCGGCCCGGCGGCACCGGTGATCAGCCTGCGGTCGGCGACGCTCGCGTACGGGGGCCGGGTGCTGTGGCGTGACCTCGATCTCGATGTACGGCCGGGGGAGTTCCTGGCGGTCCTGGGGCCCAACGGTTCGGGCAAGACCAGCCTGTTGCGCGTACTGCTGGGCCATCAGCCGCTCACGGCGGGGTCGTTGACCGTTCTGGGCCGCGGCCCGCACCGCGGTGGCAGGCACATCGGCTACGTACCGCAGCACAAGTCCCTTCCCGCGCACACGATGCTCCGCGCCCGGGACCTCGTACGGCTGGGCGTGGACGGCCATCGGTGGGGGCTGCCCCTGGCTCCCGGCGCGGCCCGTCGCCGGGTGGACGAGCTTTTGGAGTCCGTCGGCGCGAGCTCGTACGGGGACGTCGCTGTCGGAAGGCTCTCGGGCGGCGAACAGCAGCGCGTCCGCATCGCCCAGGCCCTGGCCACCGACCCGCAGATCCTGCTCTGCGACGAGCCCCTGCTCTCCCTCGACCTCCAGCACCAGCGCACGGTCACCACCCTGGTGGACCACCGGCGCCGGTCGGCCGGTACCGCCGTGATCTTCGTGACGCACGAGATCAACCCGGTACTCGGCCTGGTGGACCGGGTGTTGTATCTGGCTCCCGGCGGATTCCGGGTCGGGCCCCCGGACGAGGTGATGACCACCGCCTCCCTGTCGGAGCTCTACGGCACCGAGGTCGATGTCCTCCGTGTCCGCGGCCGCGTCGTCGTCGTGGGAGCACCCGACGCGGCCACCGCCCACCACCATTCCCACGAGACGGACGGGACGGACGGAGGGGAAAAGTTGTGAGCGGAAGCCTGCCGATCGCGAACGGGGAGGACGGCGGGTTCTGGCAGCAGATCTTCGACTTCACCAACTACGGTGAGCTGCTGTCCCTCGTGCACAACTCGCTTCTGGCGGGAGTCCTCCTGGGCCTGGTGGGCGGCTTGGTCGGGGTGCTCGTCATCATGCGCGATCTGCCGTTCGCGGTGCACGGGATCAGTGAGCTGTCCTTCGCCGGCGGGGCCGCGGCGCTGCTGGCCGGCGTCAATATCGTCGCCGGTTCCATCGTGGGATCCCTCATGGCGGCGGCCGCGATCGGGATGCTCGGCGTCCGTGCCCGTGACCGGAATTCCGTGATCGGGATCATCATGCCGTTCGGGCTCGGCCTCGGCGTGCTCTTCCTGTCCCTGTACAAGGGGCGGGCCGCAAACAAGTTCGGGATCCTCACCGGTCAGATCGTCGCCGTCGACACCCCGCAGATGGCCTGGCTGCTCGGTACGTCGGCCGTGGTTCTGGTCGCCCTCGCGGTCATCTGGCGACCGCTGACCTTCGTCAGCGCGGATCCGGAGGTCGCCGAGGCGAGGGGCCTCCCCGTCCGTGCGTTGTCCCTGTCGTTCATGCTGGTCCTCGCCCTGGCCGTGGCCCTCTGCGTGCAGATCGTCGGCGCCCTGCTGGTCCTGGCGCTCCTCGTCACGCCCGCGGCCGCGGCCGCCCGGATCACTGCATCCCCTGTGCTGTTGCCGGTGCTGAGCGTCGTGTTCGCGCTCGTGTCGATGGAGGGCGGGATTCTGCTCTCCCTCGGCAGCACTGTCCCCATCAGTCCTTACGTCACCACTCTGTCGTTCCTGATCTACCTGGTCTGCCGGCTGGCCGGTTCGCGCCGCACCGCGAAGACGACCCGGGTGCCTCTCGCCGCGGGGCCGCGGCCCTCCGCGCACGTCTGAACGGGCCCAATGCCCCAGGTCGACCCATCGAGTGGAGAGGGTCACACTGGAAGGGAGGACCGTCGCGCCGACTGGGCGCTGACGGAAGGAGCGGTTCATGCATCCCCTCGCCATCGTCGGCACGGCCGCCGGCAAGTTTGCTCACTACGCGGTGTCCGGCGTGGTGGGCGCTCTGATCATCAAGAAACTCCCGGCCGCGAAGCCGGTCGCGCGCAAAGCCGTCGTCGGCGGGCTCGCAGGCGGGATCGTCGCGAGCCGGTGGCTGAACGAGGCCGCCGAAGAGGCCCGTCTCAAGGCCGGTGACGTGCTGGCCGAGGCCCGTACCTCGCTCGGCGAGGAGGTGCCGCCGCCCTCCGCGGTCAAGGTCGAGGGCGACGATCACGGACACGAGCACTGATCATGCCGACCGTGCTGGTGCGCTCCGTGGCGTCGGGCCGAGCGCGCCTGATCGTTCCGTGGCTGCGTGACCGGCCGGGTTGTGCGGGGCTCGTCGACGAGCGGCTCATGGGGGTCAGCGGCTTCCGCGCCCTGCGGATCTTCCCGCGCACGGGCAGCGTGGTGATCTGGATGGCCCCCGACAAGCTCGACATCGACCGTCTGGTCGCTGCGCTGGAGGAAGCCCCGCCCGCCTCCGTCGTGGCGGCCAAGCCCTCCCGGTCGCTGCCCGACTCCTCCACCGGGGAGGTCGCCCGACTGGTGGTCGGAGGCGCCGTACTGGCGCTCGTGGCACTGCGCCGCCTTCTCGGCCGGCCCCGCATCAGCTTCGGCTCCTCGGGATTCCTCGGAGTGGTCACGCTCTTCACGGGGCTGCCGTTCTTCCGGGGCGCGTTGCGCTCGCTCCGAGGACGCAGCAGCCCGGGCACGGACACCCTGGTCACCGCGGCGACGCTGATCTCTCTGTTCCTGCGCGAGAACGTGGTCGCGCTGATCGTGCTGTGGCTGCTGAACATCGGCGAGTTCCTCCAGACCATGACCCTGCGCCGCACCCGCCGCGCCATCGAGGACCTGCTCACGATCGGCGAGGAGCGCGTCTGGCTCGTACGCGAGGGAACCGAGGCCGAGGTGGCACTGGAGGAACTGGAGCCGGGCGACGTGGTCGCCGTGTACGAGCACCACCGCATCCCCGTCGACGGGCACGTGCTCTCCGGCGAGGCCCTCGTGGACCAGGCGGCCGTCACCGGCGAGGCCCTGCCCGTCTATGCCCGGGAAGGCGCGCATGTCTATGCCGGCACCATCGTCACGTCCGGCTCGCTGACCGTACGCGCGGACTCCGTCGGCGGCGACACCACGGTCGGCCGGATCATCAGCCGGGTCGAGGAGGCCCAGTCCGACCGGGCCCCGATCCAGACCGTGGCCGACCGCTTCACCCGGCGCTTCGTCCCCGTCTCCTTCGCCCTTGCCGCGTTGACCTACGTCGCCACCCGCGACGCCCGCCGAGCCATGACCATGCTGCTGATCGCCTGCCCCTGCGCAGCGGGTCTTGCCACACCGACGGCCATCAGCGCGGCCATCGGCAACGGCGCCCGCCGCGGCACCCTCATCAAGGGCGGCACCCATCTCGAAGGCGTCGGCCGGGTCACCGCGGTCGTCTTCGACAAGACCGGCACCCTCACCTTCGGCAGACCTCTGGTCACCAGCGTCGTCACGCTGACCGACGCCTTCAGCGCCGACGAGGTGCTGAGCCTGGCCGCCTCGGGTGAGCTGCACGCCCGGCACCCGCTGGCGCAGGCCATCGTCGCCCGCACCGAGGAACAGCATCTGCACATTCCGATACACCAGGCGTGCGAGGTCGTCCTCGGGATGGGTATGCGCGCCGAACTCGACGGTACGCGGCTGCTCGTGGGCAGCCCCGCTCTGCTGCGCCAGAACGGCGTGGGGCTGACCGAGGAGGCCCAGGGCTGGACCGATCGCTTGAGGAGCGGTGGCGAGACCGTCATCTGCCTGGCCCACGACCAGGATCTGATCGGCATGCTCGGGGTCTCCGACGCGGTACGCGCCGGAGCCGAGACCGTCATCCAGCAGCTGCGCGAACTCGGCGTCGGCCGCCTGATCCTGCTCACCGGCGACGCGCCGGAGACCGCCCAGGTCGTCGCCGACACGCTCGGTATCACCGAGGTGCACGCGCACGCCCTGCCGGAGGCGAAGCTCCAGTTGATCCGCGACCTCCAGGCGGAGGGGCACACGGTCGCGATGGTCGGCGACGGCACCAACGACGCCCCGGCCCTCGCCCTTGCCGATGTCGGTATCTCCATGGGTGAACACTCCTCGCATGTGGCCCTGGAGACGGCCGACATCGCCCTCGCGGGAAACGATCTGCGCCAGGTCGCCGCCGTGGTCGAACTCAGCCGCCACACCCTGCGCGTCGTACGCCAGAACTACGGCCTCGCGATCGGCGTGAACCTGCTCGGCCTGGTGGCCGGAGCCGGCGGCTCCATGAACCCGGTCCTCGCCGCCCTGCTCCACAACACCAGCAGCATCGCCGTGGTGGGCAATTCAGCGCGGCTGGTCAACCACACCCCGCACCTGCCCCGCGTGGGCGACGACATCCCGAGGGCAGCCCCTCTGGAGGACCGCAGGGTGCGCTGAACCCGTCTTTGGTAATGGAATCCATTTCCATGTACGGTGATGGCCGTTCCTTGCTCCCCTCGGAGGTAGATCATGGCTGTCCCCAAACGGAAGATGTCCCGCAGCAACACCCGCCACCGCCGCGCGCAGTGGAAGGCCACCACTCCCCAGCTCGTGCCCGTGACCGTGGACGGCTCCGTGTACCAGGTACCGCAGCGGCTGGTGAAGGCGTACGAGCGCGGTCTGCTGCGTCCCGAGGGATGAGCGTGATGGGCGATACCGCCGATCGGCGGTTGCCGGTGACCGTGTTGTCGGGCTTCCTCGGGGCAGGCAAGACCACCCTGCTCAACCACGTGTTGAGCAACCGTGAGGGCCTGCGGGTCGCGGTCATCGTCAACGACATGAGCGAGATCAACATCGACGCGGCGCTGGTGCGCGGTGGTGAGGCGGCGCTGTCGCGCACGGAGGAGCGCCTGGTCGAGATGACCAACGGCTGTATCTGCTGCACCCTGCGCGACGACCTCCTCGAGGAAGTCGACCGTCTCGCCCGCGAAGGGCGCTTCGACTATCTGCTCATCGAGTCCAGTGGGATCTCCGAGCCGATGCCGGTCGCCGCCACCTTCGCGTTCCCGCGCGACGACGGAGCGACCCTGGGCGATCTGGCCCGCCTCGACACGATGGTCACCGTCGTCGACGCCGCGAACTTCCTCCCCGAACTGGCGGGCGGCGACGGTCTCGCCGAGCGCGGCCTCGACCAGTACGAGGAGGACGAGCGGACGGTCAGCGATCTGCTGATGGACCAGATCGAGTTCGCCGATGTCATCGTCCTCAACAAACTCGACCTGGTGGACCCGCAGGACGCTTCGCGTCTGCGCGCCGCCCTGACGCGGCTGAATCCGGCGGCCCGCCTGCTGACCGCCGTCCGTGGGCAGGTGGCGCCCGGTGACATCCTGGGGACCGGACTCTTCGACCTGGAGCGCGCGCAGGAGGCGCCGGGGTGGGTCATGGAGCTCAACGGCGACCATGTGCCGGAGACCGAGGAGTACGGGATCTCCAGCATCGTCTTCCGCTCCTCACTGCCGTTCCATCCAGGCCGGTTGTTCACGTTCGTGACCGAGGGTCTCGACAGCGGCGCATTCGGTACGGTCCTCCGTTCGAAGGGCTTCTTCTGGCTCGCCGGCCGACCGCACGTCACGGGGCTCTGGTCGCAGGCCGGCTCCGTCGCCCGCTTCGAACCGTCCGGTGTCCGTGACGCCGACGGTCAGGGGCAGGAACTGGTGTTCATCGGCACGGGATTGCGCGCCGAAGCGCTGCGGGCGGCGCTGGGCGGCTGCCTGATGACCGAGGGCGAGAGCGTGCCGGCCGTGGACCCCTTCCCCGCCTGGGACACGTACGGAATCGAGGACGCCTGCGAGCACGAGCAGGAGCGCGAGCGCTCCGCGCTTGCGCAGTCGGCCTGACAGACTCCGGGTCGGGCGGTGGTCGCAGCCACGGCACCGCCCGACCCGGGCGAAAACATGGAGGCACCTCGCTGTTGCGAGGTGCCTTCAGGCGTTGGCGCGGGCAGCCAACCGGCTCAGTGGTCTTCGGTGTCGCTGAGAAGCGGATCGTTGATGCCGCTCCAGCCCTCGGGGCCGAGCGACAGTTCGGTGTCGGTCAGCAGGGCACTGTCCAGCGCGCCGGCGATACGGTTCAGGTCGAGGCCCGCGCCCGTGAACGCGATCTCGTTACGGCGTTCCCCGTAGTAGTCGTCCCAGAACCAGCAGGCCAGCGTACGCCGTTGTGGTGAGGCGGTCTCCCAGGCCGGGGATGCCGGTGCCTCCAGCCAGCGGTCGGCCTCGCGGATCTCCAGGTGGCTTCCGGCCGAGCGCCAGGTGACGACGGCATCGGGCCGGCTGGCGAGCCAGAGGAAACCTCGGCTGCGCAGTACACCGAACATGGCGTCGACGAGGGCGTCGGCGAGCCGCTCGGGGTGCAGGGGACGCCGGGAACGCCAGACGACGGTGGAGACCGACTGGTGGGTTTCGGGGTACGGGTACGGCGGGGCCACGGCATCGAGCCGCGCCTCCCACGCTTCCCGCGCCTGCGCCGGAACCTGCGGGCGGGTCAGGACCCTGCCCGAGGCCGGCTGCCGGACGGCGACCCGGCCGAGGGTGATCATGCCGGCACGGGGGTTGAGATGCCGCATCAGCGCGGCGGCGGCCTGGCCCGCGCTCTCGATCTCCGGTGAGGCGTCCGTCAGGACGAGGGCATCGGCCGCCTCCACTTGCCGGGCGGCGGCCTCCGCCGGAGTGAGCGGCTCGCCCTGGGCGTCGCCGCCCCAGATGCGGACGGCCCGGTGCACACAGTCGATGTCCGCCAGGAAGACGGCCGGTTCGACGCCGACAAGGACCGGCGCGGCATCGTAGTGGTCCTCCAGGTTGTCGCCGTCGATCCGGACCCGCCACAACTGGTGCAGGAAAGGCAGGACGTCGACGTGCTCGGGCAGAGCCAGGACGACATGGACGTCCTTCCTGGCCCGGCGGAGTGAGACAAGGTCCTGACGCAGAATTACCACGGGGTCGCCGGTCGCGCCCAGGGAGTCCGGCGCCGCCGACCGGGTGCCGGTGGTGGTCATCAGGCGCTGGACCACCGGATAGCCGCCCGAGGGACCGTCCTCGACCGACACGGAGAGGACCACCGCCTCGGGGCTCGTGCGCAGCAGCTGTTCGACCAGACCCCCGCGGATCTCGGGCGAGTTTCCGGCGACCACGCTCAGCAAGCCCTTCGGCGTACCGGTCGCCCGATGGAAGATCATGCGGAGACCCCTCAGTGAAAGTAACGTCCGTACGAATGTCATGTCTTGCCCCGCAGGCTTCTGCGGCAGGCCCGGTCACGCTCGCGGCCACTCGACGAGTGCAGCGGAGCTGAGCAGGACGCCCCCTGCGTACACGCGGCGTTGAAGGCGTTGGCGCGGGAATGGCAGGCAGGCGGCACGGATTCCCGAAGGGGCGGGCACGACCTCGATCACACCGGCGTCCTCGGCGGTTGGCGGGATTCGCTGAAGCGTGGAAGGACCTGTGCGGATCCCTGGATCACGCCGGGAGTGTGGAGTTGGCGGGGCGGGGGGAAGCAGCCGGGCCGTTCGAGGATCTTCCAGGCCCGGTTCGCCGGTCGGCGACCCTCCGGCGGTGGTTGACGCCGAAGCCGCGTAAGAGCAGATCCGCGGCGTGTCGTGCTCATGGCCCCTCTTTGCCTGCCCGATGTCAGGGCGTCCTGCCGGATGGTCGGCATCGGAGCCGGTTCGACCGCGCCTCGGGGCCGATGGCTTCGGCCGGACACCCCAACGGCGTCCTTGCGAAGGGGTGTCCGGCCGTGCTCACCCGGTTGGGGTCACCAGGAGGACTTCGTCACTCCGGGCAGGAAACCGGCGTGAGCCTGCTGCCTGGCACGCACCCGGGAGAGGCCGAACTTGCGCAGGTAGCCGCGGGGGCGTCCGTCGACGCTGTCACGGTTGCGTACGCGCGTGGCGCTGGCGTTGCGCGGCTGCCGGCGCAGTTCCGCCAGCGCGGACCTCCGCTCCTCCGTGGTGGACGAGGGGCGGCGGATGATCTCCTTCAGTGCGGCCCGCCGGGCGGCGTAGCGCTCGACGATCTCCTTGCGCTTCTCGTTCTGCGCGATCTTGCTCTTCTTTGCCATCAGACCTTCCCCCCTCGTGCCCGGATCCGGACCACGGCTGCCTCGATGCCGATTGCGTCGACCGTCTTGATCGCCTTGGTGCTCAGGGTCAGGCGCACGTTGCGCCCCTCGCTGGGCAGCCAGTAGCGCTTGCGCTGGATGTTGGGGTCGAAGCGGCGCGAGGTGCGCCGGTGGGAGTGGGAGATCGTGTTGCCGAAGCCCGGCTTGGCGCCGGTCAGTTGGCAGTGGGCGGACATGGGTGTTACCTGCCTCTCTCGCTGCGGCCCTCATGTTGGTAATGAAAACCGTTCCCATATACTAGCCTCATGGCACGCAACGAACTCCGCCCGGTCATCAAGCTGCGCTCCACCGTGGGCACCGGCTTCACCTACGTCACCCGTAAGAACCGGCGCAACGACCCGGACCGGCTGGTGCTGCGCAAGTACGACCCCGTCGCCGGTCGTCACGTCGATTTCCGCGAAGAGCGCTGACTCAGACCCGCCCCCGACCCCAAAGGACTCCACTGCCATGAAGCCCGGCATCCACCCGGCATACGGCCCCGTCGTCTTCCGCGACACCGCCTCCGGCACCGCTTTCCTCACCCGCTCGACCATGACCAGCCAGAAGTCGGTCGAGTGGGAGGACGGCCACACCTACCCCGTTGTCGACGTGGAGATCTCCTCCGCGAGCCACCCCTTCTACACCGGCACCGCCCGCGTCATGGACACCGCCGGCCGCGTCGAACGCTTCGAGCGCCGCTACGGGGCCCGCTGATGTCGCAGGACCCCCGCATGCCCGTCGTCATCGTTGCCGGGATCCATTCCGACGCCCGCAAGGAGGTCGTCGACCGCCTCCTGCGGGCGGTCCCGGGCAGCGTCGCCCTTCACCACGACCTGACCGGCGCGGCGGACGGTGCGGTGCGCCGACTCGTCCGCGACGCGGGCGGGCCCGTGTCCGAGGACGGTGCGCCCCTGGTCAACGACTGCGCGTGCTGCGCGCTGCGCGAAGACCTCGTACCGGAACTGGAGCGGCTGGCCGCCGGCGGCCTCACCCGGCTCGCCGTGGTCGAACTGTGGGACTCGGTCGAGCCCAAGGGGATGGCCGAGGTCGTGGCCGCACACGGGGGAGACGACCTGGTCCTCACCAACGTGATCACAGCCGTGGACCCGGCGCTCGTCCTGCCCTACCTCGCCAACGGCGACGACCTGGCCGAAGCCGGCCTGGCCGCCGCCCCCACCGATCAGCGCACCGTCGGGGACACCTGGGCCCGTCAACTGGAGTACGCGCCCGTGCTGGCTCTGGTCGACAACGAGGAGGCCGACGGCGAGGACCATGCGCTGCTCGCGCAGTTGCACCCCACCGCCCGCCGCGTGGCCGCCGATTCGGCGGACCTCGCCGCGGCGGCCTTCGCCGGCTTCGACGTGGAAGCCGCTGCCGCGGCGCAGCACCCCGCCTGCGCACTCCTTCCCCAGGACGCGGACGACGCCGGCGTCGCCACACTCGTCTGGCACCGCCGTCGCCCCTTCCACCCCGAGCGCCTGTACCAGGCCCTCGAGGACCTGTGCTGCGCGGCAGCGCGCAGCCGCGGCCGGTTCTGGCTCGCCGACCGCCCCGACACCCTGCTCGCCTGGGACGCTGCCGGCGGAGCGCTGTGCGTCGAGAGCGCCGGGCCCTGGCTCGCCTCACTGCCCGACGCCGCCTGGGAGATGGTCCCGCCGGTGCGCCGCGCCGCCGCGGCTCTGGACTGGCATCCCGAACACGGCGACTGCTGCCAGCACCTCGTCTTCACCTCGCCCGGCCTGGACCGTGACGGATTGGAACGGCTCCTCGAGTCCTGCCTCCTCACGGACCAGGAGTACGCGGCCGGGCGCGACGGCTGGAAGCGCCTCCCCGGCGCCTTCGACTCCCTCCTCGACGCCGTCTGACCCACCCTCTCGTCGCCGCGCCGCGCCGCGCCGCGCAGCGAGTACCGACTACCCGATCAAGGAGAGCCCTCATGGCACGCCGTCAGGAAGCCAGGAAGCCCGTGAAGTCCCGCCCCAACCCGCTCGACGCAGCCAAGATCACGTACATCGACTACAAGGACACCGATCTGCTGCGGAAGTTCATCTCCGATCGCGGCAAGATCCGCAGCCGACGCGTCACCAGGGTCACCGCCCAGCAGCAGCGGAAGATCGCGGCCGCCATCAAGAACGCCCGCGAGATGGCGCTGCTGCCGTACGGCAGCCGGTGAGCCTCGCCTCGTCACCGGCGATCACGTTGCGATGAGGCGGCGCTCCGGCAGGGCGTCGCGGGTCACGCGAAAGGCCCTTGGTAGTGGTCATGCCCACCACCGGGGGCCTTCGTCATCAAGCCGTGCAACCGCGGACATCGCACGGGTCGCGGTTGCTGGGCCTGATGACGAGCGTCCGGTCGCGGACACGCGCGGCTCCGGGTACCGGGCGGCGTCCGGGCGAAGTCGGCCGTTCAAGACGTGCGGGCACACAACGATGGCGGCGGCCGCCCGGCATCCGAAACGCGGTGGAGTCAGCGCCCGGTCGCGCCGTCGATCAGTTCCCGCAGGATGTCCGCGTGGCCGGCGTGGCGGCCGGTCTCCTCGATCATGTGAGTGAGTGCCCAGCGGACGCTGGGGGCGGGGCCGTTCGGCCGCGGGCGGGAAACCGGTGCGCCGAGGTCGGCGCACCCGTCGAGAACGTCGTTCGCGCGCTCGACCGTCGCGCGATAGCGGGCGACGACATCGGCCACGCTGTCCTGCGGCGCGGCCCGGAACGTCCCCGGCCAGTCGGTGACTTTGTCCCCGTGGAACGTCGCGCGCTCGACGAATGTCAGGTGATGGAGCAGGCCGAGCAGGTTCGTGCCCGACGGCACACCGGCTGTTCGGACCTGTGGCTCCGGCGCACCCTCGACCTTCGCGGCAATCGAGGCCCGCAGGTAGTCGAGGAAGCCGCGCAGGGTTTCGAACTCGCTGCCGCCGGTACGGGGTGGCGGGGTGTCGCCGCGTCGGTTGCGGCGGGGGGCGCTCGGCATGACGGTCACCTCTGCATGCGTCGGGGAGTGCGTCGGTCAGGCGGCGCGACTGACGAGCAGGACGTGGTCGGTGACCTCGGCGGTCTGCCCGCCTGGCCCGGTCGCGATCCGGCGCGGTGCGTCGGCCCGCTCGACCGTCCACGTCGCCGGGTCCAGGTCCATGTCCGTGACGACCTCCCGCGGGGTCGGGTATCGGACGTCGGGATCCTGGTTCCACGACCACGGCGCGGTCGAGCCGTGATCGACGACCAGCAGGTGCCCGCCCACGCGCAGCGCGTGCGCGGCTGTGCGCAGGACGGTCGCCCTGTCCAGGGCGAAGGGGGTTTGCAGGTAGTGGGCGCAGATCAGGTCGTACACACCGTGAGGGAACGAGTCCTGGAGATTGTGCCGCTCGGCGACGACCCGGTCGCCGAGACCGCGTGAGCGGGCAAGGCCGGCGAGGCGCTCGACCGCCACGGCCGCGATGTCGACGGCGGTGACGTGCCAACCCTGGCGGGCGAGCCACAGTGCGTCCCCGCCGTCGCCGCATCCGAGGTCCAGCGCCTCGCCGGGTGGCAGGCTCGTGACCGTCTCGGTGAGCCTGGGGTTCGGCCGCGGGTCGGTGGTTGCCGGCCGGCCCGCGTAGACGTCTTCCCAAAAGGTGACCGCATCGGTGGTACTCATGAAGACTCCCTGTATCGGATGCCCTCAGTGTTGGCCGGTGCACCGTGACCTGGCACGGAATCTTGCGGTTCCGGCAAGATGGTCCCGTGGACCCTGGAATGGAAGACGTACTCGATGCCGTGGGCCCGCGGTTGCGTGCGCTGCGTCGCGACCGCCGGATCACTCTCGCCGACCTCGCTGCGACGACGGGGGTGTCGGAGAGCACCCTGTCCCGGTTGGAGAGCGGGCAGCGGCGGGCGACTCTGGAGTTGCTGCTGCCGCTGGCCCGTACCTACGACGTTCCGCTGGACGATCTCGTCGGTGCGCCGCGCACGGGCGATCCGAGGATTCATCTGAAGCCGATCGCGCGGTTCGGGATGATCTTCGTGCCGCTGTCCAGGCGGCCGGGCGGGGTGCACGCCTTCAAGATGATCATTCCCGCACGCCAGAAGCCCCTCGAACCGACCCTGCAGACACACGAAGGCTTCGAATGGCTGTATGTGCTCAACGGCCGCCTGCGGCTGGTGCTCGGCGAGCGCGACCTGACGTTGCCGCCCGGTGAGGCGGCCGAGTTCGACACGTCCATGCCGCACTGGCTGGGCAGTGCCGACGGCGGGGTGGTCGAGCTTCTCATCCTGTTCGGCCTGCAAGGCGTCCGTGCGCACGTACGCGCCGGCAACCATCCGCCGGCTCACGGCGGGAGCGGGCAGTGAGCTCGGCGATCCGACAGCCGGCGCCCCGCCGATCCGAGGAGAGGGCTCTGTGCAGTGCCGGGGGAGCGGAGCGCGTCCCGACCCCCGGGGGTCGGGACGCGCGGAATGCCGTAAGGCTGATCAGCCGCAGCGGCGGCCGGTGTTGATGCAGGCGACGGCCTTCCTCATCAACGGATCGGACATGGCGTTGATGAAGTCACCGTGGTCGGTGATCGGCTTGTGGAACGACTCGGGAAAGCTGTCGAGCGCGAAGCGGGTACTGCCGGCGAGACCGTTGTAGGTGACGCGCTGCACGAGCTGGGGGATCGCGCGGAAGCCCTCGGGGCAGTTGCCCCGGGCGTCGGCGAAGGCGACATGGGAGCGGTGGTTGGCGCTGTCGGTGTTCGCACCGTCCCAGCAGCTCTGGAACTTCGAGATACGTACGACCTTGCTGCCCTGCGGGCAGATCGGGTACTTGTCCCTCAACTCGACCCGGGATTCGAAGCCGGTGCAGCTCCAGCGGGCGTTGGCATTGGCTCCGCCATTGGCGTTCGCCTTGGCGTCTCCGGTGATGATGCGCAGGAACCGGGGCATCGCGGTGACCTTGGTGCGGGGGCTTCCGACGAACCGCAGGCTGACGGATAGCGGTGTCAGGATCTCGCCGACATTGCCCTCGGCTCCACCGCCGGGCCGGTCGGCGTCGGACTGCTCGACGCCGTCGCGGTCGCGCAGGACGGGCCAGTAGTACGTCGACCGGTCTCCGTTGGTGCACGTGGTTCGGCCGGCAGCGAGGGTCTCGTTGGTCGTGAAGGCGTCCACCCCGAGCGCGCCCACGTAGTCATGGGTGTGGTGTGCGCCGTTGCCCACGCCCGGAGCGACGATGACGTTGTCGGAGTTGAACTGCCCCTTCCTGTTCACCCCGCACCGTGACACGAAGCTTCCTGTCGAGGCGTTGCGGCCCTTGCCGATTCGCTGGACGTTGGGCGCGACGCTCGTGATGTCGACGAAGTCCTCCGCCGAGGGGCCGTTGTCGCCCGGCCGCTCACCGCCGTCGGCGTTCCCGCCCGCTTGCTCGCTGCCGTCCGTGTTGTCGCCGGCCGCCCTGACGCGGTTCGCGTCCTGGTCGCCGACCGTGCAGAGGGCCAGGCTCTGAAGCCCTCGGGGACGTTCGGTTCCCGCGCGCTCGATGGCGATCTCGATACGCTCCAGGGCGGCGGCGCGTTCCGTTCCCAGGGGCTGGAGGACGACGCGGATCCTCTTGTCCGCACGGCCCTCGACCCGGGACATCCTCGCGTTGGCGCGCTCGGTCTGCTGGGTCAACAGAGCCAGTTCGCGGTCCACTTCGCCGCGCGCGGGAACAGGTATCCGTGGCAGCCGTTCGGCGACCGACGGGCAGGTGACGGCTTCCGACTGCCTGGTGGCCGTCCCGGCGTTGGCGATGGCGTTGGCCGTCACCAGTCCTCCGCCGCCCAGGAGCAGCCCGGCGACCGCCAACAGGGCGTTGCGTCGGCTGCGTTTCACTTTGTGCCGCTGGTGCATGATGGTCCTCACCTCTCGGGCGGTGCAGGCAGCGCCGCGTGTCCTCGGCCGTCCCCAGGGCGCCCTGATTTCGGGCTCCCGACCGCGCTCACACTGGCAGAGCAGACGCCCCATCAACACCGTTGACCATCTGACGTCACAGAGTGGTAAGGACCCTCCCGCGACGAAAGACGGCCGACAGACAACGGGCATTGACCTGGCGTCAGCACGTCTCGCCGCGGGGCGTAACAGGTATCCGGTGATGCTGTACGCGGCCCGAGTCCGAGGGCCGTTTCACCTCGGTGAGCAGACCGAGCTGGGGCGCGCGCCGGCAGCGGAGCAACCGTCACTTCAGCCGAGCGCGGTGCTGGATCCGGCCGGTTCCGGGAGCTGTTTGACCCATGTGTCCGTCGACTTCTCGTGGCGGACCAGCCCCCGGCGTTCGAACTCCTCCAGCCACCCACGCATCGGCCACGTACCCCACCGCCGTCGGAACAGCTCGCCATTGCGCAGGATGGCGTCGAGATGCTCCACCGGGGGGTGACTGACGGCGTGGTATTGGTGGTACGCGGGTGCACCGCCGAGCCAGGCCACGCCCACACCGGCGCGACGGGCGAGAAGAGCGAAGTCGGTGTCCTCGCCGCCGTAGCCGACGTACTCCTCGCAGAAGCCGCCGATGTCGTGCCAGGTCCGGGCCGTTGTCGCGAAGGAGAGAGACCAGAAGAGTTCGGCGTCGCCGCCGTATACGACTCGTCCCGGAGCCGGATCGGGACGCGCTGCATGCGGTGTGGCCAGGACTGGGAGGTCTTCGAGCCGATAACCACCGACCGGCGGGGGTGGCAGATAGCTCACCGCTCCGCAGAACAGCTCGCCATCTCGTACCGCACTCGCATAGCGGGCGATGGTGTCACGGCCCGGGACGCAGTCGACATCGAGAAAGATCAGGCAGTCAGCCCCCCGCTCCACAGCGCTTCGGGCGCCGGCGTTGCGAGCCGAGGCGAGAGGAAGGCCGGCGGGCGCGCTCGGGCACGGCACGGCAACGACATCAGCCGGCGGCTCGCCTCCTGCCGCGAGCCGGCCCGCGCGCGCGTCGTTCATGGTCACCACGATGTAGTGGTCGGGGCGCAGGCTGCCCGCGGCCAGGCCGTCCTGTTGGAGGGCGAGATGCCCGTGTCGGCCGGAGACCAGTGTGATCACTGCCGTGCGAGGCATGAGGAGGACCCCTTCCGAGCACTGTGCACGAGTTCGTCGAGGCATGCGGCTGCACGTTGCGCGCCGTCACCGGGAGACCATCGCGACCATCCTTCGCCCCCGAGGCGGCGCGCCTCGGCGAGTACCCCGGGCCATTCGTGCGGTGCCGGCCACGACTCACGTACCACTGCCAACCGGCCTCGGGTGAGTGCGCGCCCGGTGGCCAGCTGTTCACCGAACGGCCGCTCCTGGGGGAGCACGACGGTCGGCTTGCGGGCAGCGGCGCACTCGGCGACGGCGTTCTGCCCGGCGTGGGTGACCACGACATCCGCCGCACACAGAGTCGGCCAGGGATCGTCGCTCCAGGCGGTTGAGCCGCCCAGGACCTGCCACTCCCACTGGGGCGTCGCTTGCTGCGCGATGTCGAACTGCCGAGGGCCGATGTGTGAGCCGCCGTTGCCGAGCAGCACGAGTACGCGGGGCCGGGTGCCCGTGCGTACGACGTCGGTCGGGCGCCGGTCGTGTCGGGAGAAGGCGCCGGTGTGGACGGCCTTGCTGCGCCAGGCGTCGGGCCAGCCGGGCTCGGCCAGTTCGGCCGGCCACGGGGCGAGGAGAGCTTGTGCGAGGTCGTAGGCGAAGCGGTGCGCAGCATCGAAACGGTCGCCGCGCATGGCCGCGACCACCACCGGGACGCCGAGCAGGCGCGTCAGGCCCGCTACTTCGACCGATACGTCACTCACCAGAAGGGACGGTCGTGTCTTCGCCACCCACTCGGCGATGCGGCTCATACGGTCCTGATACCCGGGGTGTCGCAGTGGCGCCCAGTGCAACCGTCCGCCGCCTTCGAGGTCTTCGTACGCGGTGGCGCCGGTGTCCAGCGGCAGGTGTACCCACGGGCCGGTCCACTCAGGTGGCCTTTCGAGGCTGGACAGGCCTGTCACCGGGTAGCTCGCATGCGCGGCGATACAGAGCGCGCGGTGCAGATGGCCGCGGCCGTGGTGGTGGATGTAGTAGCCGATCATGCTGGGCCCATCGCCGTGTACACCTCTTCGTACCGGGTGATCATGACGTCCAGGGAGCAGTGCTGTTCGGCCCGGTCACGGCAGGCTCGTCGACTCAGCGCCATGGTCCGCGGAATGACGTCGGCCAGCGCGGCGGCGTCCGTCTGCGGCACGAGGCGCCCGCAGTCCGGCGTGAGGATTTCCGACAGAGCGCCCCGGTCGAAGGCACATACGGGAGTTCCGCACGCCAGCGCCTCTGCCACGACGAGTCCGTAGGGTTCGTCCCAGCAGGGAGTGACGATCGCAGCCGCGGCTTGCCCGACGAGGCGGCTGAGGTCGCTCCGGCCGAGGTGACCGACGTATTCGATCTGGTCGTCGAGGAACGGACGGAGGGCTGTCTCGAAGTATTCGGTGTCCGGTGTCGGTCCGGCCAGGCGCAGGCGGACGCCCGCCTTGCGAGCCGCTTCGATGGCCAGGTGCGGGCCCTTTTCGGGGACCAGCCGACCGAACCAGACCAGGTCCTCGCCTCCAGGCCCCGGCTGCCAGCGCTCGGTGTCGATGCCGTTCAGGACGACCCGGGCGTCGGGGACCACGGGTGCCCACGCCCGGGCGGTGCAGGCGCTGACGGCCGTGTACTGCACAGCTGTGTGCCCGCCGGTCTGGATCGCCGATTCCAACCACGGCGTCGGAGGGGTGTGCAGGGTCGTCACGATGGGCGTACGAACCGCCGGCGCCATGGCAATGGGCAAGTAGTGGAGGCTGTTGTTGTGAATGATGTCGAACGAGCAGTTCTCCTCGCCCTGCGAAAGTTCGATCATCAATTGCAAGTAGGCGTGATGCTCGGCCAGGAAGGTCGGCGCGGTCATGCTCACGTCCGAGCGGGCGGCCGGGCTGAAGTCCGCACGGGCCACGGGCAGTTCGCGGATGCCCAGTGAGGGGTCGGACCCTTCTCCGGCGAAGAGAGTGACATGATGACCGCGCTGCCGCAGTGCTGAGGCGAGAGCCCAGGTGTGTGCCTCGAGTCCTCCTGCGAAGGGCTCGCGAATCGGGTAGCGCGCCGACGCGATGAGGGCCACTCGCAGGGGCCGGGTCATCGAAGGACTTCTTCGTACAGAGCCCGGTGGGCTGCCGCGATCTGCTCGCGTTCGGCCGCGCGTGCCTCGGGCCGCGCGCGAGGGGCGGGGTTCTCGTGCCGAGCGCGGAGTACCGCAGAGCGCAGCGTGTCCGCGTCCGGCCCGTCGTCCTCCATGTGGTAGCTGAAGCAGGGTCGTTGCTGCGCGTAGTAGCCGCAGTCGGGGGCTGCGACGGCGGTCCCGAGGTCGTAGCAGGCCTCCAGCCATCCGGAGTGCGTCCCGAAGGCGTAGGGCAGTACGGATAGGTCGAGGGAACGCAGGTAGTCCCACAGCTGGGTGTCGTCGAAATAGTCGTGGATGCGCAGGTCGATCAGGCCGTCGTCCGCCAGCGATCGCAACGCTTCGAGGGTGTGAGGCGCGTAGGCGTAGGCGTCGGGGTTTCCGGTCTCTGTATGGATGTCGACGCGGAGCGAGGCATCGGGTAGTTGTTCGATGATCTCGGCCAGAGCGTGGATGACGGACAGTGGCCGCATGTTGGGCCGGATGCTTTTGGCGTGGACGCCTACGACGAACCCGTCGTGAGGGGGCCGGGGCATGGAGAGTTCAGGTTCCTCCACGACATGAGGATGGGGGAGCACTCGTGCGGTACGGCTCCACCGGCGTTCGATCTCGTCGGCAGCGCCCCGGGTGAGTGTGATCAAGCGGTCGGCGGCCGGTATCAGCACGTCCAGCGCGGCGTCATGGGGGCCCGGATCGAGATGGTGGGGGTTGCGCAGGTCATGCACTGTCTGGACGAGGGGTTTGCCATGCCGGCGCAAGGCCCTGATCAGGGCGCGCAGTTCGTCGGGGCTCTGAGCGTCGAACCCGAAGTGGAGGTGATACACGTCGAATTCGGTGTGATGTGCCTCTACCCATGCGGGATCGAGCATCACCGGCGGCCACCAACGCTGGGAGGTACTGGGAGCGCCATTGGGGCGGGGGTCCGGGAGCACGAGAACGGCTTCCGGATCCTGCGCCGACCGGAGGTGCGACACGTAGGCGTGACCCGCGGGGACCGACGCAAGGCGTACCGGCAAACGCGTCGGAATCGTACGGTGAAAGGTTCCTCCGGCATTGATGACAGTGCTCATGCACACCTCCGAAGAAGGCCATGGTGCGGTGCGGGTTCTCCGCCCGAGGGAGGTACCCGGGCCGCCCTGATCAACACATTCCCCGGCGAGTGAATCCACGTAGAGCAGGAAGCTGATTTCCGCAAGTTTTCCGGTCGTTCAGCAGGACACGGAACACGACACGGAAGAGGAGAGCGGCGCTTTGCCTCACGCCCTGTATTCCGGGGCAGCGGGCCGCGCCACATGACCTGCCACGGTAATTGAAGGGGGAATTGGCCAGTCGCTCAAAGGCCGGTAACGCATCGCAGTCGCTCGAGCGCCGCTCGAGCGCCGCTCGGGCTCCTGCGGATTCGACACGTCGGTCCCGGCAGGGAGCAGGTCACCTGAGCGCGTCACCCGTACGTGTTACCCCGACGGCCGTGGGTACTCGCCACGCATCAGTTCGGATCTCGGCGCGGAGAACCGAGGGTCCTGCGAAGGAGATGACGGCCGTGGATACGCGGACCGAGAGCCCTGTCGACAGCGGAATCATGATGTCGGGAGAGGACGTCAACCAGCGGATACGTACCTGCCGATCCGCCACGGTGGATGTGAGTGGCCCGGAGCGCCTGGACGAACCGGAACCCGAATGGAACATCGTTCGCGGGGAGGACTGAGGGTTACGGACGCAAGGCGGGTATTCGGAAATTTCTCCCGCAAGTGACTCACAGCGGCCGTTAACGCCGCCGGACACTGGGCACTCGTACATCGTCACCGCGGAGTAGCGGACACATCAGCGGATTCGAATCAGAGCCAGTAACCCACAGACAGGAGGTGTGGTCATGACGACGGCCCGGGAGATCATGACCGGCGGTGCGGAGTGCATCGGCGCGGAGGAAAGTGTGCTGCAGGCGGCGCGGAAGATGACAGACCTCGGTGTTGGCGCCCTGCCGATCTGCGGCACCGACAACAGGCTGAAGGGTGTCCTGACCGACCGGGACATCGTCGTGAAGGTTCTTGGCGCCGGCAAGGACCCGGCCGACTGCAAGGCCGGCGAGCTTGCTCAGGGCGAGGCCGTGACGATCGGAGCGGACGACGACGCGGAGGAGATTCTCCGCACCATGACGGAGCACAAGGTCCGTCGTCTGCCTGTCATCGATGGACACGACCTGGTCGGCATGGTGGCCCTGGCCGACGTCGCTCGCGCCCTGCCCGACCCGAAGGTCGGAGACCTGGTGGCGGCGCTCTCGACCGACTGATGCCCTGACGGCACCGCACGAGCCCGGCCGCCATGCGGCCGGGCCCTCGTGCGGTGCGGAGGAGGCCAGGCGCCACGCGGATTCATCCGAAGCTTCGACCGCAGAGCGGGGCCGCGGTTGCCGAGCCGGGTGGGCATCCGTCCGTGTCCCCACACTCCCGACCATCCACCGTGATATATCGGCAGTAAAGCGAAGATCGAGATCGAAAGGCTGAGAATCGTGACGGACGTGTCGAGCAAAGGGTCCGCTCCCGACGATGACCGCGAGGTCCTCACGAATCGGCAGGGCCATACGGTATACGACAACCAGAATCAGCGCACGGTGGGGGCGCGGGGCCCGGCAACGCTGGAGAACTACCAGTTCCTGGAGAAGATCAGCCACTTCGACCGGGAGCGCATTCCGGAGCGTGTGGTTCACGCGCGCGGAGTGACCGCCTATGGATTCTTCGAGGCGTACGGTTCCTGGGGTGATGAGCCCATCGGCAGGTTCACCCGCGCGAAGTTGTTCCAGGAACGTGGGAAGCGGACTGATCTCGCTGTTCGCTTCTCCACCGTGATCGGTGGTCGTGACTCGTCGGAAGCCGCTCGCGACCCGCGGGGCTTCGCCGTGAAGTTCTACACCGAAGACGGCAATTGGGACCTGGTCGGCAACAACCTGGGCGTGTTCTTCATCCGGGACGCGATCAAGTTCCCCGACGTGATCCACGCGCTGAAGCCGGACCCCGTGACCTTCGAGCAGCAGCCGCGACGCATCTTCGACTTCATGTCGCAGACGCCGGAGTCCATGCACATGCTCGTCAACCTGTTCAGTCCGCGAGGGATCCCGTCGGACTACCGCCACATGCAGGGCTTTGGTGTCAACACCTACAAGTGGGTCAACGACGAGGGAAACACCGTCCTCGTCAAGTACCACTGGATGCCCAAGCAGGGCGTGCGCAGCATGACCGAAGAAGACGCCGCCAATGTCCAGGCCCAAGGGCTCGGTCACGCTACCAAGGACTTGTACGAAGCGGTCGGGCGCGGTGACTTTCCGGAATGGGAACTCCTGGTCCAGATGATGGAGGACCACGACCACCCGGAACTCGACTTCGATCCGCTGGACGACACCAAGACCTGGCCGGAACAGGATTTCCCGCCCAAGCCGGTCGGCAGGATGGTCCTGGACCGGATGCCGGAGAACTTCTTCGCCGAAAACGAGCAGATTTCGTTCGGCACGGGCGTCCTGGTGGACGGCCTGGACTTCTCCGACGACAAGATGCTGGTCGGACGCACCTTCTCCTACAGCGACACGCAGCGGTACCGCGTGGGTCCCAACTACCTGCAACTGCCCGTGAACCACGCGAAGAACGCCGATGTACGCACCAACCAGCGCGACGGCCTGATGACCTATCACGTGGACGGAGCCGGGGAGAACCCCGGCGTCAACTACGAGCCGTCGATCACCGGCGGCCTGCGGGAAGGCCAGTACCCCACACACGACGAGCAGGGGCCGGAGATCCGGGGAAGGCTCACCCGGAAGAGGCTTCCGCGCACCAACGACTATCAGCAGGCGGGCCAGCGCTACTTGCTGATGGAGCAGTGGGAGCGTGACGACCTGGTGAACAATTTCGTCACCCTGCTGGGCCAGTGCGATCGGCCGGTGCAGGAGCGTATGGTGTGGCATTTCCTGCTGGTCGAGAACGAGCTCGGACGCAAGGTCGGTGAGGGGCTCGGCATCGCCCCGCAGGACGTTGCGGGACTTGAGCCCCTGGCGAGTCAGGACCTGACCGAAGAGGACCG
This sequence comes from Streptomyces sp. NPDC096193, assembly GCF_040302905.1. NCBI lineage: Bacteria > Bacillati > Actinomycetota > Actinomycetes > Kitasatosporales > Streptomycetaceae > Streptomyces > Streptomyces sp. NPDC096193. Next base: position 78,142 of record NZ_JBEOSJ010000004.1, on the reverse strand, counting down.
CAAGCGGCTGTCGAACCTGGGCGAGAACCCACCGCGGGAGGTCACCGGCCTCACGATGACGCACTGCGTGCCCAATACGCGGCACGTCGTGACCCGCTGAATCCGAAGACGCCCGATGTGAGCCTTCGGGAGGCTGCCCGGTCCTCCCGAAGTGCTCGCTCGGCCGGCGGTCGAGTACGGTTCGGCACCAGCGGCGTCCGCCAATGATCCCCGCGAGGCACGCAGGCGTGGGATCCTGGAAGGGATCGAACAGCCTGGTTCTGTCGATTTGAGGCTTCGGGCGGCTACCGCGTGAGTGGTCCGTCAACGGTATGCGTCGCACGCCCGTCGCGGCTTTGGACGTTGGACTTCGCGCGGATCCCGCGCGCCGGGCAGCGAAACGGCTGCTCAGGGCTGCAACCCCACTCGCTTTGGGGGAGCCCATGACGAAGCCGCTCACCATTCACACCCAGGTTCTGGGCAGTACCGTCCTGGTGACTCTGTGCGGAACATTCCTGACTGCGGACAGCTCGGAGCTTCGGGCGGCATTGTCCGGTCTCCCGCCAGGTATCCGGACGGTTGTCTTGGATGTCGAGTACATGAGGGACATGAGCGGTGACGCGATCTTCTTCGGCTTGATCCATGACTTCGCCGTGGTCCGCGCCGCCTACCTCGTCACCATTGGTCTGAAGGTGTACAAGCGTTCTGGCCCAGCCCTTGAGCACGCGCACTTCGTTCCGTCGGCAATGGCTGGTGAACGAGAGCACGAGGCGCCGGAGGCGTTCCGCCGTCGGTTGAACGCACGTTCGCTCGCCCAGCAAGCTGCGGGAATCCGAGTCGCTCGGTGAGACTGTCACCCCTGCGAGGGCTGAAGGGCAGCCGCGTCGTCGGTTCGGGCCCGTCCGCCTTCCTGCCGGGCTGCAGCCGCGGCGGGCGGGGATCACGGTCGGTCATTGTCGGGGAGAATACGGTGGCGAAGGGGGGAGAATGGGGACTGTGTCGGTGTTGCCGGAGGTGATCACCCGTGAGTTCCGCTCACCCGGAAGAGGATGACGAACGCGACCTTCCTCCCTCTCTCACTGCCGACGATGCCATGAGGCGCCTCGCGCACGTTCTGGGTGACGCAGTCGCGGAAGGTGAGGGCGACCACGTCCCGGCCCGGCTGTGCAGTGCTTGCGTGGATCTCCTCGACATCACCGGGGCCTCCCTCTCGCTGTCAGGCGGCACTGATGCACAGACGCTGTGGTGGTCCAGCGATCCAGTGGCCAGCAGGTTGGCCGAAGCGCAGTACACCCTCGGCGACGGCCCGTGCCGCAGCGCGCTGCGACTCGTGGCGCCGGTCCTGGCCGCCGACCTGACGCAAGGCCAGGACATGCGGCGATGGCCCGTTTTCGCCGGCCAAGCGGTGGATCTGGGTGTTCGGGCAGTCTTCTCGCTCCCCCTGGGCAGCACGGCCGTGGCCATCGGCACTCTCGATCTGTATCGCGACAGGCCCGGCCCGCTGAGTGAGCAGGATCTGGCCTTCGCCCATCCTGTGGCCGAGGCCATCGCCGGAGCGCTGCTTGCCCTGCAGACAGCCTCGGCAGCGACGGACGCGCCCGGGATGGCGTCCTGGCTCGACGCTGCCGAGAGCGACCACGAAGAGGTGCACCATGCGACAGGCATGCTGATGATCCACTTGAACCTGGAGCCGCAGCAGGCCCTTGCCCGGCTGAGAGCTCATGCCTTCGGCGCCGGGAAGAACGTCACCGACGTGGCGCGCGACGTCGTCAGCGGGAAGCTCAGGTTTCATGACTAGGCCCGCAATCCGGATCGGTCTGCAGCAGGGAAACGGTGAACCGGCATGAGTCGCGAACAGCGCATCATCGAGGCGTTCGTCAGCCTCACCGACACGTTCGGCGACGAGGTTGATCCTCTGGTTCTCGTGCACCGTCTGGTCGAGACCTCGGTGCAGCTGACTGCTGCCGACGCCGCAGGCGTCATGCTCGGCACCGCTCGTGGACAGTTGCGCAGCGTAGCGGTGTCGGACCACCGCGCAGGTTTGCTCGAGTTGTTCCAGAACCAGACCGACCAGGGGCCGTGCATCGACTGCTGGCGCACCGGAGAACGCTTGAGTGCTCCGGACTTTTCCCGGCGCCAAAACGAATGGCCCTACTTTGTGCCCCTCGCCCGTGCTGCCGGTTTCGAAGGGGCGTACGCGATTCCCCTCCGCATCCGCCGCCGGACTGTAGGCGCGTTGAATCTGCTGACGTCCGCACCGGCGCCTTTGCCGGCTGAAGAACTGGACCTGATGCAGGCCCTGGGCGACGTCACGGTCACGGCGCTGATGCAATGGAACGGGGATCCGCTGCGGCCGGAGGACATCCTGACCCGGACCCAGGCAGCAGTCTCCGCCAAGGCCACGGTCGATATGGCTGCCGGCATGATCGCAGCCAGTGCCGGTCTGTCCGTCCCACGGGCGGCCATGGCACTGCATGACTACAGCCATCAGCACAGCCGGCGCCCCACGGACGTGGCAAGGGCGCTCATCAGCCGAGAAATGCCTGCCGCCTCGGTACTGGCGGCCAGCGGGCAGAGCGACTGAGAGCGGGCGTCACCGCCGCACGCTCACAGCATCAGAATCAGCGCGTACGCGAGGAAGAAGGCCGCGATGAGGCCGACGACCACGAGGATCGCGATCAGTGGACCCTTGGCCCACCCACGGGGCGGATCCTGACGGGGGCCGGCGCCGGATGCGGTACTCGCCTCGGCCGGCGGGGTCTCACCCGGAGGGACGGACCCTCCGGGATCGAGACCAGGGGTGGTACGGGGGTCGGGATCAGGGGTTTGTGCACTCATATGTGGCGAGTGCCCCCGGACAGGTGTCTCAACAGTCGGAGCCGACGGCGAGTGGACCTGCCGTGTGTGGCGTGCTGCGCCGCGTTCGGGACGAGGGTCAGGGCCGTGGCCGTACCGTGTTGTTGGTGGGCGGCTCGCCGGACAGAGCGGTCAGTAAGTCGGCACACAAGTCCCGCATTTTGATGTTGCGATGCTGCGAAGCGGACCGCAGGAGCGCGAAGGCCTCGTCCGCGGTGCATTGCTGCTGGCCCATGATCACCCCGATCGCCTGATCGATGACCGTGCGTGATTCGAGGGCACTCTGCAGGTCGTGCGTGAACTCCTGCACATCGGCGATGCGCTGCGCGAGGGCCACACCGCCGGTTGCCTGAGCTGCCAAGGACCGAAGGACCTGAAGGTCGACGGTGCCGAACGCGTGCGGCCGGGATGCGTAGAAGTTGAGCGCGCCCGCCGTGTCGGTGTGCTAGGCGATGGGCAGTGACAGTGAGGAAAGCGTTCCGATCCGAACGCCGAACGCCGGGTAGTCGCCCCAGCGCTTCTCGTTGCGCATGTCCGGCACGCTGACTTCCTCTCCCTCGCGAAGGGCCTGCAGACACGGGCCGTCGTCCTGGCCGTACTGCTTCTCGTCAAGTCGGGACGCGCTCAATCCGGCGCTGACCACAGTCACCGGCCGCCCCGTGCGCAGCAGCGTCACTCCACAGCCCTGGGACTGCGAGGCCGCCAATCCGGCTTCCGCGACCGATTGCAGAAAGGTGTCGAGCGAGCCGGTGTCCAGCAGGAGATCCATGACGGAAGGAAAGGTTCGAGGCCGGTCGACCTTGGCGGTGTCCCTTCGGGGCAGCCGAGTCCGTTCCCTCGGCTCGTGGCAGTGCCACCGGGGACCACGGAAACCCCGGCCGTAGCCGTATCTCCAGCGCTTGCGACCGTCCCGCCACACGGACACAGCGGTGATGACGGCCGACTTCCACTATGCCTCGCCCAGTGCACGTATTGGGCCGATGCGCAACCTCAGTTCGTGCCGTTGCCAGAACCCGTCTGCGGGTCAGGCCGCGTTCGCCGAGATCCGCGTCGATGCTCTCGCGCGGGCGTGGCAGTCGCGTGGCGATCTCAAGGACATGTTCGTGTTTTGCCTGCTCCTGCTCGGCGCGGAACTGGGGGTGGTAGAGGTACTGGCGGCGCCCCGCCGAGTCTGTTCCCACCGCCTGCAGATGGCCGTTGGGACTCGGGCAGATCCACACGTCCCGCCAGGCGGAGGAATGACGAGCGCCTTGATGCGGCTCAGCTGCGCGGGATCGTTCATCGCACGTCCCGAGGCGTCGAAGTAGCGGAACCCGCGTCCCTGGCGTCTGCGGACATAGCCGGGGTCCGTGGGCCTGGTATGACGCAATCGCAACTGCTCCTCCTCCGCCCCCGAGGTCACTCGGCACCTGCGTGGCTCGCGCAAGTCAGCGGGTTTCCTGCGCAGACAGGCCGCAAACAACCCCTCGACACCCTGGGTTCCTCTGTCGCGCACGGGGCGGTGGCTGACAGTCCTCCGTGGGCCTTCGACACGTCCGAGGCCTTCATCAGGATGTCTGGCGGCAGCCGCCCGAGGACCGCGTTTGCCCCAGTGCCCACGGGTACCCGGTGGCCATGAACGACATCAAGCCTCTGGCCCTCGTCACGGGTGCCTCGAGCGGCATTGGTTTCGAGCTGGCCAAGCAATTCGCCGAGAACAACCACAACCTCCTGCTGACCGCCGAGGACAACGAGCTGCATCAGGCGGCGGACGAGATCCGCGCCCACGGAGCACAGGTCGAGACCGTTCAGGTCGACCTTGCGGAGCCCGGCGGCGTGGACCGGCTGTACGCCGCCGTCACCGCCATGGGCCGGCCGGTCGCAGCCGCCGCGCTCAACGCCGGTGTGGGGAAGGGCGGCCCGTTCATCGAGACGGAACTGGCCGATGAGATCCGTCTCATCGACCTCAACATCACCGCGACGGTCGCCCTGGCGAAGCGTCTCCTGCCGGACATGGTCGCGCGCGACGAGGGGAAGGTGCTGTTCACCTCCTCGATCGCCTCGACCGTGCCCGGCTCCTTCCAGGCCGTGTACAACGCGTCGAAGTCCTTCATCCAGTCCTTCGCCGAAGCGTTGCAGAACGAGCTGAAGGACACCGACCTGACCATCACCTCGCTGATGCCCGGCGCCACGGAGACAGAGTTCTTCCGGCGCGCCGGCATGGAGGACACCAAGATCGGACAGCAGGAGAAGGACGACCCTGCCAAGGTCGCCAAGGACGGCTTCGAGGCGCTCATGGGCGGCAAGAAGAAGATCGTGGGCGGCTCGGTCAAGACGAAGGTGCAGGGCATCGCGAACAAGGTCCTCCCGGACAGCGTGAAGGCTGCCGCCCACCGGAAGATGGCGGAGCCGGGCTCGGCGGGCGACGGGAACACGTCCGGGAAGCAGTGAGCCGAAAACAGTGAGCAGCAGTGAGCCGAAAGCAGGAGCCGAAGCAGTGAGTCGAAAGCAGTGAGGATGACGCGCCCGCGAAGCACTGATCCCGAGAGGTTGTGAAGTGACAGCCGGTACGCCGACCGACCGCACGGCGGTCCGCCGGACGGAGGCCGTGGTGGCGGCGGAGGGCAGCGTGCTGCGGCGCTCCGTCGAGTGGTTCCGGCGAGCCCGCGACGGAGCCGGCGAAGAGCGGCACGTCCTGCTGACGATCGGTAAGAGCGCGCTGGCGGCCACCGTCGCGTGGGTGCTGGCGAAGGACGTCCTGCACGCGAGTTCCCCGGCGTTCGCGCCGTTCTCGGCCGTCCTGCTCATGCAGGTGACCATCTATCGGTCACTCGCCCAGGCGCTGCGATACGTGGCAGCTGTCACGGCGGGCGTACTGGTGCAGGCGGCGCTCGCCTTCCTCGCCGGTCCGAACCTGCTGACCTTCGTCCTGGTGGCTCTGATCGCGCTGACCATCGGCCGTTGGCCCGCACTCGGTTCGCAGGGCAGCCAGGTCGCCACGGCGGCGTTCTTCGCGTTCGCCACTTTCACCACGGCGGGCGACGAGCGCGACACGGCCGTTCAGGTCGGACAGATCATTTTGCTGGTGCTCCTCGGATCCGGCGTGGCGGTCGTCGTCAACAGCACGATCGCGCCGCCCCTGCGCTACCGCAGCGCCGAGTACGGTATCCGCCTTCTGGCGGACGCCATGAGCGATCTCCTGGATGACATGGCGCCCGTGCTCGACCGCGGCGAGGCCGAACGGGAGGAGACGACGCGCTGGCGCCTGCGTGCCGAGGGCATCGGCGACAGCATCGACCGGGCCCGGACGGACTTGCGGACCGCTGAGGAGAGTCTGCTGTACAACCCGTTGCGCCTCTTCGGCCGCCGCCGGAACCGGGCGCGCGCCCGGTCCTCCTTTCACGGGTACGCCGCCGTCCTGGCGGCATTGGAGCGCGCCCTGTATCAGCTGGCGTCCCTGATTCGCAGTCTGGACCGGTGGCAACAGGAGGAGCACGACTACAGCTATGGGCCCTTCCTGGAGCGATACGGGTCTTTCCTGAACGCGCTCGCGGAGATCACCCGCATCCTCGGGCAGCTCGACGAAGACGCTCTGGGCCGGCAGGCGAAGCAGCTGCACGGTCTCGTCGACCAGGCGGAAGGCTGCCGACGCGAAGTGGCCGAGGAGGCCGAACGCCAGGCTCTTCCGCTGATGGACCCGGCGCGCCCCTACGGTGTGCTCGTGGTCGAGGCAACCCGCCTGATGGAGGAGCTGCGGCACACCACGGACGTCCTGCTGGAGTACGCGGAGAAGTGAGGCTCCGCCGCACGCGCGCACGCAGCGCCGATACCAGGAACGGCGTTTGATGCGTACCGCGACGGGCATCCGGCGGGCGAACCGAACTCGCGCAGGGAGAGATAGCGATGTCGAACCCGCAGCAGCCCGAACAGCGGCGCGACGACAAGGGCGGGGCAACACCCCAGGACAGCGCCGAACTCAAAGCCCGACAGGCCTCGGCCTCGCCCGGTCCCGGCGGGCACGCCCACGGGACGGACAAGGACGGCAGTAAGGGTGGCGGCCCCGGTGGCGGTACGCCGCCCGAGGAGCGCCCCGCTCACCCGTGACCTGCCATCCGTAAGCGCCGGAAGTCGAGTGACGCAGCATTCCGGTCTCCGCATCGCCCGGTACAGGCCGCCGGCCCGCCCGTCAGCCTCCTGCCCTCGTACGGATGCGGGCCGTGTGCGCCGCCACCACGCTGAGAGCGATACGAACGGCCCAGAAGCCAGTGCTGCCGGGTCACTCACGTCTCACAGGAGGACAGACATCATGCCTGCTGGATCGAGTCCCAAGCGGGAGCGTCAGTACGAGCACATCAAGGAGGGCGCAGAGAAGCGCGGAACCTCCACCGGGCGGGCCAAGGAGATCGCGGCCCGGACGGTGAACAAGGAGCGGGCCCGCTCCGGCGAGTCCAAGACGGCGAGCAAGACCTCCACGCGCGACAGCAAGTCCGCCTCCCAGCGCGGCGGTGAACGCTCGCACAGTGGCTCGCAGGGCCCGACGCGCGACCAGTTGTACGAGGAGGCCAAGAAGCGCAACGTCGAGGGCCGCTCCTCGATGAACAAGCAGCAACTGCGCAAGGCGCTCGGCCGCTGAACGCGAGCCGATCGCGGAGGTGCTCCTCGCGCACATGTCGCTGAGCCGTCATCACGACGCGCCCGGGCCGGCGGCGGAACGGGCGCGTTCGACGAGAGGTGAACCGTGGACGCTTCCGTGGACCGGATCGCGCACCCCTGGGGCGGTCGCACCCCGTACGACCGTCACGGCGCATGGCCGGTCCGGGCGGACGTCCACCTGGCCGCAGGGGTCGAGGAAAGCGAGGTGCAGCGCTGGGTGCGCAGCGCCTCACTGCTGCACTCCGATGGCGACGCCATGGACATCGCCGTCCGGGACGGCAGCATCGTCGGCGTCCGCGGACGTGCCGGCGACCGCGTCAACCGCGGCCGGCTCGGGCCCAAGGACCTGTTCGGATGGCAGGCCAACGCCTCAGGTGACCGGCTGCGGCGACCGCTCGTGCGCGAGGGCGACCGGCTCGTGGAAACCGACTGGGCCACCGCGATGAGCCGTGTGGTGGAACGCTCCAAAGGCCTGCTGAGCCGGCGCGGGCCGGGTGCCATCGGCTTCTACACCAGTGGCCAGCTCTTTCTCGAGGAGTACTACACGCTGGCGGTGCTCGCCCGCGCGGGCATCGGCACCAACCACCTCGACGGCAACACCCGCCTGTGCACGGCCACCGCCGCCGAAGCGCTGAAGGAGTCGTTCGGCAGTGACGGGCAGCCGGGCAGCTATGACGACATCGACCACGCCGATGTCATCGCGCTGTTCGGCCACAACATCGCCGAAACCCAGCCGGTCCAGTGGATGCGCGTCCTCGACAGGCTGGAAGGGACAGACCCGCCCCGGCTGGTCTGTGTGGATCCTCGGCCCACGGCCGTCGCCCGCAACGCAGAGGTCCACCTGGCGCCCAGGCCGGGCACCAACGTGGCGCTGCTCAATGCGCTGTTGCACGAGATCATCCGCACCGACCGCGTCGATCACGACTTCGTGGAAGCGCACACCGTCGGTTTCGACGCGCTGGCCCACGGAGTACGGGATTGCACGCCGAGGTGGGCCGCCGCCGTCTGCGACGTGCCCGAAGGCCGTATCGCCGCCGCCGCGGAGATTCTGGGCGGCGCCGACCGGCTGCTCTCGACGGTCCTCCAGGGCGTCTACCAGTCCCACCAGGCCAGTGCCGCTGCCGTACAGGTGAACAATCTCCACCTTCTTCGCGGCATGCTGGGACGTCCCGGGGCCGGCGTCCTGCAGATGAACGGACAGCCGACCGCACAGAACACCCGCGAGTGCGGCGCCAACGGCGACCTGCCCGGCTTCCGTAACTGGCAGAACGACGAACACGTGGCCGACCTGGCGAGGGTGTGGAACGTGGAGCCGGAGGCGATCGCGTACTACGCGCCGCCCACCCATGCCATGCAGATGTTCCGCCACGCCGAGCAGGGCAGGCTGGGCATGCTGTGGATCAGCGGTACGAATCCGGCCGTCTCGTTGCCCGAACTCTCCCGGGTCCGCGCGATTCTCGAACGGGAAAGCCTGTTCGTCGTGTCGCAGGACTTGTTCCTCACCGAGACCGCACAGCTCGCGGATGTCGTGCTGCCGGCCGCCACCTGGGGTGAGAAGACCGGCACCTTCACCAATGCCGACCGTACGGTCCATCTCTCCGAGAAGGCCGTGGAGCCACCTGGCCAGGCCCGCCCCGACCTGGACATCTTCCTCGCTTACGCGGCGGCCATGGACTTCCGGGACAAGGACGGCGGCCCTCTCGTCAGCTGGAACGACCCGGAGTCGGCGTTCGAGGCGTGGAAGCGGTGCAGCGCCGGCCGGCCGTGCGACTACACCGGCCTCAGCTACGACAAGCTGCGGGGCGCGAGCGGCATCCAGTGGCCCTGCACCGCTGAAGCTCCGGACGGCACGGAACGGCTCTACGCCGACGGCATCACCTGGGCCGCCCCCGACGTCTGCGAGACGTACGGGAAGGACCTCGTGACCGGTGCCGCGTACGCCGGGACGGACTACCGCTCCTACAACCCCGGCGGCAAGGCGATGATCCGGGCCGCCGAGTATCTGCCGCCGCACGAAGAGCCGAACGAGGACTACCCGTTCCAGCTGACCACGGGACGGACGATCTACCACTTCCACACCCGCACGAAGACCGGGCGCGCGCCCCAGCTGAACGCAGCGGCACCCGATGTGTGGGTCGAAGCCGCTGTCGAAGACGCTGCTTCGCTCGGCCTCGCGGAAGGAGACCTGGTCGACGTCACCACCCCGCGCGGCACCGTACGGGGAGACTGCGGGTCACCTCGATCCGCGCGGGCCTGCTCTTCGTACCGTTCCACTACGGCTACTGGGACACGCCCTCCGGGCACGGCCCCGATGAGGGAGTCCCGGGACGGGCCGCCAACGAGACGACCGTGACCGACTGGGACCCCGTCTCCAAGCAGCCGCTGTTCAAGACGGCGGCCGCCTCGCTCAGCCTCGTCGAACGCGGGGGAGGAGCACAGTCCCCGGCCCCGACCGTCGGCGCCTCTGCCCCGGCGGGGCCCGGAGCGAAAGCCGTCGCCGTCACGTCGGGAGGACCACGGGCCCACGCCTCACAGTCGACGGGCGGGCAGGCGGCGGGCCACGAACCCGCCCCCTCGCAGGGAGGCCCCGAATGAGCGGCGTCGCAGAGACTCTGTGGGCGCTACGCCTCGGCGAGGACACGCTGGCCCGCGAACTCATGGCGATGGTGGAACGGCACCCGGCCGAGCACGAAGTGGTCCATGTGGGACGCGATCTCGCCCGCTGGTCACAGGAGAACGCAGAGGCGGTCGCCGACGCGAGTGGGCGGTACGGGGTGACCGGCCGGGGCGAACGGCACGACGTCAGCGCCGGCTCTCTTCGGGACCTGAGCGACATCACTGCTCCCGCCGGCAGCGACGAGGGAGCCCTCCTGCTGCAAGGGCTCGGACACCTGCACCTGCGCGCCTCCGAGAACTCGCTGTACTGGGAGATGCTGGCACAGGCCGCGCAAGCACTCCGGGACGGAGCGCTCCTCGACCTGGCCTCGGCGTGCCACTCCCGCAGCCTGCGCCAGATGCGCTGGACGAACACGATGATCAAGAACCTCTCGCCGCAACTGCTCACCGTTGCCGCGGAGACGGCCTGATCACGCGTGTACGAAGCAGGAACCCCTCCGCAGTCAGAAACCCCTCCACAGCAACGTGTGTCGCGGGGTGAGGCCGCCGCGTCTTGGTGTTGCGGACCGCGCGTGGTCGGCCGGTCGACGCGGGCGGGGCGGTATCGCGTCGGTCGGCCGGGTGAATCCTGGTGCCTCCGTTTTCGGCGGGGCGGGGGCGGGGCAAGCGAAGAACGTGCTTCGGACAGGAGGCACGTCCTGGGAGCGGCATGCCGCACCGGACGCGCCACGCTGTGCGTCCGGAAAACGCAACGAGACTCAACTCCCTGGCAGCGATTGCGCGCGCAAGGAATCGAGTGTCTCCATGCATGCCCAGAACCAGGGCTCCGGCGATCCGGACACCGCGCCGACCGGAGACCCGTCCCCACGAGGCTGACCACCGTGCTGATGAGAATCGAGACGCCGCCACACTTCACCTGATCGCAGCCGCCATGGTCATAAACCCGGACGTGGGGGATAGGGCATGGTTCGATCTACGGCCTGCGGGTACCAGCAGGCTTCCGCCAGACCGTGCTCTGCCGCTGTAACCCTGCTGCTAGGAGCTGTTATGAGTGAGAAGAACCCGCTGAAAGCCGCCGCCGACAAGGCCGCCGATGTTCTGGGCGCCCACAGCGGCCCCGAGGAAGGCATCCCGGGCAAGCCGGCACCCGTCTCGCCCCCGGTCGGCGAGCCGACCGATCCGCAGGGCCCGCTGCCGCCCAAGCCCGACCAGAGCGGCCCGACACCGATGAGCCCCACCGGTCAGGACATCGATGCCACCCAGGCGGACATGGCGCAGGGCGGTTCGTACCTGACGACCGCCCAGGGAGCGCGGCTGTACGACACCGATCACTCCCTGAAGGCCGGCCCGCGCGGCCCGGTCCTCATCCAGGACCACCACCTGCGCGAGAAGATCACCCACTTCGACCACGAGCGCATTCCGGAGCGCGTGGTCCACGCCCGGGGAGCGGCCGCACACGGCATTTTCCAGGCGTACGGTACGGCCGCGAGCGTCACCAAGGCGGCATTCCTCGCCAAGGACGTCGAGACACCGGTGTTCGTGCGTTTCTCCACCGTCCTCGGTTCGCGCGGTTCGGCGGACACCGTGCGCGACACCCGCGGCTTCGCGACGAAGTTCTACACCGAGGAGGGAGTCTTCGACCTCGTCGGCAACAACATCCCCGTGTTCTTCATCCAGGACGCGATCAAATTCCCGGACATCATCCACGCCGGGAAGCCCCACCCCGACCGGGAGATCCCGCAGGCGCAGAGCGCGCACGACACGTTCTGGGACTTCGTCAGCCTGCACACCGAGGCGACTCACCACACGCTGTGGAACATGTCCGACCGCGGCATCCCGCGTTCGTACCGGACCATGGAGGGCTTCGGGGTCCACACGTTCCGGCTGGTCGATGCCAAGGGTGGGACCACCCTGGTGAAGTTTCACTGGAAGCCGAAGCTCGGCGTGCACTCCCTCGTCTGGGAGGAGGCCCAGCTCATCAACGGCATGGACCCGGACTTCCACCGCAGGGACCTCGCGGACGCGATCGAGGCGGGCGCGTACCCCCAGTGGGAGCTGGGCATCCAGACGTTCCCGGACACAGCGGACCAGACGTTCGAGGGCATCGACCTGCTCGACCCGACGAAGATCGTCCCGGAGGAACTGGCGCCAGTGCAGCCGGTCGGACTCCTCACGCTCAACGCCAATCCGTCGAACTTCTTCGCCGAGACGGAGCAGGTCGCCTTCCACGTGGGCCACCTCGTCCCGGGTATCGACGTGACCGACGATCCGCTGCTGGCCGGTCGGCTCTTCTCGTACCTGGACACCCAGATCACCCGGCTCGGCGGGCCCAACTTCGGGCAGCTGCCCATCAACCGGACCCACGCCCCGGTCAACGACATGCTGCGGGACGGCATGCACCAGACGGCCGTCCACCGCGGCGTCGCGCCCTACCGGCCGAACTCGCTCGACGGCGGCTGCCCGTTCCAGGCGGGCGCGGACAACGGTGCATACGTCGAGACGCCCGTCCGGGTCCCCGAAGCGAGCAAGGTCCGGGAAGCGCCCGCCTCGTTCGCCGACCACTTCAGCCAGCCACGGCTCTTCTGGCTCAGCATGACCCCGGTCGAACGCGAGCACATCATCGCCGCCTACACCTTCGAGCTGGGGAAGTGTTACGAGCAGTCGATCAAGGAAAGGGCCCTGCGGGCGCTCGCCAACATCGACACCGAGTTGTGCGAGCAGGTCGCCACCGGCCTCGGACTTCCTGCCCCCAAGGCGACGGAGCCGCTGTCCTCCCCGGAGCCGAGTCCGGCGCTGTCCCAACTGGGTCAGGTCTGGCCGACGGACGGCAGGATCATCGGCATCGTCGCGGGCCCGTCCGGTGACCTGGACGGCGTGCGCACCGTGCGCCGGGCCGTCCTCGAAGGGGGGATGGTACCGCTGGTGATCGCCCCGGCCGGAGGCGTGCTCGACGCGGACGGGGACCCGATCACCGTCCAGCGGACCTACGCCACCGCCAGGTCGGTGGAATTCGACGCTCTGCTGGTGGCGGGCGTGCCGGGCCGGGGCGCCGATGCGTACGGAGCACGTGACGCGAAGGCCGGGACCGCTGCCCCGACCGATGGAGCCGGCGGAGACCCGCGGGTGTCGCTGATGCTCGCGGAGGCGTTCCGGCACGGGAAGGCCATCGGCGGTTGGCAGAGCGGTGTGGCGGAACTGGAGCGGGCGGGTGTGCCCACCTCCGCGCCGGGCGTCGTGACGGGTGACCGGGGCGCCGACGTACTGGAGGAGATCGTTGGACTGCTCGGCGCCCACCGGGTGTGGGAGCGGTTTCCGGCCGCCGGCTGAGTGATCGCGAGCCGGCTCATCGGCGGGGCCTCGCAACCGAGGTCCCGCCGATGAGCGGTGCGCGAGACGGGTGCGGGCGTCAGCGACGGCAGCAGGGCGAGATCCCGCGGCAGGATCACCGCAGATCCGGGTCTGCGGGTTCGACCGGAACAGAGGACGGAGGCCCGGCCACGAGCTCGGCCCCCTCTGCCGCCTGCTCCGTGACTGTGGCGGATGCGTGCGCATGTCGGTGACAGGTGGGGGTATTCGCTGCCCTGGTATTGGTGTGTTGGTGGCGGAGGAGGCGCTCATCATGCTGATGGCTCACCCGGTGGTGCTGCAGAATCTGGTCGAGGAGTACGAGGCGCTGCGGGCGCTGCATGCGGAGAAGAGCAGTCCGGACGTTCAGCGGCGGATGGAAGACGTGGCCTACACACTGTGCGTGTCCACCGGAACCCGCGATGTCGAGGCCGCCTTGATCGCCGCCCGACGCCGGCTTCCGGAAACCCGTCCCGAGGAGCAGCCGCTCCTCGATGTCGGCTGATCCACCGGTCCGGTGGCGTCGTCCGGTCCTGCGCCGCGCGACGCCACCGGGCCCGGGGGACTGCTGATCGTCCAGCGCGGCACGTGTGTGACCTGCGAGGTCACCGCGCGAGTGGAAGCATGCAGGACATGAGTAACACGGCAGTCGTCGTGATCGACATGATCAACACCTACGACCATCCGGATGCGCGGACGCTTCTACCGTCCGCGCAGAAGGCGGTCCCTGCGATGGTGCGGCTGATCGAGCGGGCCAGGGAGCGCGACGTCCCGGTCATCTACGTCAACGACAACTTCGGTGAGTGGCGCTCGCACCACGGCGAGATTCTGGAGACGGCGCTGGCCGGCCCGCACGCGGATCTGGTCGAGCCCCTTCGGCCCACCGAGGATTCACTGTTCGTGGTCAAGGCACGGCACTCGATCTTCTACGAGACTCCGTTGGCCTATCTGCTGAGCCGGCTCGATGTCGGGCGCATCGTTCTGTGCGGGCAGGTCACGGAGCAGTGCGTGCTGTATTCGGCGCTGGACGCGCACATCCGGCACCTGCGGGTGACGATCCCCGCTGACGCGGTGGCGCACATTCATGCGGACCTCGCCGACGCGGCGCTGACGATGATGGAGCGGAACATGGGCGCGGACATCCGCGAAGCAGACTCCATCACCTTCTAGGACCGCGATCCGGGCGAGAGGCCCAGGGCGGCGCCCTCGCGATCACCGTTGCCGACCGATCCATCTCGCAGGCGTCCAGGCAGGAGTGGACCGGCCCGGCGTCTCAGCGACCCGCCGCGCCCTCCGCCCGGACCGCAGGTCGGGCAGGCGTCCGGCTTTCCGCCTGGCGCGGATCCGTCGCCCGTGTGATCGCCGTCTCGACCGCCGCGATTCGGTCCGCCAGCAGGCCGAGAGCGGCGACCGCCCGGCCGGCCGCGTCGTCGCCCGAGCTGCCAAGGGCCTGGGCCCGGGTGTACGCCGTGGTGATCGCCGCCCAGCGGTCGGCCTGGTCCTCGGTGAGGTCCCCGCGCAGGGCGGCCAGCTTCAGCAGGTTGGCCTCGGCTCCGGTGGTGAGGGTCTGGGCCTCGGCGGTGTAGTGGTCATCGATCACCGCGGCGAGTTCCGCGTCGTTCATGGCCGGGGAGATGCGTGCCGCGATCTTGTTCATGTTGCGGTACGAGCCCTGAAGCAAGAAGGGCGGGTCCGTGCGGGTGGCCTCGTTCTGGCCGGCGGAGGCGATGTACGACTCGTTGACCGCGAGGACCGTCTCACGGGCCGTCATCAGATGCTCAAGTACCGCGAGGATCCGGTCGAGTTCGGCGCGTGCGTAGGCGTGCGTGATCCGGTCACGGTGGGCCGTCGGGTCGCCGGTGGCGAGTCGTACCAGCAGTTCCAGGTCGGTGCGGTCGCGTCCGGCCAGCGGCGCGAGGTGCGGGTTCGAGGTGAGGGCGTTCTCGACGAAGCTGAACGCGAAGGCGTCCTGCTTGCCGGCCAGGACGTCACCCAGGTTCCACACATCGGCGCGATTGACCAGCATGTCGGGGACGGCGAAGCGTTGTCCTCCCTCGGTGTAGGGGTTTCCTGCCATGCAGACGGCGAAGCGCTTGCCTCGCAGGTCGTGGCCGTTCAGGGTGCGGGTGGTGTCGCACAGAGGGATGAGCTTCTGCAGCAGCTCGGCTGAGGTGTGCTGGATGTCGTCGAGGTACAACAGGACGTTGTTGCCCGCCTCCAGCGCGAAGTTGATCTTCTCGATCTCCTGGCGGGCGGTGGCGCTCGGTGCTTCCGCGGGGTCGAGGGAGGTGACGCCGTGCCCGAGGGCCGGTCCGTCGACCTTGACCAGGAGGAGGCCGAGGCGATCGGCGACGTACTCCATGAGGGTCGTCTTGCCGTACCCGGGCGGCGAGACGAGCAGCAGCAGACCGTGCTGATCCGTCCGCTTGCCGTCCCCGGCCGCGCCCAGTTGCTTGGCGAGATTGTCGCCGACGAGCGGCAGATACACCTCGTCGATGAGGCGGCCCCGTACGAACGAGGACATGACGCGCGGCCGGAACTCGTCCAGGCGCAGTCGTCGGCGCTCAGCCGCGACGAGTGCGCTTCTGTGCCGCTGGTACGCGCGGAAGCCGGGTACCACCTGCTCGGCGAAGTCACCTGTCCTGGCCAGGAATTCGTCGAGCCGCAGGCTCAGCCCCCGGCGCTCGATCCTCGGGTGTGCGCCGAGCAGCGGCTCCACCCGGGTGGCAAGGGGCCCTTCCAGGTCATAGCGATCCAGGTCCGGGCAGACCTCGACGGCCACGGCTTCGGCCAGGTCGCCTGCGGAGACGTCCTCGCCGCAGGACGTGGTGTACGAGAGGAGCCAGCCTTCCACCAGCCGTCGGGCGGAGAGCGGGTCGCCGTCGGCGAGCCGGGTGCGCACGTCCTCGGTGTACGGAGACGAGCCCACCGCCCGGCGGAACTTGTCGAGCAGGGTGCGGGCCGCGGGACCGGTCGCGAAGGACTCGCCGGTCGCCAGTTCCTCGACCAGGTAGTCGGCGGCGCGGCCGGACAGTGATCCGGCCCGGGCCAGCTCGGTACGCAGAGCGTCGAGTGCCGGGACCGGGCCGAACGTCTCCCTGGCCCGTACCAGCGAGGCGGCCTCACCGGCCCACGCCGTTCTCGTCTCCGCTGTGGTGCCGTGGGCCCAGAAGAGCTGGGCCGCCGCACGGTCGGCGGCCGGGTAGCGCAAGAGGCCGGCCTGCTCGCGCAGGGCCAGCAATGCGCTGACGACAGCCGCCGCGTCGTGGTCGTGGACGCCGCGCTCGTACCCCTCGTCGTAGGACGCCTCGGCTGCCTCCCGCACGAGCGCCGCCAGATCCGCTTCCGCCAGAGCGTCCGCTCCGTGCTCGGCCAGCAGCCGCGCGGCGAGGTACTCCGCCCGGTAAACGTCCGCGTTCTCGGAGGGAAGGAGCTGGTCCCAGAAGGCGGTGGTCTCGGCGAACTCGGCATCGGTGACCGGTCGGCGGTAGTCCGTGCCCGTCAGGGCGAACGACATTCCGCCGTCCGCTCCCGGTACGACGGTCAGTTCGGGAGTGCGGGTGTTGACGGCGAACCGGTGGGCGCCGAGGCGAATGGTCTCGCCGTCGTCCGTGAAAAGCTCGGTGCGGTCCCGCAGCGCCCGGCCGGCTTCCTGGCGAGCGGCCTTCAGCCGCCCCTCTAGCTCCTCCGCCCGCACGTGGTCGCCCAGTTCCCGCAGTTCGGCGGCGATACGGCGGACTTTCGTGGCCAGGGGGTCGGAGGCGAAGCAGGTGTTGACCGCGTCGAGACTGTCCAGCCCCGCAGCCCGGCGGGTGATCGTCTCCACGACCCGCCCTGCCGATGCGGCGAGGCGCTCGGCGCGGCGGGCGCGGGCGTCCTGGAGCGTCTGCCTGCGGCCGGAGAGCGCGTCGTTGACCTCGGTGCGCTTGTCGGCGATCGCGGTGAGGTAGGCGTCGTGGTCGGCGAAGCGTGTCTCCAGCGTGTCCAACTGGAGCAGCAGCCGGGCCAGTTGGTCGTCGCATGTCTCCGGGGTGTCCGCCGCGGCCAGCGCGCCGGTGACCGCCAGAGCGAGCAGCGCGAACTCCGCGGCGAACTCCGACCGTCCCTCCTGGTCGAGGAGGTCGCGGCGCCGGGCGGCGAGCGTGGCGCGAGCCCGGTTCAGTCCGCCCATGACCTCCGCGATCCGTTCCAGGATGGCGGTGCGCACTGTGGCGTCGCCGATGTCCAGGCCGGCAACGACCTCGGTCAGCGTCCGGAGGCCGAAAACCTGGGCGTCGAGTCGCTCGGTGACCGGGGCGGCCCCGGCAGCGGTGGTGATCTCCTCGGCAGCCGTGGTGAGCCGCTCGACTTCCGCGTGGTGGGCGGCGAAGGCGTCATCGTGGTGAAGGAAGGCCACGGCCCGCTGTGCGGTGGAGACGATGTGTGCCTCCGCGTCCTGTGCGAGCGTGTCGACGGCGTCCGTGTCCGCGTACCGCATCTCCTTGAGTGTCACCAGGCGGCCCTGCGCCCGGCGCAGGGCGGTGATGCGCTCGATCCACTCCTCGGCGGTGGCGGGGGCCTCCCCACGCACCCGCCTCACCAGGCGCCGGATGTCCTCCGCCGCCTCCGCGAGTGCTTCGGCCGCGTGCGTGGTCAGTGCCTGCACGGACGCGAACTCCGCCAGCACCTGCTCGGCCGTGGTCCGTACCTCGTCCAGCGGACTGCGGAGGTCACCGGCCTCCTGGTCGCCGAGCCAGTGGTAGCGGTCGGCGGCCCGGGTGCAGGCGGCGACCAACGCTGCGTACAGTTCGGCGGTGTCGGCCGTCCCGGCGGCCTGCCGGGCAACGGCGAGACAGTCCGAAATACCGCGTACGAGGTCGGCGTTGCCGATGCGGGTGAGTGCTCCGCCGTCCGCCGGCGCGGTGGACGTGTCGGAAAGGTACGGGGTACGCCACGTCTGTACCGGGTGCACCCGCGCGGGCTCGTCGGAGTCTCCGCGCAGGACCGTGAGGGTCCCGTCGTCGAAGAGGGCATGGCCACGGCAGGCGAGGGGTGGGGCGACCTCCTTTGCGATGAGGTTGTACGAGAGCAGCAGGGTGCGGCCCGTCGTCCGAGCGTGGAAGGCGAACAGCACGTCCTCACCATTGGGTGCGCGGACGGCCCTCTCGAACTCCAGGCCCGAGGTGTCGGTGTCGAAGGTCTTGACCCCGCCGGCGGCGAGACAGTACCCGCCGGGGAAGACGATGCCCTGGGCGTCGGGGAGCCGGCGGCAGGACCGGCCTATGCCGTCCAGCCGGACCACGGTCCTCGTGAGTGTGTGGAAGACCAGATACCGCCAGGCCTCCTCCTTGTAGGGCCGGACCCGCAGCAGGAGCAGATCGCCGATGGCCGCGTACGCCACCTCTGCGTCCGCCAGGGACTGCAGCGGCTCGTCGACCGGCTCGCTGTGGATGCCCTCATCGGTCTCGGTGTCGTCCTCGGTCTTCACGGTGAGTGTCCCGCCGACCGTCGAGACGTAGACCGTGCCGCCCGCGACGGCGATGTGAGGGTGGCGGCCGAGGACGTGGTCGTCGCGGGTCGCCGGCGTCCACGCGAAGTCGTAGGGGTCGGGGAGGACGTGGTCGCGCTCGCCCCGGGCGTCGAGGAAGCGCACCTCGCCCGTCGCGGACAGGGACCAGCGGAGCACCCGGATGTCGTCGGCCTGTTCGCCGGTGCGGAACACGGCCAGCAGCTTGCCCTCCACCCGGCGGAGCCGGAGGAGCCGTGCACCCTGGAAGTAGCGGTGCAGTTGCCCCGCTTCACGTGTGAAGGCGGGATCATCGAGCAGCCCGGGGACCGCGTCGTCCGGAAGACGGTTCAGGTCGCGGTCGTAGAGGCCGAGGGCATCGGTCGCGGGAGCCTCGTGTCCGACGAGCAGCACCTCGCCGACGGCCACGAGGTCGCGGAGTACGACGCCGTGTTCGGTACGGATGTGCTCGGTGCCGGTCAGGGCGAGTTCAGAGCCGCCGAAAGCCTCCACACGTGCGGTGTTGAGGGCGTCGGCCCGCCGGGCCAGCTCGGCGGCCCGTGCTGCGAGGCGGTCGCGCAGCACCTCGTACGTACCGGCGTCCAGCGCGCTCCCTGTACCGGTCCCTGTCACTGTCCCGCTCCCTCGTCTCGTTGCGTGGCACCGGAGTTGCCGCCCCCCGCGCGGCAACTCCGGAGGATGTGGAACCCGGTACTCAGCTCTTCGCGGCACCGTTCAGGCCGGCGAGTTCGGCCACTGGCATGTCCGCCAGGCCCAGTTGCCGCGCTTTGCCGATCAGCTCGTCGAGCTGCCCCGACCCGGCGGGCATGAGCTTCATCAGCAGCGCCGACACCGTCAGGTTCTGCACGTCGGCGGTGGACACCGAGCCGAGCACCTTCGTCAGGTCCTCGGTGAAGGAGGCGGAACCGTCCAGCCACGGCCCGGCGAGCGCTTGCGCGGTGCGTGAGCTGTCCATGAATCCGTCGACACTCCTGCCGAGGGAGATGGACTGCACCAGGCGGTCGAAGAAGACGGACTCGCCGCCGACGATGTTGATGTCGGCGTTCTCCAGGCCGGTGGCGAGCACCGTGGCCTGCGCCTCGGCGATCTGCCGCTGCACGTCGAGCCCGGCGAGCCGGATGTCCTTCTCCGCCTGCAGACGCAGCCGGTACTCCTCATGGGTACGGGACGCTTCGTCCAGTGCGGCCATGGCGGCCGCCTTCTCGGTGAGGCCGGCGGCCTCGGCCTTGAGCTTCTCCCCGATGGCGGTGGCTTCCGCTAGGGCCTTCTCCCTTGTACCGGCGGCCTCGGCGCGCAGCCGTGCCTCGGTCGCACCGGCCTCGGCGCGACCCGCCTTCTCGATGGCGTCCGCCTCCTTCTCGCGGATCTGGACGGCGGCGAGACCGTCGGCGGCTGCTTCGGCCTGCCTGCCCTCGGCCAGGCGGATCTTGGCGTGGGCGTCCATGTCGGCGGTCTTGTTGCGGGCCTCAGCGAGCGTGAGTTCCTCGGCCGCCCGGTGGATCGCGGCCTGCTCGGCGGCCTCAGCGGCCTTGATGTCCTTGACCAGCTTCTCCTGCGCCTCGGCCTCGGCGGCGATGACGACGGCCTGCCGGTTGCGCTCCGCCTCCTCGACGGTGCGCAGCCTTTTGATGGACTCCTCCTGCTCGGCGACCGTGCGGTCCACCGCGACCCGCTCGCGGATGACCTCGGCGATGTCGCGGCGCTCGGCCTCGACCTCCTTCTCGGCGGAGATCCGGGTCAGTTCGGTCTCCCGGTCGCGGGCGATGACTTCGAGCAGCCGGTCCTTCTCGATGCGCTCGCTCTCGACGGCGATGACCCGCTCGCGGTTCTTCTGTGCGACGGCCACCTCCCGCGCCTGGTTCTCCCGCTGAACGCCGAGCGCTTCCTCGGTCTTCAGGAAAGCGCTCTGGGCACGGAGCCGCTCCTCCTCGACCACCCGGGCGGTCTCGGCCTCCTCGCGGGCCCGCACGGTCTCGATCTCCCGCTTCTGCTTGATCTCGGCATCCGCCTGCCTGCGCTCCAGCTCCAGGATCGCCTCACGGGCGTCCACGTTCTGACGCGTGATCTCCTTCTCCTCCGTGCGCTGGAACTCGTTGGTGCGCACGTGCTCGAGGGCCGTCAGCTCGGTGATCTTCCGGATGCCCTGGGCGTCGAGGATGTTGGAGGCCTCGAGCTGTGAAAGCGGCGTCTGCTCCAGATAGTCGATCGCCGCGTCCTCCAGGCTGTAGCCGTTCAGATCGGTGCCGATGACCTGGATGATCCGGTCCCGGAACTCGTCCCGCATCGTGTACAGGTCCGTGAAGTCGAGCTGTTTGCCGACCGTCTTGAGGGCCTCGGAGAATTTGGCGTTGAACAGTTCCTGCAGTGTGGCCTGGTCACTGGCCCGGGCCGTGCCGATGGCCTGGGCGACCTTGATGACGTCCTCGACGGTCTTGTTGACCCGTACGAAGAACGAGATGCGGATGTCGGCGCGGATGTTGTCGCGGCAGATCAGGCCGTCGCGACCGGTCCTGCTGATGTCGATGGTCTTCACCGAGATGTCCATGACCTCGGCCTTGTGCAGGACGGGCAGGACGACCTGGCCGGTGAAGGTGACGTCGACCTTGCGCATCTTCGACACGATCAGTGCCTTGCCCTGTTCCACCTTGCGGAACAGCCGGCTGATGACGAGCAGCAGGGCGATGGTGATGAGGAGGACAACGGCGATGAGCACGCCGATGCCCCAGGTGATGGCATCCATGAGCAATCCCCGGATCGAAGGGTGTTGAGCAGGAGTGGGAGGGCGGCAGGTCAGCCGCGGGGATCCAGCGCCGTGTCGAACGGCGCGACCCAGAAGAACTCTCCGGTGTCGTCGTACGCGTACAGCAGTCCGGTGCTGCCGGGTCCCAACCGGGACCCGTCGTTCTGACGGACCTGGACGACGGCGGCTGAACCGTCCCGGGCAGTGACTTCCGCCTGGCCGAAGTCCGCGTCCACCCGCCCGGTGCGGACGGTGCAGGTCAGACCGACGAAGTCGAGCCGGGACGGCCCGGGTTCATCAGGGAAGAGCTTGGCCAGGGGCCGCACGAGAACGCGGGTCAGCCGCCACGAACCGATGAGTGAGGCGCACAGCACGACAACGTCCAGCAGATCGACCAGGGTGGCGGGCCAGTCCGTCCCGGAGAGGAGCACGGACCCGGTCACGCAGAAGAACCAGGACAGGGCGATCAGCAGCGAGGCAGACACCGATACGGGGACTCCGCCGAGGCCCAGCGCTCCGCTGTCCACGTCCGTGTCGAAGCTGTCGGGGTCGGCTCCGCCGACCAGCACCAGCAGCCAGAAGACGATGACGACGACGAGGGCCGCGGTGAACAGCACAGCAGGGAAGGTCACGGTGGCACGCAGGAACTCGTCCATGTCTCTTCCCCCAGTGTTCTACGGCAGCCATTTTTCTGGGCGGCCTCGTTCCGCGGCGGTGGTGTACTGCTTTCCGTACTCCGGCATGTGTCTCGTTCAGCGACCCCGGCCGGTCCATGCTGACAGGACCGTGCGCCTGATCGCATTGCCGTCGACCGGCAATCCTTACGCCTTCTTGATGCCGGTGGCCGTCCCCTCGAACCCGCGTGCCACGCTGGGCGTCCACGCGTCAAAAGGGTGTCATCGGCGCGTCAGGAAACGGGAGGGTTCGTGGCGGAACGGGAAGCAGTCGACGACTATCTGCAGGGGTACGCCCAGATCCTGGCCGGTGCCGGTGCCACCGGCAGGAAGCTGACCCGGGACGAGCTCGACGCGCTGCGGGCCCAGGGCGAGCGGGCCGCGGAAGCCGGTTTGGGGCTGCGGCTGATGGTCCGTGCCCATCTTTCCGCCGCCCAGGTGGCTCACGCGGAGGCGCGCGGCGCGACCGCCGGCCGTCTTCTCGGGGCGGTCGAGCAGGCGGTGGACGCGTTCGCGGAAGGCCACGAGCGGGCGCAGCGGCTGGCGATCCGCCGACAGGAGGCCACGCGGCGCGAGTTCATCGACGACCTGCTCCACGGCCGCAGCGATCCGGGTCGGCTCGCCGAACGGGCCGCGCGATTCGGACTGTTGCTGTCGCATGCGCACGCCGTCGCCGTCGCCGAGGGCCCGGAGCCGTACGACGACGGGTACTCCGTGACCCGCGGCATCGAGTCGACGCTCGCGGTCCGCTTCGGCGACCGCCGGATCCTGCTGACCACGAAGAACGGCCGGCTGATCTGTATCGCCCCGGGCGATCAGGACGACGTCCTGTCGTTCTTCGCCAAGCAGGCCTATGCCGCGACGGACGGCGGGCGGGTGGCGATCGGCCGCGCCCACGCGGGCGTCGGTGGCGTCGTCCACTCCTACGAAGAGGCGCTCAACGCACTGGACCTTGCCACCCGGATGCATCTGGACGACCCGGTCCTGTACGCGGCGGACCTGCTGGTCTACCCGGTACTCACCCGCGACCGGCAGGCCATGGCCGACCTGGTCTCCACGGTCCTCGGTCCGCTCCAAGACGCCAGGGGCGGCGCCCGGCCGCTGATC
Organism: Streptomyces sp. NPDC096193; assembly: GCF_040302905.1. Taxonomy (NCBI): domain Bacteria; kingdom Bacillati; phylum Actinomycetota; class Actinomycetes; order Kitasatosporales; family Streptomycetaceae; genus Streptomyces; species Streptomyces sp. NPDC096193. Next base: position 54,687 of record NZ_JBEOSJ010000004.1, on the reverse strand, counting down.
GACACCCTCGCGACGTACTTCGACACGGGTTGCGTGGCGGCCGAGGCCGCACGGCGGCTGTCGCTGAGCGTGCGGGCGATGACCTACCGGCTGGAGCGGATCCGCCGGCTGACGGGGGTCGATCCCGGCAACCCTGTGGATCGCTACACCCTGCAGACGGCGGTCATCGGCGCTCGCCTGCTGGACTGGCCGGATGAGCGGCTCTGAGGCTCACCGTCGCTCGGTATGCCCGGGGCTGAGGCCCTGGAACCGAACGGGAGCGTGTGAGGGCGGCCTGGGCCGCCCTCACACGTGCGTCTGCCGCTACGCCTGCTGCTCCGCGGGCAGCGAAAGGTAGAGGCGGGTGCCCTGCGGCCGGAAGCCGATGCGCTCGTAGATGCGGCGGGAGCCGTCGCCGGAGTACTCCAGCCAGACCGATCCGGCCCCCTGCGCGAACATCGCCCCGGTCAGCGCGGCGGTCACCGCAGTGGCGATGCCGCGGCCGCGGTAGCGGGGGCGGGTGCCGACGCCGGCCAGCTCGGCGGTGTCCTCGGCCGGTGGGGAACAGGATGCTCCGCCGAGGCAGCCGCCTTGCGGTGTACGGACGAAACGGACTGCACCGCCGCTCTGCTGGGTATGCCGGAGTCGCTCCGCACCCTGCGGGGAGGGGGCGAAGACGTTTCCGAACGCCTCGGCAAGCGCGGCATCGAGCTCCCAGTACTCCTCGTCGGTGGTCGGCGTCTCCACGTGCGGGAAGCCGGCGGAGTCGGGGGTCGTCAGCGTCTGCGGTGTGCAGAGGAGGTACTCGTGCACCGCCTCGGTGGTGAAGCCCGCCGCCCGCAGAGCCGGTGCCACGCGTGGCGCGGCGTGCGGTGCGAACTCCAGTCGGGGCAGCAGGCTGCGCTCCCGGAAGGCTCCGATCAGCGCCGCGACGTCATGCTCGGTCGGCTCGACGCCGGGCAGCGGGGTCGCGTAGTTGAGGTAGGGACTGTCGGTGTCGGGGTTGAAGCCCGCAACGAAGCCGCCGGTCTCGACGACCACGGGGCGGCGGCGGAGGTTGGCCACGGCAAAGCTCTGGACCTGGTTGTCCATGGTGGTGTTGACCTCACGATGGCTCGGCTGATGCCCCGGCGTACTCGGGTGAGTTCGAGGGGCGGGGGAGAGCGGCGGTGCGTGGGCACCGCGTCGTGGGGCCGCCGCAAAGTGGGCGTGGCAGGCTGCGACTGCTGGGGAGCAGACGTTCAGTGCCGACGGCGGCCGCCGGTGGACGCCGCAATCATTGGCTTCATTCCTCACCGTGAATGTGTCTGCGAAGTCGCAGAGCGCAGGTCACTGTTGCAAGCCCTGAGCGGTGGGGGCAAGCGGTTTTCTGCAGCCGGTCATGGCGGGGGCTGCTCCATCGCGTCGGACACGAGCCCTGCGCCAGCTCCGCCGGCGGAGATGCCACCGACCGGCAGCGAGGCACGCCGCCGGGCTCGGAGCACGCCTTCCAGCTCAGAGCACGACTCCCGCCTCGTCCTCCGGCTGGTAGCCGTGGTCGTCTTCGTCTGTCGCGGGAAGGCAGGAGACCGGGTCCACCGAGCGGGACGGCTCGTCGAGCGGCATCAGGTCGATGGCCGTCCTCACCGGTTCCGGCACACCGAGGGGCCGCGACTTCGCGGGCGCCGGTTCGGACAACGACAGGGCGGCGGCCACGGTGGTCTGTGACACCCGGTTCCGCGTGGCGAGTACGTGGACGGGTAACTCGGGGTTGTTCCGGTGGTCCTGGCGGATCCGGTCGAGGATCCATTCTCGCGACCTGTACACGATGGCTCCAGAGGGTTGCCGGCGCGGGTGTCGTGCTCCGGGAGATCGGCCCAGTTGCGGTGGGCAAGCCGAGCGACACGGCCCTGTCCACCGCCCTTGGAGGCCGAGCTTGTCAGAACACTCGGTCGGTGGTGCGGATATGGGCGCATCGGCAAGCCGCCCCTCCGGCATCACCGATGTTCGCGCTCGGTGACAGCGGCCACGGCGTCGGTGCCCGAACCAGGACCTGGCGACGGGACTGGACTGCGCCCGGGCCAACTGACGGGAACGGCATCGGACTGGCTGTTCGGGCCTCTGGCCAAAACCGATGTACGCGAGTGACCGTGCCCGGCAGCATGGCGACCATGACTGCCACTCCTCATCCGGCCGACCGCGAAGCCGCCCGCCGCAGCCTTGAAGCTCTCGCTCTCGGGGACGCGTTCGGGGAACGCTGGTTCCCTCTCTTTCGTGCGCGGGAACGGGCCGTCGACGAGATCCGGACCCGGCGCACGCCCGATGAACCCGACTGGCACTGGACCGACGACACCGCTATGGCTCTCGCGGTCCATCAGGTGCTCGACCGGTTCGGCGAGATCGACCAGGACCGGTTGGCGGCCTGCTTCGCGCGGACCTTTGAGGCGGATCGTGGTCGGGGGTACGGCCACGGCATGCACATGCTCCTGCCGAGACTCCTGGATGATCCGGCGAGTTGGCGCCGGCACGCGCCCGAACTCTTCGATGGCGGCAGCCTCGGCAACGGCGCCGCCATGCGGGTTGCCCCGCTGGGGGCCTGGTTCGCCGCCGACCTCGAACTGGCCGCGCGTCAGGCCGAGTTGTCGGCCCGTGTGACGCATGCGCATCCCGAGGGCGTGGCCGGCGCGGTGGCAGTGGCCACGGCGGCGGCGCTGTCGTCTCGTGGAGAACTGGCCATCCGGTCGGTCGCCGACCGCACTCCACCCGGTCTGGTCCGTGACGGTCTGCTCCGGGCCGCCCGACTCCCCATCACCACCGTGCCGTGGAAGGCGGCGGACGTTCTCGGCAACGGGCAGCGTATCCGCGCCGACGACACGGTCGCCTTCGCTGTCTGGACGGCCGCGCGCCATCAGAACGACCTGGAGGCGGCGTTGTGGTCCACGGCCGAAGGCTTCGGCGATGTGGACACGACCTGCGCGATCACAGGAGGGATCGTGGGGGCGCGTACGGGCGTGGACAAGGTCCCGCCCGAGTGGCTGGAACGCCGCGAAGCACTTCCGATCGGCTGGGAGGGCCCGATGGTCGCGCGGTAGGGCAGCAGGCCCACCGCCGTCTGTTCAGGCGGTGGTGGTGCGGCTGATCGCAGGAGTCGCAGTCAGGACAAGGGCAGCCTGGTCGTCGTCTATGTCGTTGCCGCCGGTGAAAGCCCGTACGGCCTCGGTGACGGCGTCGATCGCGTCCTGCGCCGTGTATCTGTCGCCGAGCCCGCGCAGGGCGTCCGCAAGGCGTTCTTCGCCGAACTGGTCGTTCGAGGTGCCCCGCGCCTCGGTGATGCCGTCGGTGTAGAGGAGCAGGCTCTCCGACGGCTGGAGGTGCAGGTGGCGGCTCGTCAGATGCAGGTCGGGGGTGATGCCGAGAAGGGAACCGTGGACGTCGACGGTTCGTACGGCGCGCTGACCGTCGACGAGGAGGGCCCAGGGGAAAGACGTCGTATAAGTCGCCGCCGATGTCGAGTCCTTCGCCGGCGGGGTGGTAGTGGACGGCGATCTCGGCGCCGGGCAGGGCCGGTACCTGCGGCAGGAGGAGTCCGGCTTGCAGGTCGCGGGCGAGGGTGACGCGCTGGGTGTACTGACGGGCGTTGAGCGCGGCCGGGGCGGCGCGGCGGGCGAGTTCCTCGGCCAGCGCCACCGTGCGGCCGTCGAGGGAGTGCTCGCCGGTGGACAGCAGCGTCAGGGTGGCGAAGGCGCGGCCCCGGTCCAGCAGAGGGATGCACAGGTATCCGGTCACGCCGAGGCTCTGCCAGGGGCCTGGCCCCGTGGGAGGACGGCGGGCGACCTCGCTCAGGCCCGATGCCAGTACGCGGGCCACGGCATCGTCGTCGGCGTCGTAGACGGGACGGTGCGACGCCAGGACGTCCCTCTGGTCCTCGGTGCGCGCGGCGGCGGCGATACGGCGGACCTGACCGGCCTCCACGATGTCGACCGCGCACAGCGGTGCCAGCGTGGGCACGCAGACGGCGGCCAGGCGCTGAAGGGTCTGGCTGTGGTCCAGGCGGGCCGACAGGGCCGTGCTTGCCTCCAACAGGAAGGCGAGGTCCCTGCGCGCAGCCTCCTCCTTCGCCTCGGCGGCCAGACGGGCCTGTTCCGCCTGATGGCGCTCGATGGCCAGCGCCGCGGTGCCGGCGAAGACCCGGGCCAGAGCGAGGTCGAAGTCCTGCGGGGCACGGGGACTTCGGTGGTACATCGCGAAGGTGCCCAGCAGCGATCCGTCACGGCCCAGGATCGGGGTCGACCAGCAGGCCGCAACACCGGCGGCATCCGCCAGATCACGGAAGTCGTCCCAGAAGGGATCGGTGGCGATGTCGCTGACGATGACCGTCTCGCGACGGTGCGCGGCGGTGCCGCAGGAACCCACGCCCTCACCGGTGGCGATGCCGTCGATCGCCCGGTTGTAGAAGTCGGGCAGGCTGGGTGCGGCGCCGTGGCGCAGGTGGCGGCCGTCTGCGTCGGCGAGCAGCACCGACACCAGGATCTCTCCCGGGTCGAGGTCCTCGATGACGCGGGCCATGCCCTCCAGAACCTGCTCGATCGGCGCCTGGCGGGCGATCTGCTCCAGCAGCGCACGGTGCTCGGCGGTCAGCCGCTGGGCGTGCTTGATCTGCGTGGTCTCCACGCCGACGACGCGGACGCCGATGACGTTGCCACCCGCGTCCGTACGGGGTTCGTAGGTGAAGTCGAAAAACGCCTCCCGTGCGCTGGACCCGGTACCGAGCAAGACACGGACGTCGCGTCCGGTGTGAGGTCGGCCGCTGCGGTACACCCGGTCCAGCAGCGTGAGATAGCCCTGTTCGGCGAGCTCGGGCATCAACTCCCCGAGCGGCAATCCGGTGCGGACCCGTTCGCTTCCGCCGATGGCGGCGAAGAACGTCGGGTTCGCGGCTTCCACCATGTGGGCCGGCCCGACCAAGGACGCGAAGACGGCAGGGGACTGGCCGAACAGATCGCGAAGATCCTGCTCCGCCCCCGTCTCGACGGCCAGAGCGGTGCCGGCTGCCCTGGACTGGAGAGCCTGTCCGTCCGGAACGCGGGGCATCGCCCTGCTACCTCTCACTCGTCGCGTACGACGAGGGCGGTGTGTCCCCGGTCGAAGACCCCCGCACACCGTCGCCGGCGGCGAGGGCCTCCTGAGCCGTGGCGAACACGGCGATCACCTGGTCCAGGCCCGTCAGCTCGAAGACCCGGGCAACCGAGCCGGGCACGGCGCCGAGTCGCAGTACGCCTCCGTGCGCGGACAGCCGCTGGTAGATCCTGATGAGACCGCTGATGCCGGAGGAGTCACAGAAATTGAGGGCGTGCGTACGACGTACTACGACCTCGATGATAGATAGGGCACCGGGCAAGGGGCCGACGGCCTCCTCTCGCGGCTGCGCGACGGTATGGCTCGATCGCCGAGGCCGGTGCGGTGCCTCCTGCCGGCGGAGACAGAGGCCGCGCGTAGCGGCGACTGCCGGCTCCGGTGGCCGGGGTGCAGCACCGGTCGCGGCTCCTGTCAGGCATTGTTCTCCGACGCACTGTTGATCGAGCCGCGTGCCGAATAGGGTCGGGGCATGGTGCAAAGCGCGGCTGAGAATGTGGACTGCTACCTCGCCGAGGTTTCCGAGGAACGCAAAAAGGCTGTGACCCGGTTGCGGGAGCTGTGTCGTGCGGAGCTCCAGGGGTTCAGCGAGGTGATGGCATACGGGATGCCGGTCTACGAGCGAGACGGCACAGGGGAAATCGCCTTCGCGAGCCAGAAGCAGTACATCTCTGTCTATGTGCTGCGCGCCGATGTCCGTGAGGCCTTTGCCGACCGGCTGGCGGGCCACGACATGGGTAAAGGCTGCCTGCGGTTCCGCAAGCCGGAAAAGATCGACTTCGAACTTCTGCGGGACATGCTGCGGGCTACAGCGGCGGGGCCGAGCCAGGCCCGCTGACGGTTGTGACGCGAGGCGCCGCCCCTCCATATGCGCTGATCACGGCCGTGGAACGAGCTTCACGGGTCTCATGACCCCGCACTGTCCACCTCGTCGGCGGCGGCCACCGCATCACCACCACGTGGATGAGGCCGGCACTGCCTCTCCCGCCTCGCGCTTTCGAACGAGGCGGGCTGTGCGACTGGTGGCCGAGAAGGGAGAAAGCGTCACGGCCGACCTCGACGCTTCGCCGGTACTCGGCTGTGTCCTTGGCGGAAGTACTCCATCAGCCCGGCTCGATAGCATGCAACGCATGGCCATCAGACTTGAGAACGTCGGCATCACCGTTCGCGACCTCGAAGCAGCGATCTCCTTTTTCACCGACCTCGGCCTCACGATCGTCGGCCGTGACACGGTCAGTGGTGAGTGGACCGACACCGCCATCGGCCTGGATGGCAATCACGCCAACATCGCGATGCTCCAGACGCCGGACGGTCACGGTCGCCTTGAGCTCTTCGAGTACATCCACCCCGAAGCGATCGAGTCGAAGCCCACTCGTCCCAATGAGATCGGCATGCATCGCGTCGCCTTCTCGGTCGACGACATCGACAAAGCTCTTGAGGCAGCCGCAAAGCACGGATGCCGTCCGCTTCGCGGTGTGGCCACCTATGAGGACGTCTACAAGCTCACGTACCTCCGCGGTCCCAGCGGCATCCTTGTGATGCTCGCCGAGGAACTGAAGAAGGACTGACTAATAATGGGATCAATGAGCCTCGTGCTGACACAAGGCGGGCCGTCCGAGTGACCTTCGCCATTGGTCGTGGCCCGGATCTCGATCCGGCGACGGTGCCGCTTGGTATGGCGAGTTGCCCGTATGTGGGTGACGCCGGTCGCCGTCGCACCCGGCGCGATTGCTTATGACGGTGCGCGCATGATAGCGAGCGGCACCGACCGCACCGAAACTGCGCGTTGCGGACCTCTTTTCCGCTGCCGGGGCCGAGTGTTCCGGATCGACCTGACAATATGTCTTGCCGTCCGTACGGGCTGGTTTCTGGGCTTGATTCCGGCGATCGGCCTAGGGTGTGACGCGGCGTCAGTGGGGTACTTGCTGCGCCGTCCGCCACCTAGTCACGTACGGGGTCCTCATGACCGCATCGACGACAGAACCAACGACTATCATCCCGTCCAAAGGCCGCAAGGCCGGCAGCGTAGTCGTTACGTGGGTCACCACCACCGATCATAAGAAGATCGGCCATCTGTATCTGATGGCGTCGTTCGCCTTCTTCGTCTTCGGCGGGTTGCTCGCGCTGGTGATGCGCGCCGAATTGGCGCGGCCCGGGTTGCAGATCGTCTCCTCCGAGCAGTACAACCAGGCGTTCACCCTCCACGGCACGATCATGCTGTTGTTGTTCGCCACCCCGACGTTCGCCGGCTTCGCCAACGCGATCATGCCCCTGCAGATCGGCGCTCCCGACGTCGCGTTCCCGCGGCTCAACATGTTCTCGTTCTGGTTGTTCCTCTTCGGCGGCCTGATCGTGGTGGGCAGCCTGCTCACTCCGCAGGGCACGGCGGACTTCGGCTGGACCGCCTACACCCCGCTCAGCGGCGGCGAACGCACGCCCTATGTCGGCGGGGACCTGTGGATCATGGGGCTGGCACTCGCCGGCTTCGGTACGATTCTCGGCTCGGTCAACTTCATCACCACGATCCTGTGCATGCGGGCACCGGGAATGACCATGTTCCGGATGCCGATCTTCACATGGAACATCCTGTTCACCTCGGTGCTGGTGCTGCTGGCCTTTCCCGTTCTGGCGGCCGCGTTGCTCGTCCTGGAAGCCGACCGGCGCTTCGGTGCGCAGGTCTTCGACCCGGAGAACGGCGGGGCGATTCTGTGGCAGCACCTGTTCTGGTTCTTCGGTCATCCCGAGGTCTACATCATCGCGCTACCCTTCTTCGGCATCATCACGGAGATCATCCCGGTCTTCTCGCGCAAGCCGATCTTCGGCTATGTGGGACTGATCGGTGCCACGATCGCGATCACCGGCCTGTCCGTGACGGTCTGGGCGCATCACATGTTCGTCACCGGTGCCGTCCTGTTGCCGTTCTTCTCCTTCATGACGTTCCTGATCGCGGTACCGACCGGGGTGAAGTTCTTCAACTGGATCGGCACGATGTGGAAGGGCTCACTGTCCTTCGAGACACCAATGCTATGGACCATCGGATTTCTCGTGACCTTCCTGTTCGGCGGTCTGACCGGCGTTATTCTTGCCTCGCCACCGATGGACTTCCACGTCTCCGACACCTACTTCGTCGTCGCGCACTTCCACTACGTCGTCTTCGGCACTGTCGTGTTCGCCATGTTCGCGGGATTCCACTTCTGGTGGCCCAAGATGACCGGCACGATGCTCGACGAGCGACTGGGGAAGATCCACTTCTGGACGCTGTTCATCGGCTTCCACATGACCTTCCTCATTCAGCACTGGCTGGGAGCAGAGGGCATGCCGCGCCGTTACGCGGACTACCTCGCGGCTGACGGCTTCACCGCACTCAACACGATCTCGACGATCGGCGCATTTCTTCTCGGCAGCTCCACGCTCCCGTTCTTCTACAACGTGTGGAAGACAGCGAAATACGGAAAGAGAATCGAAGTCGACGACCCGTGGGGGTACGGACGTTCGCTGGAATGGGCCACACCCTGCCCGGCGCCGAGGCACAACTTCATCACCCTGCCCAAGATCCGCTCCGAATCGCCCGCCTTCGATCTGCACTACCCGGAGGTCGCAGCCATCGACCAAGCCGCCGCCACCGGCCGCCGGGACGCCATCGAACCCGACCCGGACTCCGCATCCAAGGGTGATTCGTCATCATGACCGCCCGCTCCACGGGTCACTCGGCACCCGACCCGTACGCGGGCATCGAGCGCATCGAGTGCTTCCTGGCGGCGGCAAGTGCGCGCATCATGGCGCAGGAGGCAGCCGAAGCCTTTGCCGATCAGCTGCCAACGCTCACATCCGCCGAGCGGCAGCAGCTCGTGAGCCTGTACGCCGGCGAGCGGCTCGCTGAAGCCGAGCGACGACGAACCCAGATCGCACAGCGGGACGCTGCTCAGGACGTACGCAACCGGCTTCGGCGGCGATGCATCGGAATCGCTCTGCTGCTGAGCCTCTTCAGCGCTTCACTGACCCTGTGGTTGATCGTGGGGATGGTGATGTGACCGAGGAACTCGCCGCCTGTCGGCGTGTCAGGTCGAGATGGGGCGTCCGCGGTCAGACGCGGGTCGACGCGTCCTGCTCAGCGGCGTCGGTGTTCCCGCGCCCCCTGGCTGTGCCGACGGCGGCGAGTACGACGGCTACTGCGAGAACAAGCAGCCCACGGAGCCACACCTGGGCGGTGATCTGCGTGGCGAGCACCAGGCAGGACACTGCCCCCATCACCGGGAGGGCGGTGGGCGCCCGGAAGTGGTCTGCCGTGCCCGGCTCACGTCGCAGCACCAGGACAGCGATGTTGACGATGAAAAAGACCACGAGCAGCAGAAGAACCAGGGTGGACGCCAGGGTCGCGACGCTCCCGGTGAGCGCGAGAAGAGCCGACAGCGCTGTGGTCGTCGCGATCGCGACCCACGGGGTCCGCCGATGGGGTAGCACCTTGGTCAGCCCGGAGGGCAGCAATCCGTCACGCGCCATGCCGTACGTGAGTCGGGAGGACATGATCCCGGTGAGCAGCGCGCCGTTGGCGACCGCGACGAGCGCGATCGCGCTGAAGAGCCAGGACGGCACGCCACCTGCCGCCTTGACGACTTCGAGAAGGGGTCCGCTGGACTCGGCCAGCTTGCTTGTCGGTACTGCCGCGGAAGCGGCGACGCCCACCAGCACGTACACGGCGCCCGCCGTGGTGAGAGCGCCGAACAGCGCGCGCGGGTAGGAGCGGCGCGGATTCCGGGTTTCCTCCGCTACGTTGACCGAGGTCTCGAAGCCGACGAAGGAGTAGTACGCAAGGACGGAGCCGCTGAGGACGGCGGCGGCCGCTCCCTTCTCAGGAGTGCCGAGCTGTGTGAGGCGTCCGGCGTCACCGTCACCACGCAGGAGCAACCAGGCGCCGAGTACGACAATGATGATCAGTCCGGCGACCTCGATGACGGTCGCCACCACGTTTGCGCGAGTCGACTCCTTGATTCCCCGTGCATTGATCAGAGCCAAGGCAGCGAGGAAGATCACTGCCACGAGGCCGACGGGCAGAGTCACGAAATCCGACAGGTAGTCGCCCCCGAAGCCGCGTGCCAGGGCTGCGACCGAGACCACGCCCGCGGCGAGCATGCAGAAACCCGACACGAAACCCGTGAACGGTCCGAAGGCCCGTGTGGCGTAGTGGGCAGCCCCACCTGCCCTCGGGTACTTGGTCGCCAGCTCGGCGTACGACGCAGCCGTCAGCATGGCGAGGACAAGGGCGACGCCGAGAGGCACCCATACGGCACCGCCCGTGTCGGCGGCGACCTGACCCACAAGGACGTATACGCCGGCACCCAGGACATCGCCCAGGATGAAGAAGTAGAGCAGCGGAGTGGTCAGAACCCGCCGAAGAGCGGGGGTGGATGTGGCCGTAGGTTGCTCTCCATTGGATGGCGACATGCAGAACCGAGTCCCCTGAATCGCAGAAATCACGCCCTTGGTGGATGCCGGCGATTGCCCGGGCCGGAGGGTGGCATGCCCTCGCGGCCGGTCAACTGTGCCGCCGGCCGAGCTCGACATGGCGGCCGGTCCCGTCGCCGCGGCACTGATCGGTCGCAACACGAGGACAGCGGTACTCGTCTGCGCTCGATGCCGTGATCAGCGAGGCGCCCGCCCCTGCGAAGAGGGACGGGCGGAGGGGACGGCGCACTCGGTGCGCCGCACGCCCTCTGGACCTGCATCATCATGCGCGTCGAGCCCGGTCACTCGGGCCGAAACTCGACGCATATGTCATGTTCCCGCGAGGAAAGGGGCAAAACGCTCATGGGTGGAGAACCCGCACGCCTACCGACGACAGCTTCAGCCTCCATCGGGCGCGGACCGATGCCGTGCCCGTTGCCTGCCGCGGTCGGCGGGATCACCACTCCGGATGGACTTCATAGCTGTCGTATCGGACACCCTTCGCTGTGATCCAGGGGCGGAAGCGGCTCGGGCCATGGCCGTCGTAGAGATATCGCACGGCGTCCCCGGTCTCATCGGTCACTATGACCGCTCCCGCCTTTTGCGCACTTCGAAGGGCATGCGTCCAATGCGGACCGCGTTTTCCGGACCGGTAATCAGGAGTTTTGCACTCGGCCATGAGGTCACCTCACTACACGCATGAGGTCGCTCACCGCGACTGGATTTCCCTTTACCCCCTATTTGTCCACCGAATCCCGCCGACTCCCGGAGTCGAGGACTGCGACGACGGCCTGATGCCGCACAGCCAGGGGCTCCATGGCTGGGTGCCCGCCCGGGAGGCACCACCACTGCGGCTGCCACGAGGACCGCGCCGGTCATCGACGACGCCGGCGCGCGGTGGCCGACGGCGTGACGGGACCACGAGGAGGGACCCCGTTCAACCGACCTCACGTGACCGCCTGGTCTTGGGGGCATCGTCAGCCAGGCGGTTCGTGAAGGCGTCGGGAGGGGCGTGCAGGATTCGGGCCCCCGTCGGACCCCTGGGTGGAGCCTGAGAGACTGCCCGTCATGGATATCGCTCGCAGGAACAACGTCACCGTCGTCGGCAACCCTCAGGGGCGGACGGTGGTGCTGGCTCATGGGTTCGGTTGCGACCAGAACATGTGGCGGCTGACCGTGCCTGCGCTGGCTGAGGACTACCGGCTGGTGCTGTTCGACTACGTCGGTGCGGGACGCTCGGATTCGTCCGCGTTCTCGGAGGACCGTTACGCGTCCTTGGACGGGTACGCTCGGGACGTGGTGGAGGTCTGTGAGGCGTTGGATCTCCGTGACGCGGTATTTGTAGGCCACTCGGTCAGCGCGATGATCGGTGTACTGGCGGCCGGCATGGCTCCGGAGCGGATCGGGGCACATGTGATGGTCGCGCCGTCTCCGCGGTACATCGATGACGACGGCTACCGGGGAGGATTCAGCGCCGGTGACATCGACGAGCTGCTGGAGTCCCTGGAGTCGAACTATCTGGGATGGTCGGCGGCGATGGCGCCGGTGATCATGGGGAACGCGGAGCGGCCGGAACTCGGTGAGGAGCTGAAGAACAGCTTCTGCGCCACCGATCCGGACATGGCTCGCGTCTTCGCCCGGACGACGTTCCTGTCGGACTCGCGGCAGGATCTGAAGAGGGTGGCAGTGCCGACCCTGGTACTCGAGTGCACCCAGGACGTGATCTCCCCCCGGGAGGTCGGCGCGTTCGTCCACCAGGCGATCCCCGGGTCGAGGCTGGTCACGTTGGACGCGACCGGACACTGCCCGCACCTGTCGGCGCCAGAAGCCACCAATGACGCGGTGCGGAATTTCCTGGCGGACTTGCGATGATGTGCCGGACCGGGCACCATCCCGATCCGCACGAGGCCGACGACGAGAACGCCTCCAGCGCCGCGTTCGCCGCCCTGCTCGAGGACAGCGCCGAGGAACTGTACGAGGGCGCGCCGTGCGGCTATCTGTCCACACTGATGGATGGCACCATCGCCAGGATCAACGCCAGGCTGCTGGACTGGCTCGGTCTGGAGCGTGACGCGGTGGTGGGCCGGATGCGGTTCACCGACCTGCTGACCGTGGGCGGCAAGCTGTACCACGAGACGCACTTCGCGCCGCTGTTGCGCATGCAGGGCGAGATCAGCGGCATCGCGCTGGAGATCAAGCAGACCGACGGCGGCCGGATGCCGGTGCTGGTCTCCGCCGTGGTCAAGCACGGCACTACCGGAGAGCCCCTGCTGATCCGTATCACCACCTTCGACGCCCGGGACCGCCGCGCCTACGAACAGGAACTACTGCGCGGAAGGAAGGCGGCCGAGGAAGCCCGCAAGCAGGCCGAGGAAGCTCGCCGGCAGGCGGAGGCCGACCGCGCGCGGCTGCAGGATGCCCTGGCCGTTCTCCAGCAGTCCCTGCTCCCCGACATTCTGCCGCCGGTACCCGGGGTGGACACGGCCGCGTACTACCACACAGCCCATCCCGACCGGCTCGGCGGCGACTTCTATGACGTCTTCCCCATCGACGGCAAACGTTTCGGCTTCTTCCTCGGTGACGTGTGCGGCAAGGGCCCCCAGGCCGCCGCGGTCACCTCACTGACCCGCTACACGCTGCGCGCCGCCGCCCTGCACGACCCCGATCCCGTCTCCGCTCTGACCACCCTCAACAAGGTGCTCCACGAGCGTTACGCCGCCGGCGGCGACCCGCGCTTCTGCACCGCAGTGTTCGGAATCCTCGAACCCGACCCCGCGACCGGCCACGTCTCCATCCGCATCGCCTCAGGCGGGCACCCCCCGGTCATCATCGTGCGCGCCGACGGTGAGGCCGACTTCCTGCCCACTCCCGGTGGCCTCCTCGTCGGCATCCTGCCGTCTGCTCACCTGACTGCCGCCACGACCGTGCTCGGCCCGGGCGACACGCTTCTGCTCTATACCGACGGCCTGACCGAAGCCCGCACCGGCGAGGACCGCGGCAGTCTGTACGGTGACGAGGCCCTGCTCGCCTTCGCCGCCGACCAGGCCGGCAAGCCCGCGTCCGCCCTGGTCCACGCCCTCACCGGCCTGCTGAGCAGCTTCGGCGACGGCGTGGACGACGACACCGCCCTGCTCGCCCTCGGCGTCCCGGCCCCCGCGCCCCTGACGAAAAGCAACCGATGAGCCCACTGAAGATCACCACCCGAGACGCCGCCACCGGTCCCGTTCTGGAGATTTTCGGCGAGCTCGACTATGACAACGCCCCCGACCTGCGCGAGTTGATCCCCACGATCGCTCTCCGGCCGGGCCAGCGCCTCGTTCTCGACCTGTGCGGTATGGAATTCTGCGACTCCAGCGGTCTCACCGCCCTGATCGCTGCGCACAACCACGCCCAGGCCGCCCGAGCAGACATCGCGCTCGCGGGCGTACCCGCCCACACGCTGCGCATCCTGCGCATTGTCGGCCTGGATCAGATCTTCCCCATCCACCCTGACAGCGCGGCCGCCACCCGTTCCTGACCTGCCCACGCGCTCACCAGACGACGGCCATATTGCGAGCGGGGATGCGTCGGGGCCCGCGGGAGCGTGCCGCAAGTGCCGGGAAAATCGCCCGCCCGGCAGCATCACCCCGACGAGGGACTTGGATGCTTCCGGGGCGCGACCAGCTATTCGTCCGAGCTCGCCGCCGACGGCGGTACCTCGACGATGAAGAACAGGAAGCAGGTTTTGGTCGAGAGGGCATGGAACTCGTCGGGGAACAGCTCGCGGGCGGCCGGGTCGGGCTGCGGTTCGCTGATGACGGAAAGACGGAAACCGGCGGTGGTGAAGGCATCGGTCATCGCGTGCAACGGCCTGCGCCAGAACCTCATCGGAACGGACTGTCCGTTGAACGTCCAGTCGAAGGTATAGCTGGTGGTAGCGGAGTAATCGGGCCGCGGATCCTGGATCGTGTAGGCCACGAAAGGGTGGTCCACCGACGCGATCAGCCGGCCGCCGGGCTTGAGTACTCGCCGTATCTCGGCCAGCGTCGGCCCCCAATCCTCCAGGTAGTGCAGTACCAGCGACGCGACTACGTCGTCGAACGCGCCATCGTCGAAAGGTAAACGGTCGCTCAGGTCGACCACGTGCAGGGCAACGCCGTCACCCAGCCGCCGCCTGGCCAACGCCAGCATCACGGCGCTGGCGTCGACGCCGGTGACGACCGCGCCGCGGTCGCGCAGTGCGGCGGACAGGGAGCCTGAGCCACAGCCGGCGTCCAGGATCCGACGGCCGGCCACGTCTCCGGCGAGGGCCAGCATCCCGGGCCGCTCGTAGTACGCGTTGACGAGGTTGGTCTCGTTCTCCGCCGAGTACGCCTCGGCGAAGCTGTCGTAGTCATTCACCCGGACCGAATCCGCAGACTGGGCGAGACTCTCGGGCACGTCGGTTGCGCGGTCCATCGTCACAGCCTAGTCGTCACATGATCTGCCGGACGTGCCCCAGGTGCAGCGCAATGTGAGGGAGCTTCGGCGATGGTGTGGAACGAATGGAGGGGCCCTGGTGCCGTACCGGCACCAGGGCCCCGAAGGAACTGCTACACCATCTGCCGACCCTGATACTGCGTCGGCCTTCTGTTTCCGCAGGCCCGACCAAGACGCGGTCGGGGGTGCGGGGATCGCGGATGCGTGACCGGAGACCACCTCACTGTCGATGTCCTGCGGTACCCGGACCCAACACTCGGCCCGGGCGCTCCTGATGGCGCTCGATCCTCCGTTCTTCCCTCTGAATCAATCACTTGCCAATTCGAAACTGGATACTGCTGGTGGCCTCGAACAGCGCCACTCGTCGACAGCCCAACCCGACACCGGTCCTGCGTGTGCTCTGGCTAAGGGCCCTGCTGTCGAACTTCCCGGTACGCGCGCGCAGTCGACGCCTTTACCGGGGGAACCACTGACACCGCACTGCTGATGAGACGAACTGCACTTACCTACGGCAGCCCCTGATCCTGCGGGCCGCCCGGTCCGGTCGTCAGTCCCGTCGCCGTCCTGCAACCGCCCTGGCTTCGAAACTCCACCACCGCACCGCACTGCGAACTGCCAATTCACATACTGCTGCCCGGCAGTTCGTGTCTGCCGGGCCTTGCTGTCTCTCTGGGCTACGGGAGAAACCATAACCACGTGGCCCCTCAATGTCTACTCTGGCCGACATAGATTTTTGAGTCTCCGGCAGTGAGGAAGTCGCTCTCAAGCGGAACAGGGCGTGAGGCGGCCTCTATGTGCCAGGTCACTGCTCCGGTAGACACCGGCGCGTCTTGGGGGATGCCGTGCGGTTGTAGGTGTCAGATCGCGTGTGAAGTCGCTGAGTGTCCTGGGGTCACGGCGGGGCCTGCACACTCCACCTGACGGCGCATCACGACGCCATCGACGTGGCCGACTACGACACCGGCATCGAGGCGCCGCTTGGCTCGTGGTGTCACGCAGTGCGTGTCCCCTGCGTGCGGCTCGGAGGGCAGGGCGAGCCCGGCCGCCCGGCCGGCCGGCCGGAGGGGCCTAGCGCAGCGCCAGTCCGCTTGCGATGGGAGGCGGCTCAGGGTGCACGGTGATGTCGCGGCCCAATGTGACGAGGGGGGTGGCGTCGGCGCGGCGGGCGCGTGCTGCCCGGACGTGTGGTTTGGCCGGTGGTAAGTGCGGGGCCGAGGTAGAACCGCAGGGCCCGCCGTTCGGCGACCTGGCCGCCAGCGGCTCCACGCAGCGACGCCCGGCCAGGGGTGCCGGCGGGGGGATGGGCAGCTGCCCGTCCGCGGTCACGAGTGCTCCCACAAGATTGTCATCCTTCCGATGACAGAGTGCTTGTCATCCATTGGATGACATGTTAGAACGGTGACAGTGAAGCGCATTGGCGGGTACAGCCCGAACCTTCTGGAGGTGTTTCGCGATGTTGATGCGCACCGACCCCTTCCGTGAACTCGACCGCCTCGCCCAGCAGCTGACCGGCTCCGGCACTTGGACGCGACCGGCCGCGATGGCGATGGACGCCTACCGGGAGGGCGACGAGTACGTGGTGGCCTTCGATCTTCCCGGCGTCAGCGCGGAGGCGATCGACATCGACGTCGAGCGCAACATGCTGACCGTCAAGGCCGAGCGCAGGCCCGTCGTCAAGGCCGACGACGTTCAGATGGAGCTTTCGGAGCGGCCGCTGGGCGTGTTCTCCCGCCAGCTCGTTCTGGCGGACACCATGGACACCGAGCGCATCCGGGCCGACTACGAAGCCGGTGTGCTCACCCTGCGTATCCCGATCGCCGAGCGCGCAAAGCCCCGCAAGATTGCTGTCGGAGGGGAGTCCTCCCGCAAGGAGATCTCCGGCTGAACCGGGCGACCAAGGGCCGAACAGCGGCGCAGGACGCGCGCCTGATCCCCTCACCCGTCCTGCGCACCCGCAGCCAAGAGAGGTGGCGGCTGACATGACGCTGCGATGGGAAGCGTTCCTCGACCAGGTGAAGGAGCGCGGTGAGTACAAGACCGTTCAGGAAGCGGAACGCGCGGCCCGCGTCGTTCTCGCCCTGCTCGGCGCCCACCTGGTCGGCGGGGTGCGTGCTCAACTGGCCGCATGTCTGCCGGAAGCCTTCGCCCTGATCCTCCTCAACCCGCTGCAGAGCGCCGAGCCGCTCCCGCCCGAGCGGTTCGTGCGCGCCACCGCGGCCTGGATCGAAGGGGCCACGGAAGCGACCGCGACCTGGGACGTCAGCGCCGTCCTCAGTACCGTCGCCGACGCCGCCGGCGACGACCTCATGGAGCAGATTCTGCTCCAGCTGCCCGCCGGCTACGACCTCCTATTCGGCCGCCCGCAGCCCACCTGACCGCCGAACTCAGAGGGTGCCCGGCCCCCGGGCACCCGCCACTCCCGTAAGGCGCGACTTTTGGGGGCCGGCCTGACGGATTGCCGTGACCGCGTAACCCGCACCGGCCCCGAGGCGTTGAGCAGGACCCGGCGAAGTGGGCGGGAGCCCTGGACACCCGTGGTCCAGGGCTTCTGTATGTCTGACCGCAGGCGGTTGCTCGGGCTCCGGTTGGGCACCTGATCAATGCTGATGGTCGCCCGGCGGTCCGGCGAACGAGCGGCCCGCTGCTCGCGGCCGGCTGATCCTTTCCGCCGCCGCGGCAGCGTCCTGTGCCCGTCCGCGCAGCGCGACGCGAGGGCGGGCACGCCGTACCCGTAACGCCGTTCGCAGAGGCGGTACAGCAGCGGCTCGTCGCATGCGCGGCGGCGCTTCGTGGATCTGCCGAGGATCAGAAGACTGACCGCCGTCGAGCGCACCACCTGATGGTTGGCTAGTCGACATAAGACTCGAGCGTGCCGCGACGCCGGATGTCGAGCGTCGCGCAGTGGAAGGATCCGCCGAACGGGGCGTAGTGGATCAGGTCGCACGGGATCGGCTCGAACCCCCACCTTTCGACGGCCCGCAGCATCGCTGTGTGGTGGCGCTCCACGAGGACTCGCCCTTCGTCGATCATGAGGACGTTCATGCTGAGCCACTTACCGCACATGGACGTGACCTTCAGCAGCCGCTCCCCGATGGGATCGGGCTCGGGGGCGACGAGGATGTCCCATGACTTCAGGACGTCCGGCAGCCGGTTGACGTCGATGTATTCGGGATTGACCAGGGCCTTGCCTGGGCCCAGGGGGAGGAACGTCGTGTCGATGTGCATGGGGGTTCGGCAGCGGCTCTCGATCTCGTGAATGCGATAGCCGGATCCGAGATGACGGCGCAGCCACTCGATGCCCATGCGATTGGTGACGTTGCTGCGTGTCACGAACAGGTCGCGTCCGGCACGCACGAAGTCCGCCGCGTCGAAGACGGGCTCGAACTCGGTGAGGATGTAGCGCATGGCCTCGCCGGGCTTCGGTGGGCTGAAATCCGGGTCGAAGAGTGCGTCGGTGAGCTGTGGCTTCGGTGCAGCCGTCCAACGGGCCCCGCGTTGGAAGTAGTCCTTGAGAAGCCTGCGGTAGGAGTGCGTCTCGAAGTACCGGCAGGGCCATGCCATCGGCGTCTCGATGATCTCGTCTCCGACGACGAGAAGGCTGTCCCGCGGACAGGAGTTGCAGAACCCGCGCGATGACCAGTCAGGAGTGGCGAAGCGCTGCCGGTGATCGACCGGGTCCGGCCTCGTTACGGTGACGCCGAGGGACTGCAGGAGGGCGACGAACCCGTCGAGCTCGACCTGTGCCGGTTCGATCAGCCGTCGTGGGTAGGCGCGCCCTGCGGCAAGCGCTTGCAGTCGCGCCGCCCAGGGAGGGATGTTGCAGGTGACGACCGGATGGCCGGAGGGGATGGTGGCGCCGTCGAGGCGACCGACCACAACCTCTTCCAGCGGATCCCACTCATTGTGGGAACTGACCGGCGACACCAGCGGTGTGGCAGCTGTGCCTCGTGTATCCGTTCCCTGCATCGTAGCCATGGCCCACCGCCTCCCCTCTTGACCAGGCGGCGTGCCGTCAGCCGCCACTCCTCACTATGGGTACCCGGGCTCTCGCCTCTCAACGGCCGCGGTACTCGATCGGGTGGCCGGGCGTCTGCCGGACGGACCCCGCGGAAAAGCCGCACGAGCCCACCGCTCGGGCGCATTGCGGCTGCCGCAGCCTCCGGCCTCCTTGGCCGCCCATGTGCTTTCGGTCGGCCATCAACGGGAACGCGCCCGGGTCAGTGGCGGATCCCGGAGACTTCAGCTGCCGCCGCCGGGGTGGAGCACGCCGGCCGGGCTCCCGGGAAACGACGCCGACCGGGCAGCTGCTCTGCCTGGCGCGCCCGCGCTACGGGGTGTCACGCGCCGATCGCGGGGACGCCATGTGCTGACCAGCGCGGCTGCCAGAAGCAGTTCGGCGAAGTCGCCGCCGTAGTACATGATCTCGGCACCTGCCTGGACCTGGTCGACGGGTGCGCGGATGTCCACCCAGAAGCCGCCGTACATGAGCTGAGAAATCACCGCGTGCGCGGCGATGGCGACGCCGAGGTAGACCAGGCGTGCGCGCACGCCGGGCCGTGAGGGAGCGGGGTCGGGACCGGAGATGGCGTAGGCGAACAGGCATCCGGACAGGAGGAAGTGCGCGTGCAGCAGCCAGTGGGCGACCGTGTTGCCCGTGGCCGCGTTGTACAGGGGAGTGAAGTAGAGCACCGCAAGACCGCCGGAGGACAGCAGCAGCGCGATGGCCGGGTGGGCGAGGGCGCGGGCGGGGCGGCTGTGGAGCACCACGGTCAGCTGCCGGCCACGGGCCGTCGGCAGCGTACGCAGCAACAAGGTGAGGGGCGCACCCAGCACCAGGGCCAGCGGCGCGTACATACCGATGAGCATGTGCTGCGTCATGTGGCCGCGGAAGTCGGCGTGCGCGAAGGGCGCCACGGGCGGCAGGAGTGCCACTCCGAGCAGGAGGATTCCGGTCAGGAAGGCCGCTGTGCGCCGTGGACTCCATCCACGGGCGGGATTGCGCCCGCGGGCCCGGACAGCCAGCAGCAGATACGCCCCGGCGGCCACAGCCAACACGAACCCGGGCAGCAGCACCTGCAGAACGCCGCTGCCTACCGCGTGCCCGTGCTCGGACATGTCGTGCCCCATCAGTGCCGTCGGCCTTCGTGCCGACCGTCGGGGGCGTTCGGGTCGAAGGGCTGACCGCTGCGCTGGAGCAGGTAGCCGCCGGCCACCAGCAGGGCTCCCAGGACGAGGAAGCCGATGTCCCACCACACCTGGCCGTCACCGGCGTAGACGTGGTGGATGCCCAGGATGTGATGGTCCAGGACGCCCTCGACGAGGTTGAAAAGGCCCCAGCCCACGAGCACCCAGCCCCACAGCACACGCGAGGTCCACACCCGCAGCCGATGGTCGGTGACCCGCGCATACAGAAGGGCCAGTCCGAGCAGCACCGAGAGCCAGCACACGGTGTGGAAGATCCCGTCCCACACCGTGTTCATCTCCAGGCCGGAGACCGTGTGGGGGTTGTAGTACTTCACACCGATGCGGTCGTGGTTGGTGCTGCTGAGCATGTGGTGCCACTGCAACAGCTGATGCAGCAGGATGCCGTCGACGAACCCGCCCATCCCCACTCCGAGCACGATGCCCGGTGACGTGATACTTCGCGGTTGTGCAAGGTGGTCACGGGCCTCACCCGTCGTGGTGGCCATCGTCGTCTCCGCTTCTTCGCTGCCTGGAGGTGCTTCCAGAGCGGGTTTCCCTCTCGGCGGTACTCATCCCGGTCCCCGTCCTCCGAACAGAGCACCGAGCGTGAGCCACCGGAACCGTTATGGCCGATCATCCGGTCGGATCGGGATACTCGGCTGGAGTCACGTTCATTGCACTGGCGGGCGTCTACGCCCCGCAAGACGACATCGCTCTGCCTGGCTGAAGCCTTGCGTCGCCAAGGCGCCCCTGCCGTGCGCGGAAATGCCATCGGCACCGGTACGGGCGCGCCGACTCTGATCGCTGCGCAGCGGGGCTACCGGGTCACCGCGGTGGATGTGTCCCGGCGCCGACCGCGGAGGTCGACGCCCGGCCGGCCCGACTCCCGGTCCGTGTACTGCACGGAAATCTCCTGGTGAACGAGGAAGAGCCGGTCGTCTTCCATGCCCGGAGCATCTGAGCCCAGCTGCCGACCCGCCGGTAAGCGCGTCACCTCCTGGCCAGTGTGTTCTGCGCATGCTGTGCCGGGAGAGGGGTACTAGGCTGCCGTCGGCCAGTTTGTGATCATGTGAGGGGTTTGTCGTGGCGATTCGGCACCAAGTCATCGAGCACTCGCCCGAAGCGGTCTGGGCGGTCCTGGAGAATCCCGACCTCTATGGCGAGTGGGTGGTGGGCACCACGGCTTCACGGCCGCTCGACGACCGGTGGCCGCACGTCGACGCGGCCCTGGAGTACCAGGTGAGTCTGGGCCCCTGGTCGTACGAAGGTCGTACCACGGTGCGGCGCTTCGAACCTCCCCAGTGGCTGGAACTCGAAGCGCACAGCGGCCGCCTCGGCACAGCCCGCATTGCCATCGAGGTGAGGCCCTGGGGTGCGCACACCCTGGTCATCGTGGATGAGCATCCGCTGCGAGGGCTGGGAGGAACGCTTCATACCGCACCGCTCGACCTCCTCATCCAGTTGCGGCACCGCACCATGCTTCCCCGCCTTGCCGAAACGGTGGAGCGCGCGACGAAGCAGGCAGTTTCCGCCGCCGCCACGTCTCACTCCCACCGGTCGTGAGGGTCTGACCATGCTGGACGCCGTGGTCATCGGAGCAGGGCCGAACGGTCTGGTGGCAGCGAACCTCCTGGCGGACGCGGGCTGGAGCGTCGAGGTCCTCGAAGCACAGGACGAGCCCGGAGGCGCTGTCCGCAGCGACCGCGGTGTGGACCCCGCCTACACGAGCGACATGTTCAGCGCCTTCTACCCGCTCGCCGCGGCGTCGCCCGTCATCCAGGGCATGCAACTCCAGGCCGAGGGCCTGAGCTGGGCTCACGCGCCGTCCGTGCTCGCCCACCCCCTGCCCGACGGGCGGTGCGCCGTCCTCGAACGGTCGATGGAAGCCACCGCCGACGGGCTGGACGCATTCGCCGCGGGAGACGGACCTGCCTGGGCGCGTATGTGCGGCACCTGGAAGGAGATCAGCCGGGACCTCCTGGACGCGCTGTTCACGCCCTTCCCACCGCTCAAGGCGGGCGCCCGCCTCGCGTTGCGCCTGCGCGGGCCGGTCGGTCTGCCCCTTGCCCGGTCTCTCGTGCTTCCCGCGCGTCGCCTGGGTGAGGAGGAGTTCCGTGGTGACGGCGGCAGGCTGCTGCTGGCAGGCAATGCCCTGCATGCGGATCTGGCGCCGGAGGCGGCGGGCAGCGGGGGTTACGGGTGGCTGCTGTGCATGCTGGGGCAGCACTACGGCTTCCCGGTTCCTGTCGGGGGTGCGGGACAGCTGTCGACCGCGCTCGTACGTCGCCTCGAACGCCGTGGCGGCTCAGTGCGTTGCGGCGAACGCGTACGGGAGATCGTCGTACGAGGCGGCAGCGCCGTGGGCGTGCGCACGGCAAGCGGAGAAGCGATCCCGGTGCGCCGCGGTGTGCTGGCGGACGTCTCGGCGCCCGACCTCTACGGGGGACTGGTGGACGAGCGGCATCTGCCGCGCGCACTGCTGGACAGCATGCAGCGCTTCCAGTGGGACTTCGCCACCTTCAAGATCGACTGGGCACTGGCAGGCCGGATTCCCTGGACCGCTGAGGCCGCCGGCGGCGCGGGCACCGTGCACCTGTCCGACAGCGTGGACGAACTCAGCCGCTTCGCGGCCCAGCTCGCCGCCGGCCGGGTACCCGATCGGCCCTTCACCTTGCTGGGGCAGATGACAACCGCCGATCCCTCTCGTTCCCCGGCAGGAACCGAGTCCGCCTGGGCCTACACCCATGTCCCGCAGACCACCACCGGCGACGCGGGTGAGGACGGCATCACCGGCGCGTGGGACGAACGGGAACAGGACGCCATGGCCGACCGCGTGGAACGGCAGGTGGAGCGCTTCGCCCCCGGATTCCGCTCGCTCATCCGGGCTCGCCGGATTCTTGCGCCGCCGACCCTCCAGGCCCTCGATGCCAACCTGCACGGTGGGGCGATCAACGGAGGTACGGCCAGCCTGCATCAGCAGCTCGTCTTCCGGCCGGTGCCGGGCACCGGGCGCCCCGAAACTCCGGTGCGGGGTCTGTATCTCGCGTCGGCGTCCGCGCACCCGGGCGGCGGAGTGCATGGCGCCTGCGGCGCCAACGCGGCGCGCGCGGCGATCCGCAGCACCGCGGGTGCGGCTCGCGTGCTCACCTCGGCGCAGCGGCTTCTTGCCGGTCGGCTCCGCATTCAGCAGCGCTGAAGGCGGAGCCAACCAGTATTCGGCCGTCTCGCTGATCGGAGGAGCGAGCTCTGCGAGCGGCCGGATCAGGCCGCGTCGCTGCGCTCCGCGGCCGCGCGGCCGCCTGCCCCGAGCGGGCCGGTCGCGGTGAAGGGGGAGCTGGTGAGGCTCCGACGGGCGAGGTGGGTCACCGGGCCCGGCAGAGCTGCGCGTACGGCCTGCACACAGCGGAGCCAGGCGGGGGCGTAGACGGTGGGCGAACGCCGCTCCACGGCCGTGACCAGCCGCGCGGCGACGGTGTCGACAGGGTAGATCTTGCGGGCGGGTCCGGGCATATGGGCCCGTAGCTCTCGCAACACCGCGTGCTGGTCCGCGTCGCGGATCATGTCGGTGTCGGTCCAGTTCAGGTAGGCGATACCGACGCCGACCCCTGAGGGGTCCAGTTCGGCGCGCATCGCGTGCGCGAAGGACTCGACGCCGGCCTTGGAGGCGCAGTAGGCGCTCATCATGGGCGCGGCGCCCATGGAGGCGAGTGATGCGATCTGCAGGTAGTAGCCGTGCGTCGCCGTCAACGCGGGCAGGAAGGCACGGAGGGTGAGCGAACTGCCGATCAGGTTCACCTCGATGACGCGCCGCCACAGTGCCGGATCGGATTCGGCGAACGGGCCGCCTTCCGCGAGGCCGGCATTGGCCACCACCACCGACGGCGGACCGAGGGAACTGCTCACGTCCTCGGCGACCCGCCTCAACGCGCCGGCGTCGGTGACATCCACTGCCCAGTGCTTCGCCGTCGTGGGAAGGGAGGCTGCCACAGCGGCCAGTCGTTCTTCCTCGAGGCCGACAAGAGCCAGACGGGCACCGCGCCGGGCCAGGTGCCGGGCGATGCCCTCGCCCAGACCGCGGGCGGCGCCCGTCACGACGGCGACGCGGCCTTCCAGCGGGTTCCGGTGGTTCATCACTGCGCGCTCCAGATGCTGCGATTGCGTTGGCCGCCTGCCCAGCGGCAGCGACGAGAGCCGCCGTCCGCCGCGGGCAGGCGCCGTCTGCGGCGGGTCAGGGAGTGAAGACGACCTTCACCGCGCCGTCCTGCTTCTTCTGGAACATCTCGTAGGCATCCGGGGCCTGCTCCAGCGGAAGTCGGTGGGTGGCGAAGCCCTCGACGCCGAGCGGGTCGTTGTCGGTGAGGAGGGGCAGGAGGTCGTCCACCCAGCGCCAGACATTGGCCTGGCCCATGCGCAGCTGGATCTGCTTGTCGAACATGGTCAGCAGGGGCATGGGGTCGGCCATACCGCCGTACACGCCGGACAGCGAGATGGTCCCGCCCCGTCGCACGAGGTCGATGGCCAGATACAGGGCGGAGAGGCGGTCCACACCGGCGCGCTGCATCATCTTGGCGGCCAGGGCATTGGGCAGGAGCGTGGTCATGTGCTGGGCGGCCTTGGCAGCGGAAGCGCCGTGCGCTTCCATGCCGACGGCGTCGATGACGGAGTCGGCGCCCCGGCCGTCCGTCAGGTCGCGCACGGCTTCCACGATCTTGTCGCCGTGCTCCTGGAGGTCGAGCACGTGCACGCCGTTCGCCTTGGCCCGCTCCAGCCGCTCCGGCACCAGGTCGATGCCGATGACCTTGCCGGCGCCGCGATGGGCGGCGATACGGGTGGACATGTCGCCGATGGGGCCGAGACCCAGCACCACCACGGTGCCGCCGGGAGGGACGGCCGCGTAGTCGACGGCCTGCCAGGCGGTCGGCAGGACGTCGGAGAGGTAGACGAACCGCTCGTCCGGAGGGCCCGGCGGGACGGCGATGGGCAGGGTGTTCCCGAACGGTACGCGCAGGTATTCGGCCTGCCCGCCTGGCACCTGCCCGTAGAGCTTCGTGTAGCCGAACAGCGAGGCGCCGGTGCCATGTTCGTGGACCTGAGTCGTTTCACACTGCGATTGCAGGCCCTGCTCGCACATGAAGCAGGTGCCGCAGGAGACGTTGAAGGGGACGACGACACGATCACCCGTCCGCACATTGGTGACCTCGGGGCCGACTTCCTCCACGATGCCCATCGGTTCGTGGCCCAGGATGTCGCCGGCGTCGAGGAACGGGCCGAGCACTTCGTACAGGTGGAGGTCGGAACCGCACAGGCCGGTGGTGGTCACCTTGATGATCACGTCGGTCGGATCCTGGATGGTGGGATCGGGGACCGTGTCGACCCGTACGTCCCGCTTGCCGTGCCATGTCAGCGCCTTCATACGTCCATCCCTTTCTTCATGGGGTCGTACGGACCGGTCCGCATTCCCTCGCCCGTTCCCCGGGCGGCCCTGCTGCGGGCGGCCTCGGCTTTCGCCCTTCAGACAGCACCGTGACGGCCGGTTCTTGCGCCGTGGTCCCCGCCGAACCACCGACGATCTTGTCCTCGCCGACGCACGGGCGTGGAGGCCTTTCGTGGATCTCGGCAGGGCTGACCAGGTCGGAGCCTCGGCCGGTTGTCGCCAGGGCCGTCTCGAAGCCGATGGCGATGGCCGCACCGGTCACGATGCCAGAGGGCTGCCCGGGAATCATGCTGTGCCGAGTACCCCCATTGCCCGGTTCATGCACAGCGGTCAGAACGGCATCTTCCGGTACCCGGTTTACGGGGAGCCGCAACCGGAGCCGCCGACAACCGCGGCGGGGGAGTGGCGCTCCGGGCGCGGCACTGGTCTCCGATCGCTCGGGAGAGGTTCACACACCGTAACGGTGCTGTGGTAGGGCCTCAGGACGGCGGGGCGCCCGCGGTCCACCGGCTGGTCCGTTCGGAGGTGCTGCGGCGACTTCGCCGGGGTAGTCGGCGAACCGAGGAACCCTCTACGGGTGGTGTCATGACGGCTGCCGCCGGTGGAGACGAAGCTGTCCATTGGTCCGAAGGAGTAATTCTCGATGCGCGCACTTTCGCTCGTCTGTTCGCTGAACGCCTCGCCCACGTCCTCCAGCAGTCAGTTGCTCGCCGAGCAGGTGATGACGGAATTCCGTGAGCTCGGCGTGGAGGGTGAACTCGTGCGGGTGGCGGACTTCGACGTGCGGCCTGGGGTGGCGACCGACATGGGCGAGGGTGACGAATGGCCCGGGTTGCGGGAGAAGGTCATGCAGGCCGACATCCTGCTCATCGCCACACCGATCTGGCTGGGGCATCCCTCCAGCATCTGCCAGCGCGTCCTGGAGCGCCTGAACGCGGAGATGTCCGAGACGGACGACGAGGGCCGACCGCTCGTGTACAACAAGGTCGCGGCCGTGGCGGTGGTGGGCAACGAGGACGGCGCGCACAACGTGAGCGCCAATGTCTTCCAAGGGCTGAACGACATCGGCTTCTCACTTGCCCCGGGAGCGGTCACGTACTGGGTCGGCGAGGCGCAGCAGGGAACCGACTACCAGGAGCTGAAGGAGACACCCGAAGCCGTGAAGGCGACGACGCACACGCTCGCCGTCAACGCCGTCCACCTGGCCCGACGACTCGCCGACCACCCGTACCCGCCCAGCGGACAGTGAGCTGACTGGGCAACCGACGCAGGGCTCCGGTCGCAGGGGCAGCCGGCGCGGGGCATCGAGAGAGGACATGTTCATGAAGGACAAGAAGCACGACACCGAGACGGCGGCGGACGAGGTTCTGCGCGAGTTCGAGGACGCCGAGACGAACCTGGACGACGGAGAGCGTGACAGCAACGACCGGGAAGCGGCGGACGCCCTGTCGACCAGTGAGGAGGCTCAGGAGTCGGCCCGCAAGGACCGGGGCCCGAGCACCGGACACTGAGCGACCGAGGTGTCGGAGACGTTGAGGACCGCGACGTACCCGCGCCGGGCGGGCATTCGGCCGACGCCGGTACGTCGGGCGATGGCTGCTCGACGGGCGCCGGCCGTCGGGTCATGGCCCTCCTGGTCCTGGCGGCGGTGCTGACCGGCTGCGGCAGCCTGGACGAACGTGAGGCGCAGGTGAGGACGGCAGCCGAACGCTTCACGGAAGCGGTGGCCTCGAAGAACGCCGTGGCCGTGTGCTCGGCGCTGGCGCCGGGGACCCGCAGCGAGATCGAGGACTCCGCGCATCAGCCGTGTGCCGGAGCTGTCTCCGGCCTCGGGCTGCCGTCGGCCGGGGCCCTCGGCCGGGTCGATGCCCAAGGTCGACAGGCCGGGTCGTCGCGGAGGGCGACACGCTGTTCCTGTCGCAGGTCTCCGGTGGGTGGAAGGTCGTCGCCGCCGGGTGCCGGCCCGAACACGGCCGCCCCTATCAGTGCGTCGTCAAGGGCGGGTGAGTGCGATGCGGCTGATGTTCGTGCTCTGCCTCGCCGTCGTCTACGGCGGCCTGGCCTACTTCATCGCGATCGGGCTGATGCGACGATGACATCCGCCCAGGCACACCACGAGGGAAGGCGGCTGATGCGCCGCTGGCTGCGCGACAACAGTCT
Source organism: Streptomyces sp. NPDC096193 (assembly GCF_040302905.1). NCBI lineage: Bacteria > Bacillati > Actinomycetota > Actinomycetes > Kitasatosporales > Streptomycetaceae > Streptomyces > Streptomyces sp. NPDC096193. The sequence goes on along the minus strand of NZ_JBEOSJ010000004.1, from coordinate 26,918 downwards.
CGGACTCGCCTTCGGCTTTGCGTTCCTGCTGACTCTCGCCGGTCAGGCTGTCGCGGGACGAGCCGAATTCAATCAGCAGCTCTCAGTCGACGGGCTCCAGCACATCGGGTTCGTCGCCTACTTGACGTCCTCAGACTTCGCGGTCGATGTGACGGAGAACTGGCAGTCCGAGTATTTGCAGTTCTTCCTCTACATCTTCGGCACCGTGTAGCTGCTCCAGCGGGGTTCCCCGGAGTCGAAGGAACTGGGCAAGGCCGGCACCGAGTCCGACGAGGAACAGCAGGTCGGTGAGCATGCCACTGATCAGTCACCTCGCTGGGCTGCCGCCGATGGCTGGCGGCGCGCGCTCTACTCCCGCTCCCTCGGCCTGGTGATGGCCTCGATATTCCTTCTGTCGTGGGTGGCACAGTCCGTCGCCGGCACGGCGGCCTACAACGAACAGCGTCTGCGACAACTGCAGGCCCCGGTTTCCTGGAACGAGTACGTGGCTTCAGCGGACTTCTGGAGTCGCAGCCTGCAGAACTGGCAGTCCGAACTCCACGCCGTCGCGTCCATGGCCATCCTGTCGGTCTACCTCCGCCAGCGCGGTTCCCCGGAATCAAAACCGGTCGGCGCGCCGCATCACTCGACCCGCCGCATCACTCGACCGGCGTCGAAGGCTGACGTTCATGGAGGTCGCCTCGGGGTGAGCCGAGACAGGCCCCGCGAACGTCGAGAACACCCGCTCTGAATATCGGCCGGGTGTCACAGGCTGGGCGAGGTGCTGGTGCAAGCTCCTCGGGGACGGTCGCGCCGGGGGCGCGACATTCCGTCGAGGCTGTCGTGAGGAATTGCGCCGCAGGTTGCCTTCGCGTGGCAAGGTCCGGGCCGGCACCGACACCGGCCCGGACCTTCTCCCGCGAATGCAGAACACCACGGCCGTGTCCAGACCGCTGTGTGCTGCTGTCCGCCCGCGAGTTACTGGGCGCCGACGGGCGGTGACCGGCCCGGCGGGGTAGTGCCGGGCCGGCCGCTGTCCGCGCGTCGACGGGCCTGCGCGCGAACATCGGAAACACTAGATCGCGGTGGCCGCCGGCACGATCCACCTTGCGCGGTCATTGTCCGCGCAGCGCGGGACGATGGTCGGCAACGGCGAAGGCCCCGGAGACCTTTCGGGTCTCCGGGGCCTTCGGTCCGGGGGGCGGGGCCGAACTCACCCGGAACGCAGTGTCTGCGACGGCAGCTCGCCGAAGCGCGCCCGGTAGCGCGCCGAGAAACGGCCCAGGTGGCCAAACCCCCAGCGATACGCCACCTCGCTCACGCTCACTTCGCCCGGAGCGCTGCGGCGCAACTCGTCGTGGATGCAGGTGAGTCGGATGTCGGTGAGATAGGCGAGCGGGGCCATGCCGACGTACTGCTGGAACGCCTCCTGCAGGCGCCGCACGCTCACCCCGGCGAGCACCGCCAACTCGCCGGTGGTGAAGGGGTGTTCGGGCATTCCGTGTATGGCTTCGAGGGCTCGTTTGACGGGTCCCGGTCGCAGGGCGGGGGCCGGGCGGTCGAGTTCCTCGCGGTAGCGGTGTCCGGCGGCGAGAAGAAGCCCGGTGAGCAGGGCCTCCTGGAGCGGACGGGCCACTACGGGCCGCGCCGGCAGCCCGCCTGACTGCATCTCGTCGGACACCGTGCGGATCATGCGTACCCAGCTCAGGCCGGCACCTTTCCCGATGTCCAGTTCGGGTGCGAGAACGAGGGGGCCGCGTACGGTTCGGCCGAGCAATCGCTCCAACTGGCCGTGCAATGCCTTGGCGTTGACTTTCACGGCCAGCAGCGGATGACCGCCGCTCACGCGGTCGAGGGTCGTGTCGCCATAGGGCTGAAAGACCGCCGCGCGTGTGGGCGTTGCCACGGATTCGGTGTGCGGGCCCTGGCGCCATGCCATTTGGCCGCCCAGAGGGACGTCCACGTGATACGACCCCAGTTCGCCGAACCGTATGCGCACATCCGCGCCGAAATCGAGCCGGCCCAAGGTGAACGGGCCGAACGCGGCAATGCCGTACCGGGCCGTGAACTTGGTGTTACCGCCGAGGACGTCGATAAAGTTGGAGTAGAAGCGTTCTCCGATGACCTGCCGGGCTTCGTCCACGTCCGTGGTTCGGAACCTCAGTGGATCTTGACTCCGGAGAGACGACTGCTGCATGCCGCAACCTCCTGCTCCTGGGGGCCGGTGCGATGGGTGATGATGTACATCATCGTCCATCGCGACCCGTGGTAGCTGCCATATCCACCGATCTACCGGCGAATTGGGTCGGAACGGGACGCATGTGCGTATTTCAGGTAGGCCCTTTCTGTCGGCGGAGTCATGACTGTCGGCAGTTCCGGCCGAGGCCGGGGTTTCGCGCTGGGCGGTCTGCGCAATCCGCGTCAGCGGCTTTCCCCTGCCTCACTGCCCCGAACATCAGGCCGCGTGCTGGTACGTTGGATACGTGAGGTAGCCGCTGTCACCGCCCTGGTAGTACGTGGCCTCGTTCACGGGGGCGATGGGCAGGCCGCCCCGGAGCCGCTCGACGAAGTCGGGGTTGGCGAGGAAGCCGCGGCCGAAGCTGATCAGGTCGGCGCCCAGGCCCAGCCAGTGTTCGCCTTCCGTGCGTCCGGCCTGCTTGGGGCCCATGGGGAGCACCGGGTTCATGATCAGGGTGCCGGGCCAGGTGCGGCGCAGACCGATGAGAACCGGCTCCGCGGCGGTCGCCTCGATGTGGACGTAGGCCAGGCCGAACCGAGCCAGCTCGGTGAGCAGTGCCGCGTACAACTCCGGCACGTCGGTCTCCTCGACGCCCCAGAAGCCGCCACCGGGCGAGAGCCGGATGCCCGTCCTGTCGGCGCCCACCGCGTCAACGGTCGCGGCGACGGATTCCACGGCGAACCGGATCCGGCCGGCGATCGTGCCCCCGTAGCGGTCCGTACGCAGGTTGGCGTTGGAGGACAGGAACTGGGAGATCAAGTACCCGTTGGCGCCGTGCAGTTCGACGCCGTCGAAGCCGGCGTCCATGGCGCGTCGGGCGGCTTCGGCGAAGGAGCGGGCGTGTTCGGGCACCTCCTCGGTCTCCAGCGCGCGGGGAAGCGGGGCAGGCTGCGGGCCGGTCGGCGTGAAGACGTCGCCGACGGCTGCGACAGCCGAGGGACCGACCGGCTGCGAACCGGTGGTGTCCTGGTGCGAGACGCGGCCGCCGTGCATGAGCTGAGCGAAGATCCGGCCGCCGTTGACGTGCACGGCATCGGTCACTGCCCTCCAGGACACGGTCTGGGTATCGGTGTGCAGGCCCGGGGTTCCGGGGTTGGACTGGCCGATCAGGCTGGGCTGGACGCCCTCCGAGATGATCAGCCCGGCTGTCGACCGCTGGGCGTAGTAGGCGGCCATCGAGGAGGTCGCGAGGCCCCCGGCGGCGGCTCTGACACGGGTCATCGGGGCCATCACCGTCCTGTTGGGAAGGGTTAGTTCGCCGAGCCGATGGCCGCTGAACAGAGATGTCATGTCAGGCTCCTACGTCGATCGCATCGCCCGGATCCCGGGCTCGGAGCTACGCTAGAACCTGACATTGATGTCAGAGGCAAGTGATCCGATGTGGTTGACCGGGGAGGGCGTCGTGCGGATCGGAGTGCTCGCCGAGCGGGCCGGGGTCAGCGTCCGGTCGTTGCGCTACTACGAGGAGCAAGGACTGTTGGCCAGCAGTCGTAGCGCCAGTGGGCAGCGGCACTACACGGACGACGGGGTGGCGCGTGTGCGGTTCATCCAACGCCTGTACGCCGCCGGGCTGTCCAGCAGGACGATCGCCGAGCTTATGCCGTGCGTGGACGCGCCCAGCGAGCGCAACTCCGATGCCGCTCTCGATCGAATGGCGCTGGAGCGCGACCGGCTCTCCGAACACATCGACGAACTCCTGCGGACCCGGGACACACTCGACCGCACCATAGCCTCGGCCAGGGCCCATCGCGAGAGCCTGCGGACCGCGGCGGCCACCGGCGGTCAGGGAGGCGAACGGCGACGCTCCTGAACGCTGCCTGGCAACCAGGCGGAACGGAGTGGCCCCCTGCGTCAGTCGCTGACAAGCACGGTCAGTTGGGGGCTCGCATGGGCGGCTTGACGGCGCGGACGATGGCGGAGTGCATTCCGTCGGCGACGCCGTGGGTCGGGGTGAGGTCGATGTCCGTGAAGCCGGCTGCCGTGAGTCCCTGCCGGTACTCGGCGAACGACAGAGCGCCCGCGATGCAGCCGACGTGGTCTCCGCGCTCGGCGCGCTGGGCGGGGGTGAGGGTGTCGTCGGCGACGACGTCGGAGATGCCGATGCGCCCGCCTGGGGTGAGGACGCGGAACATCTCGGCGAAAACGGCGGGCTTGTCGGTGGACAGGTTGATGACGCAGTTGGAGATGATGACGTCGATGGTGTTCGCGGGGAGCGGGATGGCTTCGATGGCGCCCTTGAGGAACTCGACGTTGGTGGCGCCGGCCTTCACCTGATTGGCGAGGGCGAGTGCGAGCATCTCCTCGGTCATGTCGAGGCCGTATGCCTTGCCGCTGGGGCCGACCCGGCGGGCGGACAGCAGGACGTCGATGCCGCCGCCGGACCCGAGGTCCAACACCCTTTCGCCGTCATGGAGTTCGGCCACCGCGAGGGGGTTTCCGCAGCCGAGTGAGGCCGCGACGGCCTCCGCGGGCAGACTGCCGCGCTCGTCGGCCGCGTACAGGGTGGAGCCGAAGTTGTCGTCGACCTCGATGGCCGCCGGTCCGCAACAGGCGGTGCCGCCTCCGGCAACCTGGACGGCCGCGGCCGCGTAGCGCCGACGGACGGTCTCGCGCATGTCAGTGGACTGATCACTCACGATGTGCCTCCTCAGGTGGCGACGGACCTGCTTGCTTCGAAGCCTTTCGATTCAACCTTGCACCCTGAATTGAAGTTCGTCAACATAGAGGCACATCGAAACAGGCGCTCGTGGTGCTCGGTCAGGACGCGCTGGCGGATGCTGTCCGACCTTGCCGGCAGCGCCCGTGCGCGCGGATCAGGCCGTCGAGCCGGCAAGGGTCCTCAGGGCCCTGGGAGATCCGTTCCGGTCGCGTGTGCTGTCAGGGATCGCCGCACGCGAGGGCGGTGAGATGCCGAGGAAAGCTCCAAGATCCAAGCTGTCGCCGAGGCCCAGTTGGCGGCGGCAGCGACACCGCAGGCGTACGCCGCGCCTTCACGCCCTCGTAGAGCGTGGAGATTCATCAGTTCGCGGGAGCCGGCCGCTGATGAGTGACGACGCGCGTAGCGGTAGGGCGGCCGCCACGCAGAGGTCGGCGTGCGCTTACGTCGAAACCGCCTGGTCTCCGGTCGTGCCTCGCCAGCTCTCGGCGCGGCGCCGCAGGGCACGTGCCAGGAGCCCGTGGCGGGGCGCCAGGCACCAGGTCAGGGCGAACAAAACGGTCAGGACGCACACGATGGAGCCGCCGGCCGCGAGGTCGTAGGCGTAGGACACGTACAGGCCGGCCAACGCGCCGGTGCCGCCGAACACCGAGGCCAGCAGGGTCATGGCCCACAGGCGTTCGGTGAGCATGCGGGCGGCGGCGGCCGGGGTGATGAGCAGGGACAGGACGAGGACGTTGCCGACGGCCTCCAGGGACAGCACGATCGTGGCGGTCACGACCGTGTAGAGGATCAGGTCGAGGCGCAGGACGGGCAGCCCGGCCGCCCGGGCGGTTTCGCGGTCCAGGCTGACCGCGACCAGTTCCTTGCTCAACAGCAGTACGACCGTCACCAGGACCGCGCCACCGATGGCCGCCGTCCACACGTCCTCCGGACCGACAGCCAGCACTTGGCCGAACAGGAAGGACGAGAGATCCGTGGACCAGGTGTCCTGTGTGGACACCAGCACGATGCCCAGCCCGAACGCGCAGGAGAAGAAGACACCGATGACGGTGTCCTCCTTGAGCCGGCGGTTCTGTGAGACGAGGGCGATGAGAAGCGAGGTGGTGAGGCCGGCGAGTGCTCCGCCGAGGAGCAGGTTGCCCTGGAAGGCGTAGGCGAGGGCGACACCGGGGAACGCCGAGTGGGAGACCGCCTCGCCGATGAAGGCCATGCCGCGCAGGACGACGTACACGCCCACGACACCGCACACCAGGCCGGTGATCGCCGCCACCGCGAAGGCCCGCTGCATGAAGGGGAGTTGCCAGGGGTCGGTGAAGAACCCCGCGAGGGCCACAGAGGTCACGCGGCCGCCCCGATCACGGTGTCCAGTCCGAACGCCCGCAGCATCTGCCCAGGGTCGGCGAGCAGTTCGGGGCCGCCCTCGGCGACGACCGTGCGGTTGAGCAGCGCCACCCGTGTGCAGGTGCGGGCGGCGGCGGCCAGGTCGTGGGTGGTCATCAGCAGGCCCTTGCCGTCGGCGGCCAGTCGGCCGAAGAGGTCGTTCAGCAGCTCCTGAGTGGGGGCGTCCACGCCGGTGAACGGCTCATCGAGGAGCAGCAGCCGGGGATCGCCCGCGAGGGCACGGGCCACCAGCACCCGTTGCCGCTGTCCGCCGGACAGTTCACCGATGGGGCGCCGGCGCAGGTCGCTGAGTCCGACCAGCTCCAGCGCCTCGTCGACAGCTGCACGGTCCGCGGGCTTCGGCCGGCGAAGCCAGCCGATGGCGCGGGTGCGGCCGGACAGCACCGCGCCCGTGATGTCGATGGGAAAATCCCAGGCGAACTCGTGGCGCTGCGGCACGTATCCGACGAGGTGGCGGGCGCGCGCCGGGGGCAGGCCGTCGACCAGAACATCGCCGCCGGAGAGCGGGACCAGCCCGAGGGCGGCACGCAGCAGAGTGGTCTTGCCCGCGCCGTTCGGACCCAGCAGGCCCAGCAAGTCGCCCGGGCGCAAGGACAGTCGGGCCCGCTCGACGGCGGGCCGGCCGCCGAGCGAGACGCTCACGTCATGCACCCGGAGCAGTGGCGACGGCTCGGACTCGGTGCCCTCGTTCACGCGGGCTTCCTCCCAGGCGTACGAGCCGCGCGCCGGCGCGTCGTGACGACGGCCGCCGCCCCGAGCGCGGCGAGCGCGGCAGCGGCGCCGCCCAACATCACGGCGTTGCCCGCGCCGGTGGAGGCCATGGAGCCGCCGTCCCCCTTCGCCGAGTCGCCGGACGACGCCGTGCCCTCGGAGCCGGATCCGGTGCCCGAGGTACCGTCGCCGGGTCCGGGTCCGGATCCCCCCGAGCCAGGGCCAGCTCCGTCGCCGGGCTTGACACCGGCTGGGTCCTTGTCGCCCACGACGAACGTCACGGTCTCGGTGTCGCTGACCGCTCGCCCGTCGGCGAGCGTGCCGCTCATCCTGAACGTCAGCCGGTAGGTGCCCTCCTTGGTGAAGGCCCAGCCGCCGTGGGCGTGCGTGTTCGCGGGCACCTCGAAGGAATCCGGCATCCCGTCCTTGCTGTTGAACAGCACGTTCGCGCCGGACATGGCGTCGTACGTGTAGAGCGCGTACGCCCCGGGGCCCGTCACCTTGGTCAGCGAGAACGTCACCCCGCCCTTGGCCGCCCCGGCTTCGATGTTGTCGGTGGACCAACCGGGCCACAGCAGGCCCTCCTGCTGCACTTGGTCCAGCAGCCAGACGGGGTCGCCGCCCTTGCCGAGAAAGGCGAACTGGTCGCCGTCCGGCAGGGCGTTTTTCGCCGCGGGCTTCACATGCAGGACCACGGAGGACGGCTCGCGCCACGTGGTTTTGCCGGAGACCGTGCCATCCTTGACCTGGATCTGGAGCTTGCCGCCGACGACTCGTGCGGCGAAGTCGATGTGGCCTTGGTCGAGGACCTTCGAGGTGGACACCGCGGCAACCGGCGGGGAGGAGGCGGGCGTGGACGCGGCCCGTGCCGCTCGCTCGGCAGGAATCTTCGTGCCGGTCACCACCGGGGCCGCTTCGTTGTCGTCCGGGGCCTCGGCAGGGACGGTCTCCGGTGGCCGGGCCGTTTCCGGCGCCCCTGCGATCGCCTCGTCCCCGACGAGCACCGTGTACACGGTCCCGACCGACAGACGCCGCCCGTCGACCGCCGTGGCCTCCGCCGTGAAGACGGCCTGGTACGTGCCTTTGGCGGTGAACTCCCACCGGGTGGCGCCTCGCCGGCCTACCGGCAGGTCGTACCCGTCGGGCAGCCCGTCCGCGCTGTCGAACAGCGGCGCTTCGCGTTCACCGGCCGCGTGCACGCGCAGCTCGCCCGGCCCGTCAAGCCCGGTCAGTGACCACCTCACCGTGTCCTGGTCCACCGTCTCCGCGGCGATCCCGGTGGTGTCCCAGCCGGGTGCGGGGGCGTTCCCCAGCTCGGCGTCGGCGATCTCGATGACGTGCGCGGCAGCACCCTCCGCGTCCTTGGCCGCGTCGAGGCTCAACCCCCCTTCGTCATAAGCGATCCGGCCCAGTTCCAGCCCTGTGCCGACGCCACCTCCGTCGGCGGCGGCAGCGACACCGCCGCCCGCGAGGGTGGCCGCGAGCGCCACCGCCACGGTGATCCGTTCCGTATGCGTGCTTCGCATGGCCCTCATCGGGCGTCCTCCCCAAGGCACTTCGCGAGTTCGTTCGCGTTGTGCCGCATCATCGATACGTAGTCATGGACCTTGTCGTCGAACGAGTCGCCGTAGATCGTGCACACGGCGACTCCCTGGTCCTGGGCGACCCGGCGCAGCACGTCCGAGCGGGCCGCAAGGTTGGGTTCGAGGAACACCGCAGGAACCCGCCGCTCGCGGATGGTGTCGCCGAGTTCCTCGATCTGGGCCGCGCTCGGCTCCCGGTTGGGTACGGGTACGACGAAGCCCGCGATGTCCATGCCGTACGCCTTGGCGAGGTAGCCGAAGGCGTCGTGCGTGGTGATGAGTTTCCGGTTCCGCTCGGGAACGGTCGCGAGCTTTGCGGCGACCTCCGCGTCCAACTCTCCGAGGGTCTTCAGATACGCCTCGGCGTTCTTCTCGTACGTGGCCTTCCCCGCGGGATCGGCCTTGATCAGCTCCGCCTCGATCCGCCGGACGTAGGCCTCGGCGTTGGCGACGTCCTCCCAGGCGTGCGGGTCCATGTCGCCATGCACGTGCTTGCCGATGACGGCCTGGGGGAGCACCCACAGCTCTGCGCCCGGCTCGCCGAGGAAGCCGTACGCCGCCTCCTTCGGCACCGTCTCCTTCGCCCGGTCGGGCACGTTGAGGACGACGTCGTCGGCCGGCAGACGTGTGCGTGCCCCGCTCTTCTCGTCGTCGGCGCGGACGTAGACCTTCCCGGTCTCGGCGTTCAGCGCCACGTCGGCGTGGCCGGCGTCGAGCACGGTGGCGCCTTTCGGCGCCTTGGTCGCGTCACCGACGGTGAAGGTGAAGGTCCCGCTTCCGATGCTGCCGTTCGGATGGGCCGTTCCGTCGATCGTCTCCGTCCGCCCCTGGACGGTCAGCCGGTATGTACCGGGCTTGCTGAATGCCCAGTTGACGTGGGTGTGGGCCTCGGGCGGCAGGGTGAAGGAGTCCTTGTCGTCAAGGCCGTCGGCGGAGTCGACGTACACCTGGGGTCTGCCGAGGGTGTCGGTGAGGTAGACGCGAAGCTCGCCCGGCCCCTCCACGGCGGTGGCGGTCGTACGTACCTGGGAGCCGGCGCCCGCGACCTCGCCCTCGACGGCCCAGCCGAGCCAGAGGACGTTGAGACCGAGGTCCTCCTCCAGTTTCATGACCGTGCCGCCGTACTGCTCCAGCTTCCCGGCGATCTCGATCTTCGGCGCGGACGTGGGCGCGTTGTTGTGGACCATCTTCATGATCCCGGGTTCTTCGAGCAGTAGGCCGTTGCCGAACACGACATCCGCCTTGGTGACCTTGGTCGCGTCGCCGGGGCTGGGTTCGTAGGAGTGGGGGTCGCCGTTGCGCGGCACGATCGAGGTGACGTCGACACGGTCGCCACCCACCCGCTCGACCAGGTCCGCGACGATCGCGGTGGTCGTCGACACCGTCAACGCGGCGTCGGACGACCCCGCCCCGGAGCCGTTGCATCCGGCCGCCGCCGTGGCGAGCAGTGCGCAGGCGGCGGCGAGGGCCTTGGTGCTGGTGCGTCTGGCGTGGCCCCGCATGGGGGATCCTTCCTTCTCTGATGCCTCCCTTAGGAGGGGTGGGGCTGAGGCGCGTACGACGGACCCGGCGGCTGCCGGGCCCGAGACCGCCGTACGCGGAGTTGTCATCCGGCGGTACGCCGACGGCGCAGGCGTACGACGAGGATCGCGCCGACGCCCCCGAGCAGCGCGGCCACCGCGGCACCCGCCAGCACGGCGGCGCCGGTACCGGTCGCGGCGAGTCCGCCGGTCGGTGTGGTGTCGGAGCCCGAACCCCCGCTCGTGCTGGCGCCGTTGGATCCGCCGCCGGCCGACACTCCGCCCGAGCCGGAGGAGTCCGTGGCCGACGGCGTGGCAGTCGGGTCCGGAGTGGAGGGAGAGACCGACAGGGTCGGCGACACGGATGGTGTGGTCGTCGGTGTCGCGGTGGGTTCGTCGCCCGTGCCCGGTGTCACGGTCCCGGGATCCACGTCGTCGCCGACGACCCACGCCATGGTCTCGGTGTCGCTGACCTTCGTGCCGTCGGCGAGGGTGGCGCTCCAGGTCCAGGTGGTGCGGTAGACGCCCTCGGCGGTGAACGCCCAGTAGGTGTGCCGGTGGGTGTCCGCGGCGATGGTCGAGGCGTCGGGCAGGCCGTCGCCGCTGTTGATCTGGATGTCCGTCCCGCCCAATGCGCCGTCGCCGAACAGCGCGACGTTTCCGGGACCTTGTACGGAGTCGAGCCGGTAGGTCAGCTTGCCGTCGACTTCGCTCTTGGGCCAGTCCGTGGTGGACCATCCCGGCCACACGATGTCGGGGTGCTGACTCATGGGCAGCCACCACACCGGTTCGCCGGGGGTGCCGAGGAAGCCGTACCCCTCGGGAATCTTCCGCCGCGCGACGGGAGTCACATGGAAGACGACCTCGCCGGGCTCGTACCAGTCGTAGTCCGTGAGGGAACCTTCCTTGATTTGGAACTCCAGATCCCCGTCCACCTCGCGGGCCGCCATGTCGACGTGGCCCTTGGCGATGACGTGCGCGGCCGGTCCGGTGGGCGTCGGGCTCACGGAGTCCGTCGGGCTCCCGGTCGGTGTCGCCGTCGGCGTGGAGCCGTCGCCGGGCAGTACACCCGCCGGATCGATGTCGTCACCGACGACCACGGCGAGCGTCTCGGTGTCGGTGGCGGTGCCGCTGGTGACGGTGAAGGTGAGGCGGTAGACGCCTTCGGCGTCGAAGAACCACAGGGGCGCGAAGCGCTCCGCGCCCCCGTCCAGTGTGAAGGCTCGCGGTGCGGGGTCGACACTGCCGAGATGGGGGACGGGCGGCTCGTCCGCGTTCTCCATCTCGAAGGTGAAGGTGGCCATGCCGAAGAGGGCGGGGCCTTCGAACCCCGACAGTCGCACCTCGGTGGGGCCGCCGGCCTCGGACCCGATCCAGCCGGGCTCCGGCGCGAACAGACCCTCCGACTGCTGGCCTCCCAGCTGCCAGTTGTCGTGACCGGACATGCCGTACGCCTGGGCGAGCGGGTCGGGGAAGTTCTGCAGCGTCGCCGCGGGGACGTGCAGGACCACCTCGGACGGTTCGTGTACGACCGCCGTGGCGCCGGAGCGGTCGTCGATCTGCAACGTCATTGTGCCGTCGGCCAGTCGGGGCACGAAGTCCAGCTCGCCCTCGTCGAGCACGACGGCACCGCCGGCGGCGCGGGCGTCCCCGCTGCCGCCGGCGACGAGCCCTGCCGCGCCCAGGAGCACCGCGGTCGCCACGGTGAGAGCAGCGGCCGTGAAGGCGCGTCTTCCGCGCGTCAGGGCTGTCATCACGAGCTGACGACCACGGTGTACGTCTCGGTGGCGGACTCGACGGCCCCGTTGACCGTGCCCTGGACGCGGAAGGTCAGCCGGTAGGTCCCGGCCTCCTCGAAGGCCCAGTTGGCGTGGTTGTGGGTGGCGACGCCGAAGGAGCGGGACTTGAAGGTGGTGATGCCGGTGTTGCTGTCGAACCAGCGGCTGCCGCTGCCCGCGTAGATGCTGAAGTCCTCGGTGGTGGCGCCGTTGCGGGTGGCACTGACGAGTCTGTAGGTCACCGCGTTGTTCGCGAAGACGCCGGTGGTGAGGTGCTCGGTGGAGATGCCCGGGAACAGGACACCCCGGCTCTCCGCCACCGCCTCGTTGTCGGGCAGCAGCCAGATCTGGCTGCCGGAGCCCAGGAAGCCGTAGCCGGGGTTGGCGACCTTGGCGGCGGCCGGAACGGACAGGGTCACGTCCGCCGGCTCGTATTCGGTGGCGGTTTCCTCGTCGTGGACGTGCAGGTGCAGGTCGGCGCCGTCCCATTCGGCGTCGAGGACGTCGACGTGTCCGCTGCCGAGCGTGGTGGCGGCGATGGCCGGGCTGGCCGCGAGACCGGCCACGGCCAGCGCGGCGGCGAGTGAACCGGTGACGGTCAGAGCGCGGTTGAAGGCACGCAAGGTGATCCCCCCTGGATCAGAGGCGCACGCACTTGAGCGTGCGCAGACAAGTCACATGGTAATCATTTTCATAAACTCGTCAACGGGGTGTGTGTGACCTGTGGGGATTCAAGGGACGGGGATCCGGTTCTGGCGATGGCGCCACTCGGGTGCCGGCGGGCAGGGAGATGCGCGGGAACGTCCTGGATCGGCCCGCCGGGGATGCCGCATTCCCGCCCCTGCCCGGGTCGGCGTGGAGGCGACGTCCGGACGCTGCTGCAACACGCGCAGTGCGAAGGCCCGTTGCTCGCGTCGGCGGCAACTGCGGCAACTGCGGCAACGGTGGACGGCGGCACGGACAAGTGGCCGCCGGTGCCGGTCGCGTGCCGTGGGACGGGTCGCCGCGAGATGGTCTTCCGACCCGAACGGGGTTGTGCGGGGTCCGCTCGTGACGTCGAGCCCAGCAGTCGGATCCGCGCCGGCCGCTGTGGTGCCGCGATGGTGGAGCAACTCCTCGGCGGCGGCCGCGATGCGGGGGGCCGGCCGCGTCATGGGCCGCGCTTCCTCCACGATGCCCGCCTCGACCGAGCGGTGTACGGTGCGAGGTGTTAACAGATCGGTATACTTGCGAGGAGGTGCAAGCGATGAGTGCATCCCAGTCGATGCGGGCGGTGCGCATCACAGCGCACGGAGGACCGGAGGTCCTTGAGCTGACGGAGATTGCCGTCCCTGACCCGCAGGGACGCGAGGTGCTGGTCAAGGTCAGCGCCGTAGCACTGAACAACACCGACCTGTGGACCCGGGAAGGCGCCTACGGACGTCCGGGAGCCCCGAAGACGCAGTCGGGCTGGCGCGGCCCGATCGACTTCCCGCGTATCCAGGGCGCCGACGTAGCCGGCCATGTCGTGGCCGTCGGGACCGGCGTGGAAGCAAGTCTCGTCGGACGCCGAGTGGTCGTCGATCCCGCGATCTACGACGCCGAAGGACCGGATGCCAACCCGGTGGGGCTGATGGGGAGCGAACGCGACGGGGGCTACGCCGAGTACGTGACAGCCCCGGTAGAGCGTGTGCATGACGTGACGGAATCCCCCCTCACGGACGACCAGCTCGCGACGTTGCCGACCGCCTACGGCACGGCGCTGGGCATGATCGAGCGAGGCCGGCTGCACAAGGGAGAAACCGCCCTGGTCTCGGGAGCGTCCGGCGGCGTCGGCCTCGCGCTGGTGCAGATCGCCCGGGCGCGCGGCGCAAGAGTCCTCGCCATCACCAGCGGACCCAAGATCGACGCGGTGCGCGAAGCAGGCGCGCACGAAGTCATCGACCGCGCAGGAGACATTGCCGGGCAGATCCGCACCCATGCCCCGCAGGGCGTCGATGTCGCACTCGACGTCGTGGCCGGCGAGCTGGTGACCGAAGGGCTGCCATTGCTGCGTGAAGGGGGCCGATGGGTCATCGCCGGCGCACTCGGCGGATACGACGTGACCTTCGATGTGCGCCGTCTCTACCTGCACAACGCACAGGTCATCGGGTCAGCGATGCACACACCCGCACACTTCGACCTCCTCATGGACCTGGCTCGTCGAGGCGAAGTGCAACCCGTCATCGCCGCGACCTTCCGACTGGACCAGGCTGCTCAGGCACAGGAAGAACTCTCCCGCAGAGGGCACGTGGGAAAGATCGTCATGCACCCCTGAGCGCCGTCCCAGGATCAAGGCCGAGCCGGGCGGACCCGCCGCGGCGGTGACCGTTGGTGGAAGACGTAGGCTCTCATGTCGTATCGGGGTCCACGGCTCGGGACCTGGTGCGGCGGACGGCCCCGAGCACTTCGCGGACGGCCCCGAGCGCTTCGCGGACGGGCCCGCGCGTGGACCGCCCGGGCCTGTGGTCACCACAGGCCCGACGCCGGCGGCAGCCGTGCTTCTCACGCCCGCACCACGTTCGCCGAGCAGCCGCCGCGGTCTCAGCAGTCGCGGAACTCCGGTGACTGGTTGAGGATCTGGGCCCGCAGGGACGTGAAACGGGAGTACTTCTCTCCGCCTCGGGCCTCCGGGCGGAAGGCCGCTACCCGGTGACAGTTCTGGAAGGCCAGCGCCACGCCGAAGTGCCGTTCCAGGCTTCCGCGGATGGCATCGCTGGACAGCGCCCGCAGCAGCTGGCCGCGTTCCCTCTCGGAGGGCGGCGGCGTCTGGTTGTCCGCGAACTCGGCGGCCCCGGAACGGAGTTCGTCTGTCAGTCGGGCGACGAGGTCATAGGCGTACGGCAGGGAGGTGCGGACTGTTTCCAAGAAGTCCTTCTCCCGCACCTCGTCGTTTTCGGCGTCGGCGAGCAGCTGTGGGGTGACATCGAGCGACATGAGGGGTGTCCTGTTCTCTGGCTCTGGCAGTCGTGTGGTTTGCGTGCTGTGCGTGCGACCGTCGGCGGTCAGGCGAAGGCCGTCATTGCCGCGGGCCCGTGCCGGAACTCGAAGTCGACCTGGGCGGCGAGATCATGGCCCGTGGCCTCGTTGGCCCAAGCGGTGGCGTTGCGCAGGTGGAAGTCGACGGCGTGCTGCTGAAAAGTCGTCCAGTCCTTGGCGCGGGCATCCAGAGCCTCGCGCAGTCGGTCGAGCGTACGGATGTTGTGCGGCTCCAACTCGCCGCGCCCACGGCCCTGTTCGTGAGCACGCACGAAGGGGGACTGCTCGCAGTGGGCGATGAGGTCCTCGCCGACCTCGGCGCGGAGGAAGGCGAGGTCGTCCTCGCAGGTGACCTTGTTACCAACCACGGCGACCGGGATTCCGAACTCCGCTGCGTGGTCGCGGTACTGGCGGTAGACGTTGACGCTCTTGCGGGTCGGCTCCACGACCAGGAAGGTCATGTCGAAGCGGGTGAACAGGCCGGATGCGAAGGCGTCGGCACCGGCCGTCATGTCGACGACGACATACTCGCCGGGCCCGTCGACGAGGTGGTTGAGGTAGAGCTCGACCGCGCCGAGCTTGGAGTGGTAGCAGGACACCCCGAGATCGCTCTCGTCGAAGGCGCCGGTCACCATCAGCGGTACGCCGCCGACCTCTTGGACGTGATGGGCGTGGATCTCGTCGTCGCCCAGCAGCCGCAGCAGCCGCGAGCCGCGACCCGGCGGCGTGGTCTTGACCATGGCGTCGCGGGACGGAATCCGCGGGTTCGTGCCCCGGAGGTGGTCCTTGATCTCGTCGGTCCGCGCGCTGAGCGGCGGGGCGGCGAAGACCTCGTCCTCGTCGAGACCGAGGGAGTACGCCAGGTGCTGGTTGATGTCGCCGTCGATGGCGACGAGCGGTGCGCCCGAGTGTGCCAGGTGACGGGAGAAGAGGGAGGCCAGTGTCGTCTTGCCGCTACCGCCCTTGCCGACGAAAGCCGCGCGCATCGCTAGCTGCTCCTATTGGAAATGGATGTCATGAGCATAGGGTGGTTGGCGGGGGGTGGGGTGTCAAATCACCTGACGCCCAACTGGGCGGCTGCGAAAGCCGGTTGGGAATTCGTGGATCGTGTGTCCGTTCGGTTGGCGGGTGCCCGGTACCGGTAGCGGCGCACGAATCTGCGGTAAAGGCTGCCGCTCGGTGGCGGGTGCACGCCTGCCGTGCCCGCCCGACGAGGCCGTGGTGCGACTCGGCTCGTCACCGAGTCGTCACTGAAGTCGTCACCGTAGGGGGCGGTGCCTGGCTGCGGCCGGGACAACCGGCGACGGCACGCTGCACAAGGCTGTGCGCGGCGGCCGCCTTTGCGGTGGCGCACCTCGACGGATGTTTCCGATGTCAGGAGAGCCGGACGAGGTTGAGTCGGTACTCCTCGACCTGGGGCATGCGCAGGGCTCCGAGACCGGTCAGCATCTCCTGGTAGGACGGCGAAAGCTCGTCGAACATCGGGCCGGGCAGATTGCTGAGTGTGTGCGAGGTGAGGAGCTGAACTCCCGCTCGCCCCTCGGTGAGTTGCGCCGGGTCGGCGCAGGCCCACTGCATCCGTGCCTCGACCTTGCTGAGCGCGTCGTGCTCGTCCTGGGTGCCGATGATGCCGGGGCCCGCGGTGTCGAGGGCCAGCAGGGAGCCGGGGAAGCGGTCGGCCAAGAGGTGGATGACGTGGTGGACGTCCGCTTCGGCGAGGAAGGGGAGGACGGCCTCGGCGGCGAAGAAGTACGGTCCGGTGGAGTGCGCGGCGACCGTCTCCACCCACGCGTCGTCGGTCACCGACGCTGCGATCATCGAACGGCGTTCGGTGTGGGTGAAGAAGGCCCGCCGCAGTTCGACGACATCGGGAAGATCGAGGTCGAACCAGCGGGCCCGGCCGTTGTCGACGCGCTCGAAACGGGTGTTGAGGCCGGTACCGATCTCCACCACGGTGCCGCCGGGGTGGGCCGCGAGGAAGTCGGCCACCCATCGGTCGAACAGCGCGGTGCGCAGCACCGTCCCGATCAGGCTCTGCAGACCGTCGAAGCGGGCGAAGTCGTAGTCGATCGACGCGACGATCTCCTCGGCTCGGGGGTCACGTAGGATCGCGTCTTTCTTGCGGTTCTCCGCCGCCCGCCCGTACAGGGGGATCAGAAGAGTCTCTTGGATCGTGCCCAGGCGTACGCCGTGCTCGGTCATGACTGCCTCCACAAGCCCTCGGGCGCCATGACGCTATATGAAAATGGTAGCCATTAACAAGAGTTGGCTCGGCAGTCCGCCGCGTAGCCGTGCCGGATCGGCTGAGGGCGTGGGGGATGGAGCCCGCCGTGTTTTCGTGGTGTCCAGCCGTCGGCCCCCCAACTTCGGTGGCGCCAAGCACCGACCCCACCGAAAAAGGGCCTGTGCCGGCCGGCGCCCGGCTGGGTGCGGCCTGCGCATTGGGCGGGCTGACGCAGACGAAGAGGCCCGGACCGCAGGTCCTCACGGTCGCGAGGAGCAATACCCGCAGCCCGCACGCCAAGACGTGCGGTGACAGCGTCCCGGTGGACCCCGGCCATCGCGACACCTGCGGTGAGATCACCCACCTTGCGGCGACGCGCGACTGCGAGCCGACTCGTCGTCAGCGTCGCTCTGCCGTAAGCCGTACGGGACTTGCCGCCCCGAAAGCTACAGCAGGAGGTCGAAGACCTTCGTGACGGTCTCCCAGTGCTTGGTCTGCGGATTCTTCAGGTCCGGGAAGACGATCTTGAACGTCTCGGCCAGAGCCACAGTCAGCCCGCCGAGGATTTCCGGATATCGCGCCTCGGTCTCCTCGGTCGGAGCCCTGTCGAGCGGCGGGTGCTTGGCCAGCTGTTCGAGAATGGGCTTGGCCTCGACTTCCTGGTCCAGCCGCCGGAACCGGTGGATGCTCTCCTGGAGTCCCTTGGTGATCGGCAGGTCCCATGGTTCGACGGTGTCCCGGCCGTTCGCCTTGGCCGCGGCCTGTGCGACGGTCAGGAGATCGTAGAGCTTGTCGTCCACGAAGTCGCTGTAACGCTTCAGGTCGTCCTTGTCCACGTCGAGGCTCGCGGCTGCGCGGAAGAATCGTTCGAATGTGGACACCCCGATGACGGTCATGCTTCTCGCCCTCCTCGTCGACGGGTGATCAGGTGGTCAAGGCTCGCAGAGAGCGCCATGGTTCCGCCTGCGCATGCCAGGACGAATGCGATGGCTGGTATGTGACCTGCCAGGACAAAACCGCATGTATTCGTCGAGGTTTTCCGTGCGTGGCCGCGGTGGCGGGCTTTCGGTCGCGTAGAGTCGATTGAAGGGGAATTCGTACCTGCGGTACGCGACGATGCGGGAGGTGCCGACCTCGTCATGGTAAAGCTGAACAAGCAGGCTCTCGAACACGCGAAGAAGCTTGTCAAGGAGAAGCAGGTGGTCCTTGACGACCGGGACGCCTGGAGTCGGGACCGACCCTCCGCGGAAAAGGAGAATCGCTTTCTGGAGGAATACGGCCTGGCCGAATACCAGAAGTGGTACCTCGGTGTGGACGAGAGTCAGAACGAGGGAAACAAAAGCCGGTACAAGTTCCCCTACGGTGACTTCGAGAAAGTGCACCGCTGCGGGATCCTTTCCGCGGAGTCACGTGCAGGCCAATACAAGTACAACGACATAGAACTCGCCGTGGCGCATGTGCACGGAATGCTGGACGAACTCGCATGAGGAATGGCGGTTCGTCATGCGCACAGGAGCCGATGACGCCCGACCGCTGTTCGAACGGACGAGTGCGGAGCGGGTTCCGCCCCTGCGTCACGACCCTGCGCCACAACGCCGTCCCCCGCCCTCGCCGTCGGGGCCCGATCTCCTGGCGCTGCACAACGAGCCGAATCGTGCGGCAGCACCTGATCATGCGTCAGGCGACGTGAGGACGCGCCGGGTCTCGACCGCGATCTGCTGCGTCTCACCGGTCGCGACGACAATCACGGGTACGCCTGGGCCCGGCCCGTCGATCCTGCGTACGCCCTCTCGGTACAGCTCCTCCAGTGGGGGAACGGCCAGACCCGCGCGCACGCCGAGGACCCCGAGCCCCGCGCACACCTCTTCGCGCACCTCGGGCTGGTCCTCTCCGATCTCGCCGGTGAAGACGAGCACGTCGAGGCGGTCCAACGAGGCCGACATGGCGGCGATGCCGCGCCGGCAGCTGTGGACGAACACGGCGAGTGCCGCTTCGGCGGCGGTGTCTCCCCGCTTGCGTGCCCGCACCAGGTCCCGGGTGTCCCCGGAGGTGCCGGAGAGGCCGAGCAGACCGGACCGCCGGTGGAGATCCTCCTCCACCTCGCGAGCGGTCAGGCCGTGGCGCCGCTGGAGCCACAGCAGGGCTCCCGGATCGACGCTGCCGCTGCGGCGGCTCATCACCAGTCCCTCCAGCGGGGTGAGGCCCATGGTGGTGTCCATGCTGCGGCCGTCGCGAACGGCGCACGCGGAGCAGCCGCCACCCAGGTGGACGAGCACGGCACGGAGGCCGTCGGCAGGCCGTTCCAGCACTTCGGCGGTCCGTTCCAGGCACCACGCGTAGGACAGTCCGTGGAAGCCGTAGCGCCGCATCCCGTACTCGGTGCGCCACCGCTCCGGCACGGCGTACTCACGGGCGGCGGCCGGCAGACCGCGGTGGAAGACGGTGTCGAAACACGCCACGTGGGGCACGTCCGGCAGCAGCTCCCGAGCCGCGTCGGCCACGGCGAGAGCGGGCGGCAGGTGGAGGGGCGCCAGGGTCCTGACCTCGTCCAGCAGTTGACGGACCCGTTCGTCGATCACCGTGTGACGGGTCAGATGCGGCCCGCCGTGGACGAGACGGTGTCCGACGGTGTCGGGCCGGGGCACGGTGGTCAGGAAGTCCCGCAGGTCCCCGGCCGACTCGGGACCGGGCGGTCCCGCCGAATGCCTGGCCGCGATCCGGGTGCCGTCGGCGGAGCACAGGGTGATGTGCAGGCTGGAGGATCCGGCGTCGAGGACCAGGACGCCTTCAGGGGAAGGCTCGTCGGACCGGACGGGACTCATCGCTGCCTCCCTCGCCCCCGAGTTCGATTCACCTGGGCCCCGGCCGAGTACCTAGGCCACCTCGTCCGGCTCCAGGTAGTAGGGGTTCTCCAGCACCGTGCCGTTGAGCCAGACCCGCGGATGTGCCTTGATCAGCGGGATGATCATGTCGCCGCCGAACTTGTCCAGGTCGTACATGCAGACGCCCACCTGTGGATAGGACCGCAGCCAGTGCGTCGCCCTTGCCTCGTACCGGATCAGCTCGTGCGTGAAGGTGGGGCGGACGAGGGGGAGCGCCCAGCTCATGTCGGCGGCCAGGCGGGCGCATGTGCCGTCGCTCTCGGAGAACGTGCCGTGGGACCAGTCGTACAGCAGGTCCAGCATGCGGTCGCCGTCGAAGCTGCCGCCCTGCAGGTAGCTCTCATCCGGGGGCTTGATCTGCAGGTTCTCGCACACGCGGCGGACTTCGGGCACGGTCGTGGCGAGCCGGTCGCGAAACGCTTTCCCCTCTCCTGTGGGAACCAGGAAGACGCAGGCCTGGCCCTCGTACAGTCCGTCCGCGAAGAACGGGGTGATGAGCCTGTCGCGCTCCTCCTGTCCCCGGTGGAGGGCGCAGACGTGATCGCCCGGGGCGAGCGGTATACCCCCCACTGAGATGACGGCGGGTCCGCGGGAGTCCACGCTCCGGTCGTACATGACTCTTCCGTTCATTGGGGTGAGCCTCCCAGGATCTTCCAGGCCCGGGTGGCGACGTGCAGGTTCAGGCGGCTGTCGACGTCCTTGAGGTCGCTGCCGCTGATCTCGCGGATGCGCTGCAGGCGGTAGCGCAGTGTGCTGCGGTGAATGGCGAGCTCGGCGGCCGTGCCGTCGTAGTTGCCACCGCATTCGAAGTACTGGAACAGTGTCTGGACCAGTTCGGAGTGGTGGGCGGCGTCGTAGGCCATGAGCGGGCCGAGCCATTCGCGGACGAACGTCTCCACCTGCTGGTAATCACCCCCCGACCCGAGCATGCGGAAGAGGCCGAGGTCCTCGTAGCTGGTTACTCCGTGCGGTTCTCGGGAGAGCCGGCGAACCTCCAAGGCGCGGAGCGCCTCCCTGTACGACCTCGGGATCTTTGCCGGGGCGTCGCAGCGGCCGCCGATCCCGATGGAACCGATGCCCGGGCCCAGCTCGCGGGCCACCGCCAGGTGCAGCGCTTCGGAACGCGGCTGCCCCTCCAGGACGAGGACGGCCGTGCCCGACCGTCTGGCGAACAGAGACCGTATCCGCAGGCCGGCGGCGGCTCGGCCCACCGCCTGGACGAAGATGTCGTCCGTCCGGCCCTCCCACTCCACGACGGCCATCCAATGAGGGCCGTGGAGATCGTGGCCGACGGCAGCGGCACGGGCGTACGCGCTCTCGTCGTCAGTGCCGGAGATCAGGTCGTCCACCAGCTCACGGCGGAGCCGCAACTCGACTTCCGCGAGGTTCCGGAGATGGGCCAGCTCGAGAGCGAGGGCGTTGCAGGCGTGGTCGAGGACGAATTTCTCCTCCTCGGCGGTGTGCCCGTCACCGACGACCAGAGCCATGGAGCCGAGGACTTCGCCGCGATGCTGGGCCAGCGCGACGAGACGGTCACCCACCCTCAGAGGAAGCAGCCGTCGGGCCACGTCCTGCAACAGCTCCTCGTGCCGCGCCGCGTCCGGCTTCGGGTACGGGTCGGGCCGTCCCGGGCCCGTCCAGGCGATCAGGTTGCCGAATTGGTCCTCGACGGCGACTGAGCAACCGGTGAGGCCGCGCACTGCCCTGGCGATGCCCGGAACGCCGCTGTCGCTGGCCGCGACCTCGCTGAGCACTTCGTGGACGCTCCGCTGGTGCTCGAGCTCGGCGACGGAGGTGGCCAGGCGTCCGTTCACGGCCTTCCGGTCCTCATTGAGCCGCCGCAGCTCCCCGGCGTTCTTGCGGGCCCTGCGGCGGGCCACCGCGTTGGCGAGGGCCACGGACGTCTGCTGGGCAAGGGCCTGGACCAGGAAGTGTTCGTCCCTGGCAGGCTGTGACGCTGCGCCCACGACGAGATAGCCGACTCCGTCGCCGCTGTTGAGCGGGAAGGCCCAGCCCCACTCCCGGCCGGGCACCGGGACCTGTCCCTCGGAGCCGCGCAGGTGTCGGAGCCGGTCCTCGAGCCCGGACGTGTCCGGTGCGCCCTGCGCCGGAGTGCGGACCAGGCGGTCGCCCGAGGGCAGGTAACCGGCCTCCGAACGGCACGGCCCGAGCGGTGCGACGGAGGTCAGTGCCAGATGCAGGATGCCCGCCTCGTCGCGGCCGTCGTTCATGATCATGGAGAGAACGAACAAGCTGAAGAGGTTCGCCACATGTTCCCGGCTCCAGGCCTCGGGGCGCACCTGGTAGGTCCAGTCGGCTGTAGCGGTCATCGACACAGGCCCCATTTCTGGTGGAAGCCCCCCTCTGCAGATCACCGCAATGCGAATGATTCATGCATCACCTGCGCCTGTTTCCACATATTTGGATCTTTTGCACTCCCAGGGCGAGAGTCCATGCCGATTTGGACACGGCAGGGGCAGGCCGCGGCCCCGGCGCACCGCGACCCTGGGAGGCGTCATCGTGAAACGGACGGCACTGCGATGTGCCCCGTCCGGAGAGGGCCACCATGGACGAGCACCGTCGAAGCATTGCTTCGTACCGCACATACGCCGAGGCGGAACGCGCGGTCGACCACCTGTCCGACCTGGGATTCCCCGTCGAACGGGTGGCCATCATCGGGCAGGACCTGCAACTCGTCGAGCAAGTGGTCGGACGCCTCACCTACGGCAGGGCCGCGCTGAGCGGAGCCGCGTCGGGGGCGCTCCCGGGCGCTCTGATCGGCTGGCTCTTCGGACTCCTCAACTGGGTCGACCCGGTGCTGTCGGCCCTGCTCCTCGCCCTCTACGGTCTCCTGTTCGGCGCCGTGGTCGGCGCGATCATCGGATTGATCGCGTACGCCATGCAGCGCGGCCGCCGCGACTTCAGCTCGGTCCAGAGCGTCCAGCCCACCCGTTACGAAGTGGTGGTCGGCGCCGACGTGGCCGACAGGGCTGCCGAGCTGCTGGAACGGCTGGGAACCCCGGCGACCGGCACCGCGGCCGAGGGATGACGGATCCGGGCAGGCGCGCGCACCTCTCCTCAAGCTTCCACAAGGAGTAACAGCTCATGGCTAAGGCAGTCGGAATCGACCTCGGGACCACCAACTCGGTGATCGCGGCGTGGGAGGGCGGGGAGGCGACGGTCATACCCAACTCCGAGGGCAGTCGCACGACCCCTTCGGTCGTCGGATTCACCGACACCGGCGAGCGGCTCGTCGGCCAACTGGCCCGCCGTCAGGCGATCCTCAACCCCAAGGGCACCATCTACTCGGCCAAGCGGTTCATCGGCCGCCGCTACGACGAGATCTCCGACGAGGCCAAGGCCGTCGGCTTCGACGTCGTCCCCGATGAACACGGCAACGCGCGCTTCAAGGTGCGCGACAAGTTGTACGCGCCGGAGGAGATCAGCGCCCTGGTGCTGCGCAAGCTCGCCGACGACGCGGGAAAGCAGCTGGGGGAGCGGGTGACGGAGGCTGTCATCACGGTGCCCGCGTACTTCAATGACGCCCAGCGCCAGGCGACGAAGGACGCCGGAAAGATCGCCGGCCTGGACGTGCTGCGCATCATCAACGAGCCGACCGCCGCCGCCCTCGCCTACGGGATGGACAAGAAGGGGCACGAGACCGTGCTCGTCTTCGACCTCGGCGGCGGCACCTTCGACGTCAGCATCCTCGACGTCGGCGACGGGGTCGTCGAGGTCCGGTCCACCGCGGGTGACAGTCATCTCGGCGGCGACGACTTCGACCGGCGTCTGGTGGACCACCTCGCGGACAAGTTCCAGAACGAGAACGGCATCGATCTGCGTAACGACCCGCAGGCGCTGCAACGGCTGTTCGAGGCCGCGGAGAAGGCCAAGACCGAGCTGAGTTCGGTGACCCAGACCCAGGTCAACCTGCCGTTCATCACCGCGGACGCCTCCGGCCCGAAGCACCTGACCGAGACGGTTATGCGGTCCACGTTCGAGCAGATCACGGCGGATCTGGTCGAGCGGACCCTGGAGCCCGTCAAGCAGGCGATGGCCGACGCCAAGGTCGGCGAGAACGACATCGACGAGGTCATCCTGGTCGGTGGATCGACGCGTATCCCGGCCGTGCAGAACCTGGTCCGCCGTCTCACCGGTGGCAAGGACCCGAACATGAGCGTCAACCCGGACGAGGTCGTGGCCATGGGCGCCGCGATCCAGGCCGGGGTGCTCAAGGGCGAGGTCGAAGACGTCCTGCTGCTCGACGTCATCCCGCTGTCGCTGGGTGTGGAGACCCGTGGCGGGGTGATGACGAAGATCATCGAGCGGAACACCACGATCCCGGTCCGCCGCACGGAGACGTTCTCCACCGCAGAGGACAACCAGCCCGCCGTCGATGTCGTCGTGCTGCAGGGTGAGCGCGAGAGGGCATCGGAGAATCGGGTTCTCGGCCGTTTCCAGCTCACCGACATCCGCCCCGCACCGCGTGGCGAGCCGCAGATCGAGGTCATCTTCGACGTCGACGCCAACGGCATTCTGAACGTTACAGCGCGTGACAAGGACACCGGCGCCGAACAGGGCATCACCATCAGCGAGGCCTCCAACCTCGACCAGAGCGAGGTCGAGCGGATGATCCAGGAGGCCGAGCGCAACCGCGGGGAGGACAAGGCGCTGCGCGAGGCCGTCGATGCCCGCAACGAGCTGGACGCCGTCGCGTACCAGGTGGAGCGGAAGGTGAACGAGCTGGGCGACGCCGCACCGGCGCACGAGAAGGCACGGGCCGAGATGCTCGTCAACGACGCGCGGCAGGCCATCGACGAAGAGGCGCCGGTGGACAAGGTCAGGTCGCTGACCTCCGAACTCCAGCAGATCCACGCCGCTTTGTCCGCCCACCGGCCGGGCGCGGCCGAGGAGGGCCCGCCGGCCCCTGGAACCGAGACAGCAGGCGCCACCGCCGGCACCGGCGGAGGGGACGACGACGTCATCGACGCCGAATTCGACAAGGGCTGAGGGGCTTACATGACCACCGAACGGGACCCGGTGAGTCCCCAGGAAGAGCCGGGTGGGGGCCCACCGCGTGAGGATGGGTCCCACGACCAGGGCCCTCAGGTCCGGACGCCGCAGGACGAGGGGGCACCCGAGCAGAGCGCCGTGGACGAGCAGGCCGCAGAGCTCGAGGAAGTGCGCGACCGCTGGCGTCGCGCCCTCGCCGACCTGGACAACCTCCGCAAACGCCACGCCAAAGAGCTGGTGACGGTGCGCGGCGACGAGCGCGCCCGCACCGCCGCCTCCTGGCTCCCCGTCCTCGACAACCTGGAACTGGCCCTCTCCCACGCGGTGTCCGAACGGACCGCTGTACTGGAGGGTGTCAAGGCCGTACGGGACCAGGCGGTGGAGGTGCTCCGCGGTCTCGGATACGCCCGCTACGAAGAGACCGGGGTGCCGTTCGATCCGGCCAAGCACGAGGTCGTCGGCCTCGTCGAGGATCCGTCGGCAGAGCCGAACACCGTCGCTCAGGTGGTGCGCCCAGGCTACGGCGAGGACGAAATGCAGCTCCGGCCCGCATCCGTCGTGGTCAGCAAGCGTCAGGAGTGACACCCCATGGCACGGGACTTCTACGACGTGCTCGGACTGCAGCGCGAAGCGAGCGAGGAGGAGATCCAGCAGGCGTTCCGCACACTGGCCCGCAAGTACCACCCCGACGTCAACAAGGACCCGCAGGCGGAGGAGCGCTTCAAGGAGATCAACGAGGCGTACAGCGTGCTCTCCGACCCCAAGACGCGGCAGCGCTACGACCGCTTCGGCGAAGACTTCCGCAGGGTGCCGGAGGACTGGGAAGAGCAGATGGCCGGTGCCGGAGTCGGGGCCCGCGGCGCCGGTGGCGCCGGCCGGTCGGCCTGGGGCACGGGGGACGGGGGCGGCCGGGTTCGGTTCGTGTCGGATTACGGCGAGGGATTCGAGGGATTCGAGGACTCCGGCATCGACTTCGAGGACCTGTTCGGCGGGATGTTCGGACGCGGCGGTGTGAGGGGCGGGCCGCGAGGCCCGATACCCGGCGCCGACCAAGAGGCCGAGCTGCCCCTCACCGTCGAGGAGGCATACCGGGGCGGTAAACGCAGTGTCACCCTCACCGGACCTCAGGGAGAACGCACCTACGACGTCAACATCCCGCGCGGAGTGGTCGACGGTCAGCGCATCCGGCTCGCCGGGGAAGGCGGCCACGGGGGCGGCGGAGGCCCGCGCGGCGATCTCTACCTGCTCGTGCGGATCAAGCCGGACTCGCGCTTCCGCCTGGAGGGCCGCGATATCCATGTCGTGGTGCCTGTCACGCCGTGGGAGGCGGCGTTGGGTGCGAGTGTGCCGGTTCCGACCCCGGGTGGGAGTGCCAAGGTCACTGTCCCGGGCGGTTCGTCGAGCGGTCGTCGGTTGCGGTTGCGGGGTGAGGGCATGCCCAATCCGCGTGGACCCGACGGGGACCTGTATGCGGAGGTCCGCATCATGGTGCCGCCCGACCTCAGTGAACGTGAACGCGAGCTGTTCGAGCAGCTGGCGACCGTGTCCACCTTCGACCCGAGGAAGCCAGGATGACCCAGCAGCCACGGTTCACCGCCGACACCGACACCGACACGGTGACGAGACGGCAGCCCGCCGTCGTCGTCCGTCGTTACGCGTTGGTGCCGGTGCGGCGGTTGAGTCTGGATGCTGTGGCTCGGCGGAGTGGTTTGCATCCCGATCTTGTGCGGCGGTTTGTGGCGTT
Source organism: Streptomyces sp. NPDC096193 (assembly GCF_040302905.1). NCBI lineage: Bacteria > Bacillati > Actinomycetota > Actinomycetes > Kitasatosporales > Streptomycetaceae > Streptomyces > Streptomyces sp. NPDC096193. The sequence goes on along the minus strand of NZ_JBEOSJ010000004.1, from coordinate 188 downwards.
GGGGTTGGTGGAGGCGTCGCGTGACAGTCGTGGGGAGCTGGGGTTCGCGGCGTCTGCTCCGGCGACGTTGGCTCGTGTGCAGCGGCTTCGGGTGGGGCTTTGCCTGAACTATGCGTCCATCGGTCTGGTGCTGGATCTGCTGGATCGGATCAGTGAACTCGAGGACATGCTGCGGCGCAGCAATTCCG